>DASTCF010000029.1:0-2553 GCA_035711365.1 Gemmatimonadales bacterium
TGGCACATCACGAGGTCCCCGCCGAGCTGGCCCTTGAAGTGAGTCACCGGGTTGAGCGCCGCATCGGTCAGGTCATTGGCCGTGAAGCCGGCGGCGGACAGCGCCTCGGCCGCGCGCCAGCGAAGGAAGGCATTGACCCCGAGGTTGAGAAACGCCGGGTCGGCGGCAGCGCTCACGGTATGACTGAGCGGATGCGACCCGGTCAGCACGAGCTGCGACGCGATCACTTTCCCGTCCGGCATCCGCGCGTGGTACAGCCGGCAGAGTCCCACCGCTCTGAGCCGCTCGAACCAGGCGCGGAAGGGCCCGGCCGGCAGGTAGACGGCGGCCCCCTTCCGCCCCAGGGTCACCTCGTGCAGGCGATTGAACGCTGCGAAGTCGTCATCCTCCGACATCGTGATGCCCTGCTCCGTGCACCGGGTCACGAGGCGCCGCAGATTCTGCTCGACGCGCCCCCATGCGGCCTGCTGGTCTGTCAGGTCCATCACGTAGCTGTAGCTCGGATGGGCTGACCAGCCACGGGCAAGGAAGGGCCGCACGTCACCAAGGGTGTGCCGGCACTTGAGGGTGACGCTGCCATATCCGCGGGCGACGAGTGCCTCGGCGAGCGCGCCGAGGACCTCGATTCCCCGCGCGGTCCGCTGCGACGGGTACTTGGTCTCGTGCGAGGCGAGAACGGGACTCAGGTAGTACAGGAGCAACCGGGGTGAGACGTACCGCCCGGCCGACGTGTCGCGCTCGTACAGCCCGATGCCACCGGCCAGTTGCCCGCCCCGGTCGACAGCGAGAATGCGAAAACTTCCACCGGCGGCAGTGCAGAGGGCGTCGAGGTAGGCCGGGGTGCTGTAGGGGCTTCCCTGGGGCGAGGCGGCATTGAGCCGGTCCCAGGCGTCGAATTCTGACGCCGGCAGCTCACGAACGGCGAGTTGGGCGCTCATTTCAGGGTTGCTGCGCCCCGGCGACGCGCGGCGTTCTGCGGCGGTCTGCCATCAGGGGAGCCGCACGCCGGCCGACCCGGACCCGCGACAACATCCGGACGACATCCGACAGCGCGGGGAGCGGATCGGACCAGCGGAACACCGGCTGGTCCGCTCCAACCAGCGTGCGGAAGAAATCTCCCCACGTCGCCTTTCCTTCCCCGCGCAAGGCGCGCACGGCATAGAAGTCGTAGTACGGATAAGTGCAGACCGCCCCAAGCTCGTAGGAGCGCGGGGTGGGCGGTGGCGATCCCAGGGCTGCACGGTACGCCCAGTCGCATACGTCCACTCCGCACCGCGCCGCAAATTCCACATACCACCAGGGCCGGGCATTCAGCTCGAGCACCTTGAAGAGTCCGTCGCGGGCATCCCGCTTGAACTCTGCGCTGAACACGCCGCGGTAGCCGGTCTCCCGCACCAGCCGCTCGACCGACTCGAGGGCGGGGCGGACTTCGGCCAGCGGCACCGAACGCATTACGGTACTGTTGCCGAAGTCCCTCGGGTACATCCGCAGACGCTGCCGGGCGAAAGCGGCCCGCACCCGGCCGGTGTCGTCCGCGAAGCCGTCCACAAAGTAGTGTGCCGTGGGCGGACCCGGTACGTACTCCTGGAGCTCCACGCCCAGCCCGGTAGGCGCGAGATCTGTCAGCCGCTGCCGCGCTTCAGCGCGGGAGTGGACCCAGAAGGCCTTGGTGCCGAACCGTTCGAAGAACGCCTGGGAATCGCGCGGCTTGAGGAAGGCCGCGTCGAGGACGCTCTCGGGTACGCCGGCGAGGTCCTCGGGCCCGTTGATCGGCCAGGTCCGTGGGTGCGGGACGCCGAGCGCAGTCGTGAGCTCGGCGAAGCGGGCCTTGTCGGTGACCAGCTCGAGCACTTCCGGCGTCGCGACGAACGCAGGGAAACGGTCACGCAGCCCGGGATCGAGCGCAGCCACCCTCCGCACCCAACTGTCGGAGCACGGCACCAGCACGGCGCGCTCGATCGGCAGCTGCCGCAGCCAGCCGTCCAGATCGATCCGCGCCGGTGCGGAGCCTCCGGGGCGCGGCAACGCGTGATACGCCCGGGACAGGTGGATGGAGCTCTTGCCCTCCGGCAGGTGGAACGCGCGCCGTCCGGCCGCGCGGAACGCCCGCAGGACACCCAGGGCGGTGATCGAGGTGCCGAGCACGATCGCGGGCGGCGACTCTCCCGACCGGCGCTTCCCCGGCAGCCGTCCCAGCGCCCGCACGAGATCCTGCAGCCAGTCCACGGTCTCGGCCACGAACGGCAGTGGGTCATCGGAGCGGAGGGTCTCGGCGCGCTCCCGTCGGTGGGGCGTGAGAAACTGCACCAGCGTCCGGACGCGACCCGGTGTGCCGGCGGCCAGCTGGAGCTGGCCGCGCCCGCGCACGAGACGGGTCAGGAGATGATCCACGTCGCCCCAGACGGAGCGCAGCCGGACTCCCACCCGATAGACAGGCGGCGCCTCGGGCAGTGGCTCGCCGAGCGCCGCGCGGACCACGAGCACGGGAAAGTCTACCCCGGCATCGACGGCGAGCTGCAGCGAACCCCAGAGGCGCCCGTTCACTTCCATCAG
>DASTCF010000030.1:0-16854 GCA_035711365.1 Gemmatimonadales bacterium
TCCTAAGCTGTATCCGCGTTTCCTCTTGCGCGAGGGGTGTGTGGCCGAGCTCGAGCAGTTCTTCCGCGTTCTGGTACAGACGCTCGCCGGGCAGAATCCCGCACGGCTGCACCAGCCGCTCGCCATCGGCGAGGTGTCGCGGGTGCTGCCCTACCGCGAGGCGAGGCGCCACCTCGCCCTCAACTCGGTGGAGGAATACGAGACGCTCCTTATCCGACTCTGCGCCGGCGAGGGCGGTTTCGCACAGGCCGATTCCGCGACCCAGCGGGAGTTCGCCGCGGAGGTGCAGCGGCCGCTTCCCGATCTGGACGTGATTCGGCGGAAATCGGATTCGCACCTGGTGCTCCGCACCGAGCCGATGGCGGAGGCGCTGAACGGGGGAGCGGAGGAGAGGTATGCGCCACGGGAAGGCGGGGAAGCGGGGAAGCGGGGAAGCGAGGAAGCGGGTCAGCGGGTCGGAATGACAGAACTCGGGACCGACGAACCGCCTGACCGTCTGACCGACGGACCGCCCGACCGCCTGACCACCCGTCCGCCGGCGAGCCCCGAAGGGGCGAGCCCCCTCGAGTTTGTCGTCGAGCATCCGGCCGTCATCCGGTGTGCGTTCTGCGGCGGAGTCCTTCCCGCGACGCGACAGGTCAACTTCTGTCCCCACTGCGGGATGGGCCAGGATGTCGGCAAGTGTGGCAAGTGCGGAGCCGACGTGGACGTCGGGTGGCGCTACTGCGTCACCTGCGGAGAGGAGCTTCACGGAGTGACATCGTGACCGCCCGGAAGGCGACCATTGCGATCATTGCCGGGGACGGGATCGGCCCCGAGGTCATCGAAGCCGGCTTCCCGGTCATCGAGGCGGCGGCGCGTGCCGAGTCGCTCGAGCTCGTGACCCGGTTCCTGCCCTACTCCGCCGACCATTACCTCGCCACCGGCGAGACGCTCCCCGACGAGGGCTTCGACTACCTCAAGGACGAGGTGGACGGGATCTTCGTCGGCGCCCTCGGCGACCCGCGCGTCCCCGGCAACGAACACGCCCGCGACATCCTCCTGGGCCTCCGGTTCAAGCTCGATCTCTTCATTAATTTCCGCCCGACCCGCCTGTACCATCCGCGGCTCTCCCCGCTCCGGCGCGACGGCAAGCCCGGCATCGACTTCGTCATCTTCCGCGAGAACACGGAGGGGCAATACCTCGGCTACGGGCGGTCCGAGAGTGTGGGGACGGCGGACGAGGTGCACGTCTCCGAAGAGATCAACACGCGGAAGGGTGTGACCCGTATCCTGGAAGCCGCGTTCATGTGGGCCAACGAGCGGGGCCGCACCCGCGTCACGATGAGCGATAAGTCCAACGCGATCCCGTTCCAGCGGATCTGGGGGCAGCTCTTCAAGGAGATCGGCGCCCGCTATCCCGGTGTTGAGCAGGAGCACCGCTACGTGGATGCCCTGGCGCTGGAGCTTGTTCGCGAGCCCGAGCGGTTCCAGGTGATCGTCACGACCAATCTCTATGGCGACATCCTCTCCGACCTGGGCGCAGGGCTGGTCGGCGGGCTCGGCATCGCCGCCAGCGCGAACCTCCATCCCGGCCGGCCCGGACTCTACGAGCCGGTGCACGGGTCGGCGCCCGGATTGGTCGGCAGGCAGCTGGCCAATCCGATCGCCACGGTGCTCACCGGCGCGCTGATGCTGGAGCGGCTCGGCTGCGGGGCGGGCGCGTTTCGTCTGGAGCAGGCAGTGTCCCGTGTGGTTGCGGAAGGGCCGGTCACACCGGACCTCGGCGGCACCGGCACGACCGGGGACGTCGCCAAAGCGCTTCAGGAGGCCCTGCGGTAGGTTAGTCACCGGCGTGCAACCGCCGGCAAGCGAAATCATCCTCCAATCACGGAGTGTTCCATGCGTACTCGGCTCATTCCCGGCCTGCTGCTGCTCGCCGCCTGCAGCTCCGGCACCCAGACCGGCACGACAGCCGCCCCCGCGCCCGAAGGCGCCGCGGCGGCGGCGGCCGGTGTCACCGCCCAGGGCGAGGCGACGTGCACGGTCCCGGCCGGCACCCAGATCCTGAACAATCAGTTCTCCAGCAGCGGCGAGCGTGTGACGGTCATGCTGGTCCGCGGCTGTCTCTACCACGCCGAAACCAACCAGACCGGCATTCAGCTCGTGATCGAGCCCCGGATGCCCGGCACCCAGCGCCCGTATGTCGCCCCCCTGATGGGAGGGGGCGGCGTGACCGGAGGCCAGACCTTTGAGATCCGCCCGCGGTCGGACGGGGAGTTCTACGTCCGCGCGACCGGCATGCGTGCGGGAAACCCCGTGACGCTGACGATCACCGCCCGCGGCGCGACCGAACCGCCGAAGGAGTAGCCTCACCCCCTGGCCCCCGCTCCGTGCGGTGGCCGCCTCACCCCTAACCCCCTCTCCGTACAACGGAGAGGGGGAACTGCACCGTATCGCCCCCCTCTCCGCCATGCGGAGAGGGGACGGGGGTGAGGCTGGTATGGGGTCGCCGACCCGGGCATATTTCGGGCCTTCCCAGCGACCCCTTACGAGGAAGCAGACCGGTCATGAAGACGCAGGGTCAGGCAACCGACGTGCTGTTCCTGTCGGGCTCACGCACGGGCTTCGGCAGTTTCGGCGGCACGCTGAAGGATTTCACGGCCACCGAGCTCGGCAAGTACGCCGCTCAGCACGCGCTCGACCGGTCCGGCATCGAGTACGCCGACGTGGATCACGTCGTGTTCGGCAACGCGCTCCAGACCTCCGCCGACGCCATCTACCTCGCCCGCCACGTAGCACTCCGCGCGGGCCTCCCGATCGAAACCCCCGCCGTCACCGTTAACCGGCTCTGCGGGTCCGGCTTCGAGTCCATCATCCAGGGCGCCCAGCAGATCCTCCTCGGCGAGTCGAACATCGTGCTCGCGGGCGGCGCGGAGTCCATGAGCCAGGCGCCGCACGTGGTGCGGGGCGCGCGCTGGGGCGTTCGCCTCGGCCCGTCCGCCCCATTCGAGGACCTGCTCTGGGAATCGCTCAAGGATCCGCAGTGCGGCTTCTCGATGGCGGAAACGGCCGAGAATCTCGCGGACAAGTACGGCATCCCGCGGGCGGAAGTGGATGCGTACGCCCTCGCGAGCCAGCAGCGCGCGAAGGCGGCCTGGGCGGACGGCGTCTTCGCCGACGAGCTCGCGCCGATCCCCATCCGCAACCGCAAGACGAAGCAGGATGAGCCCTGGGCCGCGGACGAGCACATGCGGCCGGACACGTCCGCCGAGGGGCTCGCGAAGCTGCCGCCCTACTTCAAGAAGGACGGCGTCGTGACGGCCGGAAACGCCTCCGGCATCTGCGACGGTGCCGCCGCCGTCGTGCTGGCCGGCGAGGCCAGTGCCGGCAAGCGCGGGCTCAAGCCGATCGGACGGCTGGTCTCGTGGGCGGTGGTCGGGGTCGAGCCCAAATTCATGGGAATCGGCCCCGCTCCCGCGGCGCGGAAGGCGCTCGCCAAGGCGGGAATGGCGCTCGACAAGATGGACCTCGTGGAGGTGAACGAGGCGTTCTCGGCACAGTACCTTGCGGTCGAGAAGGAACTGGGGCTCGACCGCGCGCGCACCAACATCCACGGCGGAGCCATCGCGATCGGGCATCCGCTCGCCGCGAGCGGCACACGGATCACCCTGCACCTGCTGCACGCCTTGCGGAAGCTGGGCAAGCGGTACGGCCTCGGCAGTGCCTGCATCGGCGGCGGCCAGGGCGCGGCGGTGATCGTCGAGGCCTTCCCGGCCTAGGAGTCCACGATGGACCTGATGCTCGGCGCCCTCGCCGTCGTCCTGCTCTATTCGTTCGCGAGCCTGCGCGTGCTCCGGCAGTACGAGCGCGGAGTGTCTTTCTTCCTGGGCAAGTACTGGGGCACCAAGGGGCCGGGGCTCTTCTTCCTCCCGGTCGGGCTCGCCCACCTGAAGCGGGTCTCGCTCCGGACGATGGCGCTCGACATCCCGCCCCAGGACGTGATCACCCGCGACAACGTCTCGGTCAAGGTAAACGCCGTCCTATATATGAAGGTGAGCGACCCGGCCCGGGCGATCATCGAGATCGAGGACTACCTCTACGCCACGAGCCAGCTCGCACAGACCACCCTGCGCTCGGTTCTGGGCGAGGTCGAGCTGGACGAGCTGCTCTCCGACCGCGAGAAGATCAACGCGGTGCTCAAGAAGATCATCGACGAGCGGACCGACGAGTGGGGCATTGCGGTGTCGGCAGTCGAGGTGAAGGACGTGGACCTGCCGGATCAGATGAAGCGCGCGATGGCCCGCCAGGCGGAGGCCGAGCGCGAACGCCGGGCCAAGGTGATCAACGCGCAGGGGGAGCTCCAGGCCTCGGAAACGCTCGCGCAGGCGGCGCGCACCCTCGCGCAAGAGCCCAGCGCAATCCAGCTCCGCTACCTGCAGACGGTCACCGAGATCGCGGCGGAGAACAACTCGACCACGATCTTCCCACTGCCGATCGACCTGATCAGGCCTTTCATGCAGATGGCCGACCGGGCGCTCGCCGCCAGCGCCAAGCCCGGCGCGCTGCCCGCCCCGGATCCGCTGTCGGCGCTGCCGCAGGTCCAGCCGGCGATGGCGAAGAGGCCGGCGACAGAATAGATGGCGCCCGACCTTCCCGCCCGTATCGACCGCGCGACCCTCGAGCGGATCATCCAGCGCGCGACCGAGCTCCAGACCGGCGAGCGCGATGTCGGCGATGCGCTCACCGAGGAGCAGGTACTGGCCCTGGGCCGCGAAGTCGGCATCCCCGCCCAGTACCTGCGCCAGGCGCTGCTCGAGGAGCAGGTCCGGGCCACCCCCGCTGTGGCCGGCTGGCTCGACACGCTCGTGGGCCCGGGCCAGGTGCACGCGGAGCGGGTCGTCGTCGGCACGACCGACGTGATCGAAGAGCAGCTGCTCGACTGGATGGACCGGCACGAGCTCCTGACAGTGCAGCGGCACCAGACCGGCCGGATCACCTGGGAGCCGCTCCGTGGGATCCAGTCCGCTATCCGTCGCTCCGCGGCGATGTTCGGCGGCAACCGGCCCGCCATGCTGTCCCGCGCCGGGACGGTGGGCGCCACGATCACGCCGCTCGAGTCGGGCTACTGCCACGTGCATCTGACCGCTGAGCTCCGTGCCACGCGCGGGGCCATCATCGGCGGGGCCGCCGCGGTGCTTTCGCTCGGGCTCGCCGGCACCCTTGTCCTCGCGGCGCTCAATGCCTTCTGGCTCACGCTGCTCGGCCCGCTGCCGCTCTCGTTCGCCGCGGCCTACGGGGTGACCCGGCCCTATATGGCGGTCGCGGAGCGTTCCCGCCTCGGCCTGGAGCGGGTACTCGACCACCTCGAGCGGGGGCGCACCAAGCCCGCCAACGAGCTGCCGCCCCGGTCCCGGGTCCTCGATTCCATCGTGCAGGAAGTCCGGAAGGCCCTCAAACCCTGAATCACCCAGAGAGTTCCATGGCAGAGATCAGGAAGGTCGGCGTGCTCGGCTGCGGCCTGATGGGGAGCGGCATCGCCCAGGTCGCCGCGACCGCCGGCTACACGACCGTGGTGCGCGAAGTGGCGGAGGCGCCGCTCGCCAAGGGCAAGGCCGGGATCGTGAAGTCGCTCGACAAGTTCGTCGAGAAGGCCAAGATGACCCAGGCCGACCGCGACAAGACCCTCGCGCGCCTGAGCTACGTGACCGACGTGGCGGCGCTCCGGGACTGCGATATCATCATCGAGGCCGTGACCGAGGATCTCGAGCTCAAGAACGACCTCTGGAAGCAGCTCGATGACCTCTGCCCTGCCCACACTCTGTTCGCCAGCAATACATCGAGCCTCACCATCGCTGCGATGGCCGCCGCCACGAAGCGCGCCGACCGTTTCGTCGGGCTCCACTTCTTCAATCCGGTGCCGTTGATGCAGCTGGTCGAGGTGGTGCGGACGGTGACGACGTCGTCCGCGGCGTTCGACCGCGCCTTCGCGTTCGCGAAGAGCCTCGGCAAGGAGGCGGTGGCCGCCAAAGACAACAGCGGCTTCATCGTCAACCTGCTGCTCGTCCCCTACCTGCTCGATGCCATCCGCGCGCTCGAGTCCGGCGTGGCCAGCACCACCGACATCGACAACGCGATGAAGCTCGGCTGCGGCTACCCGATGGGGCCGCTCACCCTGCTCGATTTCGTGGGGAACGACACGACCTACAAGATCGCCGGGATCATGTTCGACGAGTACCGCGAGAAGCGGTACGCCCCGCCGCCGCTGCTCAAGCGGATGGTCATGGCCGGGATGTACGGCAGGAAGAGCGGCAAGGGGTTCTACGATTACAGCGTGACTCCGCCGGCTCCTGTGGACCTGGGTGTGTGATTCCTCTTTTCTCCTTTCTCTTTCCTCTTTCTCACGACTCCCTGCATGCTTCTCTCGCTCCTGCTCCACGGTGATGCGGCCGCCTCCGGCGGCTTCCTCGGCTACGATGCTCCGCGCCTCCATGCCGCCCTCAACGACTTCCCACCGGCCGTGCTCATCGTGGCGGTGGGGTTCGAGCTGGCCTACCTGTTCTCCCGCAAGGACGGCTTCCGGCAAGTGGCCTTCTACACCCTGGTCGTCGGCGCCGTCATGACCGCCGCGGCAGTGATCTCGGGTCTCCGGGCGGAGGACGCGATCGAGCACGGTGACGCGATCCACGAAATCATGGAGACCCACGAGCGGCTCGGGTATATCACGCTGGGCGTCTTTGCCGTGCTGGCCATCTGGCGGCTCCTCCGGGAGAAGAAGATGGCGCGCGCCGAGCGCTGGGCGGCCGCCGTCGCCGGCATCATCGGGCTGGGGTTCGTGGTCGCCACCAGCCGCGAAGGCGGCGAGATGGTCTACGAGCACGCGGCCGGCATCCCGACCTCGGTGCTCCAGGCGGAGATGATGAACCGCGAGGCCGGCCATTCGCATGAAGGCGGGGAAGAGCACGAACACGCGGCTCCGGCCGATTCGATGGCGCCCCGTGACTCGACGATACCCATCGACAGCGCGGCAGCCGCCCCGGCGGCTCCGCACACGCACGCGCCGGGAACGCCGGAGCACAAAGACTGATGGGCAGATGGGCAGATGGGCGGATGGGCGGACCGTCCGGCCGCCGGACTATCGGACCGTCCGGCCGCCCGAGTGCTCGACTTTGCTGCCGCCCATCCGCCCATCTGCCCATCCTGTTGCTTCTGCTGTCCTGCAACCCCACAACCACCCGCCCCGACTTCGGGCCGGTGCCGGACGCCGCCGAGGCGGAAGTGGATCTCCCGATGGCCGACGCAACCCGGGCGCTTGCGGAGGCCCTGGTGGAGGACTCCATCCCGGTAACGCGGATCGAGCCCCACGATGGATATGTAGAATCGGGGTGGTTCGAGGCGGCGAGTGGTCAGCCGACGAACCGGCGACGGCTGGGTCCCGAGGTGGTCCGGGTGCGCGGCTGGGTGGATCCGATCCAGACGGGGCAGACGAGGATCCGCATCGAGACCGTCATCCGTCCGATGGCCGACCCTTCCCTGCCCGAGCGGGAGCTCGATCGCGGCGCGCCGAAGGAGAATCCAGCCTCGATGCGGGTGCAGCGCACGGCGGAGCGCCTGGCGAGGCGGTACCCGGTGCCGGGGGCGGCAGCGGCAGCAGCGCCGCAACCCGTCGACTCGGCTAACAAGAAGGACTGAGGACTGAGGTACGAGGACTGAGGGTGAGGCGATGCTTAGTCCTCCGTCCCCAGTCCTCAGTCCTCGCTTCTCAAACTACAAACCGCTTCACCCACTTCTCCAGCTGTTCCAAATCCAGCACCGCATCCCGGCACGGCCCCGATGGCAGGGTCATCGTGAGGCCGAGGACGGGCACGCGCCCCGCGACGTCATGCAGTCCGCTGACCATGTCCCGCTCGCAGGCCACGGCTACGACTGCGCGCGGGCGGCGCTCACGGATCACGCGCCGGGCGAGCTGGCCGCGGGTCGCCACGAAGACCGGCACCTGGTATCTCCCGGCGACGGCGAGCACTCCGTCGAGGGTCTGCTTCGAGAGGCACCGGGGGATGAGGAGGAGCAGCTCGCCGGGCCCGACCTTTCGCGCCCGATTGGACGCAAGCGCGTTGTAGATCTGCACCGCGGCATTCTCGACCCAGTCCCGCCGGCCGAACCAGGCGGCCACCCGTGACGTCACCGACATCAGCCGGAGGAACAGCCCCCGCTCGGCGAGCGCCCCGGGCAGAAGCACTTTGTCCAGCCGGAAGCTCAGCAGGATGGCGCCCCACCAGGCCCAGGCGCCGATCACCAGAATCGCGAAACCGGTCCAGAGCGCCGTGGGGATGGCGGAATGCAGCAGCGCCAGGCGCGGCGCCAGCAGGAAGAGCACCAGCGCCACCCCAGCCAGGCAGAGCCCCAGCGCCAGTGCGGACCACACAAAGAAGAGGTGGGGAGGTGTCGTGAAGTCCCCGCCGTTCGGGAGCGGACTGCCGTCCCACTCGTCCCACTCGTGGCCGAGGCGGCGGTCCACGTCGAGGTGGATGAGCTGGGGGCGCGGGGTGTCCGGCATGGGGTAGGAAGATATACGTTTCGCCCATGGTGGATACGGCGCCGATCCGCGGCGCATTCCGGCGGGATGAGCGGGCCCGCGCGGCCTATGCCGAGGGTGCTGGCATCTATCGCATCGTGCCGGAGGCGATTGCGGTGCCGGCGGATGTCGCCGACCTGCAGGCGCTCGTGCGCTGGGCGGCCGCCGGGGGCGTGGCGCTGGTGCCCCGCGGCGCCGGCAGCGGGATGGGTGGCGGCAACGTGGGCCGCGGCGTGGTGGTCGACCTCACGGGAATTGCGCCGCGGCGGCTGGAGATCGATCCCGCCCGGCAGACCGCGTGGACCAGCGCCGGCGTCACGGCCCGGGAGCTCGACGGTGCGGCGCGCGCAGCGGGACTTCGGTTCCCGCCGATTCCATCCAGCGGGCGCTTCGCCACGCTCGGCGGGATGGTCGCCACCAATGCGGCGGGCGCGGCGTCGGTGCGGTGCGGGAGTGTGCGGCAGTGGGTGAGGGCGGTGGAGATGGTTGGTGCCGATGGGGGGACAAGGAGGATGGGCAGATGGGCGGATGGGCGGATGGGCGGCTCCGAGGAGAACGGAACTGACCGACGGTCCGACGGTCCGACTGACCGACTTCCCGACGGCTGGCCCGCCCTGGAACGCCTCCTCAGCGAAGCCGAGCCGCTCATCCGCGAGCGGTTCCCGAGGGTCCGCAAGAACTCGTCCGGCTATGCCCTCGATGCCTTCCTCGATTCCGGCGATCCGCTCGACCTCCTCATCGGCTCCGAGGGAACACTGGGCATCGTGACGGCGATCGAGTGGCGGCTCGAGCCGGTGCCCGGCGCCGAGGCCGGGCTCCGCCTGGCGCTCCGCTCGCTCGACGACCTGGCCGACGTGGTCGCGGCGCTGCTCGCGCTCCGGCCCTCCGCCCTCGAGCTGCTCGACCGGACATTCCTGTCGCTGGTCGCGACGCATCGCGGCGCGGAGGCCCTCCCGCCGATCGCCCGCGGCGCGGAGGCGCTCGTCCTGGTGGAATTCGAGCGATCGGATGAGCGGGCCGCCCGCGGCGCCGTGGGGGACGCGGTCCGGGCCGTGAAGGAGTGGGCCACGGAGGTCGAGACGGCGCTCACTCCGGAAGAGAGCGAAGCGCTCTGGGCCATTCGGCATGCCGCGAGCCCCATCCTCGCGTCGCTCCCCACCCATTGGCGCTCGCTGCAGGTGATCGAGGATGGTTGCGTTCCCGTCAGCCGGATCGCCGACTACATTCGGCTGGTGCGGCGCGCGGCGGCGGAGCGTGGCCTCGAGGCCGTGTTGTTCGGCCACGCGGGCGACGGCAACATTCACGTGAACCTGCTGCCCGAGATCGATCGTGCCGGATGGCGGGAGGCGGTCGAGGCGGTGCTGGTCGAGGTGACGATGGGCGTCATCGGGCTCGGCGGGACTCCCTCTGGCGAGCACGGCGATGGGCGGCTTCGCGCGCCGGCGCTGCCCGAGCTCTATGGCGCCGAGATCGTGGACCTGTTCCGTGCGGTAAAGGACGCCTTCGATCCCACGGGAATCCTGAACCCCGGAGTGAAGCTGGGCGACGGACCACCTCTCGCCGACCTCAAGGTCGGTGACGGCGCCACCCCACTCCCGGCCGACATCGCGTCGGCGCTCCGGGATATCGAACGCACCGGCGACTACGGACGGCGCCGGCTCGACCTGGCCTGAGATGAGACCCTACCTCCAACTCCTCGACCGGATCCTGAATGAGGGCGCCCGCAAGGCGGACCGCACGGGCACGGGGACGCTCAGCGTCTTCGGCCACCAGATGCGCTTCGACCTGGCGGAGGGCTTCCCGCTCGTCACCACCAAGAAGCTCCATCTCAAGTCCATCGCCTACGAGTTGCTCTGGTTCCTCCGCGGCGACACGAACGTCCGGTGGCTCAACGAGCACGGCGTCACGATCTGGGACGAGTGGGCCCGCCCCGGTGGCGACCTCGGACCGATCTACGGGTATCAGTGGCGGAGCTGGCCGGCGCCCGATGGACGCCACATCGACCAGATCACCCAGGTGCTGGAGCAGATCGCCGAGCGGCCCGATTCCCGGCGGCTGGTGGTGAGCGCCTGGAATCCCGCGGACATCCCGCAGATGGCGCTGGCGCCCTGCCACGCCCTCTTTCAGTTCTACGTCGCCGACGGCCGGCTATCCTGCCAGCTCTACCAGCGGAGCGCCGATGTTTTCCTTGGCGTCCCGTTCAACATCGCCTCCTACGCCCTCCTCACCCTGATGATGGCGCAGGTGACCGGGCTCGCGCCGGGCGAGTTCATCCACACCTTCGGCGACGCCCACCTCTACCTCAACCACCTCGACGCGGCACGGCTTCAGCTCTCGCGCGAGCCGCGGAAGCTCCCGACCATGCGGCTCAATCCGGCGGTGCGGTCCCTCTTCGACTTCACGTACGAGGACTTCCGCCTCGAGGGGTACGAGCCGCATCCCGCAATCCCCGCCAAGGTGGCCGTGTGACGACCTCGGTCATGGTGGCCATGGCCGACAACGGAGTCATCGGCAGACGGAACGGACTTCCGTGGCGGCAGTCCGCCGACCTGAAACGGGTGAAGGCGGTGACCAGCGGCCACACGGTCATCATGGGACGGAAGACCTTCGAATCGGTGGGCCGGCCGCTCCCCAACCGGCGGAACATCGTGGTGAGCCGCTCGTCGGAGTTCCGGCCGGGCGGCGTGACGGTCGCCCCGACCCTGGAGGCGGCATTCGAACTGGCGAAGGATGATGGGGAGGTCTTCGTCATGGGCGGGGCGGAGATCTATCGGCAGGCCTGGCCCCACGTGGATCGGCTGTATCTCACCCTCGTCCACGCGGCTCCCGAGGGAGACGCCTACCTCCAGCTTCCTCCGCTGGACGATTGGAAGCTCGTCTCGTCGGAGTCGCACCCGGCTGACGAGCAGAATGAGTTTCCCTATGAGTTTCGACTCTACGAGAAGCGAGGACTGAGGGGCGAGGACTGAGGACTGAGCCAGACCAGTCCTGCGCCCCCAGTCCTCAGACCTCAGTCCTCAGACCTCAGTCCTCAGTCCTCAGTCCATTCTCGTTCGACCAATCTGCCAAAAATCTATTGTGCGCCGCTCGCCTTTTTCTTAACTTAGTCTCCGACAACGCAACGCATCGTGGCTCGCCTCAATCCTGTGGCGGCCTTTTTTGTACGGGGGGCGCTTGGCAGTTCGGATAGGACTGGCCTTCAATCTCAAACCTCAGGCTGCGGCGCTTGCCGGAGCGGACTTCGCCTCCCCTGCGGCCCGCAACACTTCCCTCCGTGAACTCCGCGACGATCTCGATCAACCCGACCTGTACGCCGAGTGGGACGAGCCCGCGACCATCGACGCCGTGGAGCGCGCCCTCCGCCCGCTGGGCCATGTCATTCGTCTCGAGGCGGACGACACCTTTCCCGCCCGGCTCCTCGAGGCCCGCCCCGACTTCGTGTTCAACATCGCCGAAGGCCTCTACGGCCCGAATCGCGAGGGCCACGTCCCGGCCATCTGCGAATTCTTCGGCATCCCCTGCCACGCCTCCGACCCGCTGACCCTCGGCCTCTGCCTGCACAAGGGGCGGACGAAGGAAGTCCTCCAGGCGCGCGGCGTGCCCACCGCCCCGTTTGTCATCGCGGAGACGCTGGAAGACGTGCGCCGGTCGCCGCTGCCGTTCCCGGTGTTCGTCAAGCCGGCCCACGAGGGCAGCGGCAAGGGCATCACGGTCAAGAGCCTCTGCCACGATGCGCCGGCGCTGGTGGCGCAGGCGGAGCACCTGCTGCGGACCTACCGGCAGCCGCTCGTCATCGAGACCTGGCTCCCCGGCGCGGAGTTCACCGTCGCCGTGATCGGCAACGGTCCGGAGGCACGGTGCCTGCCCATCGTCGGGCTCAGCTATGCGGACCTGCCCGATGGCGCCCCGCCGATCTACGGCTACGAGGCCAAGTGGATCTGGGACACGCTCGACCGCCCACTCGACATCTACGAGTGCCCGGCGCCGATCTCCGAGTCGCTCGCCGGCCGGGTCCGCACGGCCGCACTCGGTGCCTATCACGCCCTCGGCTGCCGCGACTGGTGCCGGATCGACATTCGCTGCGACGCGGCGGGCCAGCCGATGGTGGTCGAGCTCAACCCGCTCCCGGGCATCCTTCCCGACCCGCGCGACAATTCCTGCTTTCCCAAGGCCGCGCGCGTGGAAGGAATGGACTACGACGACCTGATCCAGACCGTGGCCGACATCGCCTGGCGCCGGATCAGCGGGCAGCGTCTCCTGGCGGAGGCGGCGGCTTGAGAGTCGCGGTGCTTCACGACGGCGGAAGCGACGAGTGGACCGCCGCCGACGTCGCGGCCGTGATGGCCAACATCCGGGAAATCGAAGGCTGTCTCCTCGCGGCCGGCCACACCACCGATCTGGTGCCGGTCTACCTAGGAGATCTCTCCTGGCTCGATCGTTGCCGGGCATCCGACCTGGTCTTCAACCTCTGCGAGGGGATCAACGGCCACGCCCGCTTCGAGGACTACGTGGTCGCGGCCCTCGAACTGGTGCGGGTGCCGTTCACCGGCTGCCGGTCGTGGCCGGTCACGATCTGCCACCGGAAGCACGTGGCGAACACCCTGCTCGCGGCGGCCGGCGTTCCCGTGCCGAAGTTCGCGGTCGTTCACGATGCGACGGTGCCCGCGGGGATTCGGCTCCCGGTCATCGTGAAGCCCTCGATGGAGGACGCCAGCGTCGGAATCGACGAGGGCTCCGTGTGCCGCACCGAGGAAGAGCTCCGTGTCCGGCTCGCCAAGCTCACGGCCCAGTGGGAAGACGTGCTGGTGCAGGAGTACGTCGGCGGTCGCGAGTTCAACGTCGGATTCGTCGGAACCCAGGTGCTGCCGGTCTCCGAGATCGACTTCACCGGCCTCCCCGACGGCAATTGGCCGATCGTCACGTACGCAGCCAAGTGGGTGCCCGGCAGCGTGTACGACCAGCACACGATCCCGATCTGCCCCGCGCGGGTGACGCCGGCACTCGAGTCGCAGCTGGTCGAAGTGGCGCGAATCGCGTGGGCCGCCATGGCAAAGTGCGAGGGTTACGGCCGCGTGGACATCCGCCTGGACGACATGGGACGGCCGTGGGTGCTGGAGGTGAATCCCGATCCGGACCTGTCCAGCGATGCCGGGCTCGCCCGCATGGGCCGCGCCTTCGGCTGGGAGTACCAGGCGCTGGTGATGCATGTGGTCGAGGAAGCGCTCATCCGCGGCCGCGCGGCTCTGGCGGAGGGAACGCTGTCCGGGCGGGTGACCACGTGACCCGCACGGCCGTTGCATGGCAGTTCCGCGGGCTCGCCGCCGCTGATCGGGATGTGATCGAGACGATCTCCCGGCAGGTTGGCCTGTTTCGTGACGATGAAGTACCGGTGGCGCTCGAAGTGTTCGACGCCGCCGTGGCGGGAAGCCCGGACTACTCGGCGCTCGGTATCGAGGCGGAGGGCGGTCTCGCCGGATGGATCTGCTGGGGTCCCACGCCCTGCACCCTCGGCACATGGGACCTGTATTGGATGGCTGTGGACCCGGCCCGGCAAGGTCAGGGACTGGGCACGGCGCTGGTCGAGGAGATGGAACGCCGCGTTGCCGGGCGGGCGCGGCTGGTCATCGTAGAAACGGCGGGCCGCCCGGATTACGCCGCCACCAGGGGCTTCTACGAGGCGCGCGGATACCGCGCCGTGCGCCGCATCCCGGACTTCTACGCGCCGGGAGATGACCAGGTCACGTACGTGAAGTACTTCACGCACCCCGCGGCATTCTGAGGAGGACGGAACGGTCATGGAGACGTGGCAGGAAGTCCTGCGCAAGAACTCGATCGCGTCCCTCGACGCTCTCGCGGCCCGGTTCGGCCCCGAGAACTTCCCCGATCTCGACCGGCTCCGGCTGGCCGCGGAGAACTTCGAGTTCCGGATCTCGCCCGCGATGGTGGACCTCATCAAATCGCCGGACGACCCGATCTGGCGCCAGTACGTGCCGACGGCCCAGGAGCTCGAAGTCCACGACGGTCTCGTGGACTCGCTCAACGAGGACGCCGACAGCCCGGTCCCCAACATCACGCACCGCTATCCCGACCGCGCCCTCTTCCTCGTCAGCCCGGTGTGCGCCAGCTACTGCCGATTCTGCACCCGCCGGCGCAAGGTGGGGGACCCGGAGAAGATCCCGATGTCGCAGTTTGAGTCGGCCTTCCAGTACCTCGAGGCCCACACCGAGATCCGCGACGTCATCATGTCGGGCGGGGACCCGCTGCTCCTGAACGACCGCCGGCTCGACACGATCCTCTCGCGCCTCCGGAGCATCAAGCACATCGAGATCATTCGGATCGGGAGCCGGGTGCCGTGCCACCTGCCCGAGCGGATCACGCCGGAGCTGTGCGCCACGATCAAGAAGTACCATCCGGTGTGGATCAATACGCACTTCAACCACCCCGACGAGCTCACGCCGGCGGCGGTAACGGCCCTGGGCATGCTGGCGGACGCCGGCATCCCGCTCGGCTGCCAGACGGTGCTCCTCAAGGGCGTAAACGACCACCCCGAGGTGATGAAACAGCTGATGCACCGTCTGATGCTGGCGCGGGTGCGGCCGTACTACATCTACATGGCGGACCAGGTCGCCGGCGCCGAGCACTTCCGCACCACCGTCCAGACGGGTCTCCGCATCATGGAGGCGCTGCGCGGCTGGACCAGCGGCCTCGCCAACCCGCACTTCGTCATCGACGCGCCGGGCGGCGGCGGGAAGATCCCGCTCCTGCCTGAGTACGTGGAGAGCATCACCGACGAGGAGGTCGTGATGCGTAATTTCCGCGGCGACCGGTTCGTATACCGCCAGCCTGTGGGCGACGATGCGCTGGTCGGGGCCGGCCGCAACACCGACCCGGAGTACCTCTTCCAACCGACGTTCGAGCTGAAGAAGCCAGCGAAGCGGTCCACGAAGTCAGCGAAGCGGAAACTGGCCTGAGCGTCGCGCATCCCGGGGTATGAACGGCGAACCCCCGCCCGGCCGCTGCCGGGCGGTTTCGTTTCCGGGCCCGGCCGGCACACCCTTGCAGGCCCCGCTCCCAGCGGCCACATTGAGACAGGGCGTATCCCCCGACGCCGCGACGCAAGGGACATGGTGCAAACTCCCTACGGCCGGCTGCATCCCCTCGTGGTGGGGTACATCCTCCTCGTCATCATCGCCTCCGTCCTGCCCTTCGTGTCGCAGGCGCCGGAGGCGCTCCTGCTCCCGACCTGGATCACGCTCCCCTGGAGCCCGTTCATCGGCGCCCTGCTCGACGCCGTCAGCCCCGAGCTACTCGGCTACCGCGCCGTCGGGCTCCTCGCGACCGCCGCGTGCGCGATGCTCAACGCGCTCATCCTCTCCCTCATCCTCTGGGCCTGGGATCATCACCGGACAGAGGCCCAGGCAGGCTCCCACCGTCGTTGATCCCGGCCCGGTGGACGGCGGCCGGATGGTGTGATATCTCTCCGGCATGACCCACCACGACGTCCACGCCCCTTTCGATGGCAAGCTGGTCGGCCGGGCTCCCATCGCGGACCACGATGATGTCGTCTCCGCGATCGCCGCCGCGGACCGCGCCGCTCCTGCTGCCCGGGCGCTTCCCGCATATCGCCGGGCCGAGGTGCTGCATCGCGTGGCCGAGGGACTGCGCGCGGCGCGGGAGGATCTGGCACGGCTGCTCGCCGCGGAGGCCGGCAAGCCGATCTCCGCTGCCCGGGTCGAGCTCGACCGGGCGGCGTTCGTGTTCCAAACCGGCGCCGAGGAGGCGCTCCGGATCGGGGGCGAGGTCCTGCCTCTGGACCGGATGCCACACGGAGCGGGCCGCTGGGGGCTCACCCGGCGGTTCCCGCTCTCGGTCGTGGGCGCGATCGTCCCGTTCAACTTCCCTGCCCTGCTCGCGGCGCATAAGCTGGCACCGGCCGTGGCGTGCGGTGCCACGATCGTGCTCAAGACCCCTCCGCAGGATCCACTGACGCCGCTTCGCCTGGGCGAGCTGTTCCGCGAATCAGGGTATCCCGAAGGCGGGGTGACGGTCCTCAACTGCAGCGTCGAGGATGCCGCGCCGCTCCTGGACGATCCGCGGATCCGGGTGGTCACCTTCACCGGCTCCGCCCGGGCGGGGTGGGAGATCCGCCGGCAGGCGGCCCGGAAGCGGGTGGCGCTGGAGCTCGGCGGCAACGCCGGCCTCATCCTCGAGCCCGACGCGGACCTGGACCGCGCCGTCGAGCGGAGCGTGATCGGCGGATTCGGCTACGCGGGCCAGTCCTGCATCTCGGTGCAGCGGAT
>DASTCF010000031.1:0-5608 GCA_035711365.1 Gemmatimonadales bacterium
GCCGGAGCCCGGCTCGTTGAAGCCGATGTGGCCGGTCTTGCCGATGCCGAGCAGCTGGAAGTCGATCCCGCCGGCCGCGCGGATCGCGGCCTCGTATCCGGCGGCCATCGCAGCCACGTCCTCCCTCGGCACCGTCCCGTCGGGCACGTGGGTGTTCTCCGGCGGGATGTCGATGTGGTCGAAGAGGTTCTCCCGCATGAAGCGCCGGTAGGAGTGGATGCTGTCCGGCGGCATCGGGTAGTACTCGTCGAGGTTGAACGTCACGACATCCCGGAAGGAAAGCGCTTCCTCCCGGTGCAGGCGGATCAATTCGCGGTACACACCGATCGGGGTCGAGCCCGTGGCGAGGCCGAGGACCGGGCCGGTGCCGGCCGCCCGGCGCTCCCGGATGACCGCGGCGATTCGGTGCGCCACCACGCGGGCCAGCTCCTGGTGATCCGGCACGACGACGGTGGGAATCTTTTCGAGGCGGGTGGACGGGGTGGGCATGGGGGGAAAATAGGCGGGGAAGTGGGGAAGCGGGAACGCCGGAAGGCGGGAGCGCGGGTTGGCGGGTCAGGAGATCGGGGAGACGGAAGCTCCGGCTTGACGGTGGCTTGACCCACACTGGGCATCCTGGCGGTGACTCGTAATCGGGAGATCACCGTGCGCATCACTCGTCTGACCGTCATCCGCTGGACCGCGGCAATGGTGCTCGCCGCCTACCTGCCCGCCTGCACCAGCTATCACGTCCTGGCCAATCCCGCTGAGGCGATCGCCGCGGCGCCCAAGCCGATCGACAAGGTGCGGATCACCATGGTCAATGGGAAGCGCTTCGAGATGACGAAGGTCCGGGTGGAGGCGGACTCCCTCCGCGGATTGGGCTACGGCGTGGGCGAGCGGGGGATCGCGCTGTCGGACATCAAGCAGGTCGAGGTGGCCAAGCCCAGCCCGGAGAAGACCGTGGGCCTGGTGCTCGGCATCGGGGCGTTCGTGGGCCTGACGGTCGCGGTCGCGGCGGCGATGGCGGACTGGGGGTCGGAGTCGTGCACGGTCTCGGGCGATGGTGGGTACTACTGAGCGAACTGAGGACCGAGGACACCGAATATGCGGCTCACACAGGTGACGGCGGTTGTGCTCCTCGTCGCCTACGTGCCTGCCTGCACCAGTTACCAGGCGCTGGTCGATCCGGTCGAGGGCCTTCGGGCGCCTGCCAAGCCGATCGAGCGGGCGCGGATCACACTCGTGAGTGGCGAGCGCTTCGAGCTCGAGAAGCCGGTGATCCTCGGCGACAGCCTCTCCGGGACTCGCAAGGATGTGGGATCGGTAAGCGTCGGTCTTTCGGACATCATGAAGGCCGAGGTCCGGAGGCCCGATACGGACAAGACCGTCGGGCTGGTTGTGGGCATTGTAGTGCTGGCGGGTGTCGCCGCCCTGCTGGTCACGAACGCCGTGGTGAGCGGCTACAGCGGATTGTAGGCTGGTCTGCTTCCGTCCGGGCAAAGGACATGGTGGGCCGTGGCTTCAGAAGTGACTTCACTCGACGCCAGCAATGTCATTCTGACGTCCCTTCACGCGGTCGCTTGCCAGAGTGGCAATTCCGGCCCGGAGAGCTTGTCAGAATGACCGCCGCACGGCGGCACGAGTGATGCTTGCCCCTCCTGGCGACGGGCCAAACGAAATTGGCCCGGTGTGACCGTAACTTGGAGGAGACACCCTATGTTGTCGATTACTCGCCGGCCCAACCGGCCCCTCGTCGCGAACCGGCTGCTGGATCCGACGCGCCTCTTCGATGATGTCATTTTCAACTGGCCGTTCGGCACCGAGAGCGGCGGAGCGATCACCTCGGAGTGGATGCCCGCGGTGGACATCTTCGAAGACAATGACAACCTGAAGATCAACGTCGAGGTCCCCGGTGTTCGCCCCGAGGACGTGAAGATCTCCCTTGAGGGGAACACCCTGACCATCCGCGGCGAGAAGCAGCAGGTCGCCGAGGAGAAGACCGAGCGGGTACACCGCTATGAGCGGACTTACGGGACGTTCGAGCGGAGCTTCACGCTGCCGAACAGCGTGGATCCCGACCGGATCGAGGCGCGCTCGGAGCACGGTGTCCTGACGATCCTGGTCCCGAAGGCCGAGAAGGCCCGCCCGCGGGAGATCAGCATCAAAGCGGGGAAGTAAGCGGTTCGAAGCGGGAAAGTTAGAAGCGGGCAAGCGATAGGCAGTGAGAAGGGAGAGGAAAGAACAGAGGCCTTCGCTTCTGTTCCCCTCTCCCTGTTCATTACTTTGCGCGCCAGTCCTCAGTCCTCAGTCCTCAGTCCTCAGTCCTCAGTCTTCAGTCTTCAGTCCTCAGTCCTCCGTCCTCAGTCCTCAGTCCTTCCCCAATCCGACTTCCATGGCGAACCTGGTCAGCCCCGCCACCGTCCGGATCCGGAGCTTCCGCATCACGCTTTCGCGGTGCGTCTCCACCGTGCGGTGGCTGATGCCGAGCCGGGCCGCGATCTCCTTGTTGGTCCGTCCCTGCACGATCCCGACGAGTACTTCGCGCTCCCGGACCGTGAGCGCGTCCAGCGCCTGGGCGCGCTGGGTGGATTCGAGCTCTCCCCGCACCGCTTCCGAGAGTTTCCCCGCGATCGGCGGACTGTAGTAGGCCTCGCCATCGTGGACCGCCCGCACGGCGGTCCGCAATTCCATCGCGGCCGAGTCCTTGAGCAGGTAGGCGTGGGCCCCGGCGCGCACGGCCTCCAGCACGTATTCGGGATTGTCGTGCATGCTCAGGATCAGCACGCGGGCGTCGGGCAGCTGTTCGTGGAGGGCGGCGGCGACCTCGAGCCCCGACTGCCCGGGCATCGTGATGTCGAGCACGGCGACGTCCGGCCGGATTTCGAGCGCCTGCGCCAGCGCCTCGTCGCCGGTGGCGGCTTCCGCCACGATCTCGAAGCCCGGCTCCTGCAGGAGCACGTGGCGGATGCCTTCGCGGACGATGGCGTGATCGTCGGCGACGAGCACGCGGATCGGGAGGTCGGTCATGGCGGCATTATAGGCGGGGAGCCCGGGTCAAGGCGAGGGCGGGCCGGCCAGCGGGACACTCACCCGGAGGCGCACGCCTCCGCCTGGCGGGCTCTCGAACTCCACCGTCCCGCCCAGGGTGCCGATCCGTTCCCGCATCCCGGCGATGCCCATGTGGCCCGGCCGCTCGACCGTGTCCGGGGTGACGCCGGGCGGGAGGCCCCTTCCGTTGTCCTCCACGCTGAGCTCGAGCGCTCCGTTCTCGACCGACACCACGACGTTCACCGCCGACGCCTCGGCGTGGCGCGCCACATTGGCCAGCGCCTCCTGCAGCGCGCGGAAGAGCGCCAGCTCCGCGTCCTTGCTGAGCGGCGGCAGCGACCGGGGCGCGTCCAGCCGGACGGTGAAGCTGCTCCGCCCGCCGAAGTCGGTGGTCAGCGAGCGCAGCGCGGGCAGGAGGCCGAGGTCGTCGAGCAGGGAAGGGCGGAGGGAGTGGACGACGCTCCGGATGCCGCGGATCCCCGTGTCCACCAGGGACAACACGTGCTCCAGCCGCGTGGAGTCCGTCGGGGCCACGCGGTCCCGGAGCACACCGAGTTCCATCTTGACCGCCGAAAAGACCTGCGCCGTCTCGTCGTGCAGCTCACGGGAGAGCCGGCGGCGCTCTTCCTCGTGCTGCTCGACCATGCGGGCGGAGAGCCGCGCCAGCTCCACCGTCCGGGTGTGGAGCCGGCGGGTGAGATCGGCATTCTCGAGCGCCGCGCCGACCTGCTGGCCCAGGGTG
Source organism: Gemmatimonadales bacterium (assembly GCA_035711365.1). Classification (GTDB taxonomy): domain Bacteria; phylum Gemmatimonadota; class Gemmatimonadetes; order Gemmatimonadales; family GWC2-71-9; genus DASTCF01. The sequence continues at coordinate 3,773 of DASTCF010000031.1, forward strand.
ACGAGGAAATTCTCATCCAGGGCGGCGAACGGGTCGCGGGCGTCGCCGGTGATCACCAGGGCGCCCGTCACCTCGGTGCCGCGGAACACCGGCAATACCGCCTCGAAGGCGTGTCCCGCGAGCCCGCCGTCCCGTGCCATCGCCACCTGCGGCCGCGACGAGGCGAAGGCCCGCTCGAGGGCGGCGCCGAGCTCCGGCGTCGGCACGCCGGCCCAGGTCGCGGCGGCGCCGGCGCCGCGCACCAGCCGTACCGCGCTGTCGGTCCGGAGGAACAGCGCGCTGCCCCGCACAGCCGGCAGCGTAAGCGGTCGCTCCAGGAGGGTGGAGAGCACATCCTCGTTCCGGCCGGCGTGCTGCAGGTCGCCGGAGAGGGAGACCAGCGCGCCGAGTCCGCGCCGCAGGTCGTCGAGCACGAGCAGCAGGACGCCCGCGCCCACCGCCAGCTCGAAGCAGATGTCGAGGTAGTAGCCCCACGGGTTCCACGCGCCGCGTGCCCGCAGGAAGACATAGTCGAGATGGTGGATGCCCCACAGGACGAAGGCCCCGGCGAGGAGGCCCGCGCCTGCGCCGCCGACCTTCTCGCCGTGCCGGTAGAACACCCACCCGGTCGCGAGGGTCGCGAGGCTGAGGAAGAGGACCGCCGGGCCGGCCGCCCACAGGAAATGCTGCAGCAGGTAGATCGCGATGTAGGACCACACCGGCGGGAAGAGCGCGACCGCGACGTAGACCGGCCGCCACCGGAGCTGGCGCGCGAAGGAGAGCGCGGCCCAGAGGAGCGCAAGCGCGGTCCACCCCGTGAAGACCTGGTGCCAGTAGAGCCAGGCTCGGTTGGCCGTGCTGAGGAAGCTGAGGATCGCCGCCATCCGCAGCACGTAGAGGCCCCACGCCACGGCGAACCAGGCGAAGTACGGCTTCCGGTACCGCCGGAACAGGTGCAGGCAGAGGGCGGTGAGCGCGATCAGGATGACGGCTTCGAGGACCGCGGCTGCCCGCTCGGAACCGGCGGTGGCAAGGGGGAGTTGCATGGGGATAAAGATGGGCGGATGGGCAGATGGGCAGCAACGACCGCCCATCGGCCCATCTGCCCATCCGCCCATCCGTTCGATATCTTCGCTCCTCCCGCGCTTCCGGCCTCCCCCGGCGGCTTCCTGGAACCGGCGCATGCGGGCAGGATGACTATGATGAAGGATGACCTGGGTGAGCGGCTCGCCGGGTCAGGGCAGCCCTTTCGCGAACGGAGCCTCGGTGGCGGGGACGCGTGAATTCGTCGAGACGCTGGGCCGGCTGATCGCCGCGCACCGCCAGGGCGCGGCGGGCGCCGCGGTCCAGGCGCGTCTCCTCGAGGAGGCCGTCCGGATCGCGGCGGAGCAGCCGATTGTCGTGGATGCGGGGCTCCAGCTCTCGGGCGACTACGACGAGGCCAACCTCAAGAACCATATGCTGCGCCGCCAGGTGGAGACCCTTCGGGTCGCAGCCGGTGCGCCCGCCGCGGAGCTCGATGCCCTCGCCCGGGCCCTCGGGGACGATGCGCTGCCGCTCCCGCGGGTGCCCTGCATCGAATACGAGATGGTCTCCTACGTCGTCCCGGACGCGATTCCGCCCCGGCTCAAGCGGGAGATGCAGGAGGCTCGCGACGCCGAGGGGCTGGTGTTCCTCGATCCCAGCGCCGAGGCCACGGGAGCGCGCCAGCGGATCCGTGTCGGGCCGGTCCGCGAGATCGAGCAGCTGATCGCCGCCATCGAGAATGCGGGCCGCCGCGGCGCGTGGACCGAGGCGCTGCACGCCGCGCAGGCGCTGATCCGCATCGCGCCGCGGATGCCGGAAGAGGAGCGCCGG
>DASTCF010000032.1:0-5449 GCA_035711365.1 Gemmatimonadales bacterium
GGCCCCCCGCGCGACCGCGAGGATGCGTTCGAGGGCGACCGGCTCCAGGGAATCTGGGAGGCACATATCAGTAACCACGGAGATCCCGACAACGCGCAGACCTTCATGCCGCGCCACGATGACCTCGGGCACCGTGGACATTCCCACGGCGTCCGCGCCCATGGTGCGAAGCATCCGGTATTCGGCCGGCGACTCCAGGCACGGGCCCGTCACGGAGGCGTACACGCCCTCGCGCAGGGTGAGCCCGTACGCACGCGCGGTCTCCCGGGCCAGACTCCGAAGCTCGGGATCATAGGCCGCTGCCATATCCGGAAAGCGCGGTCCGATATTCTCGTCATTCGGGCCGACGAGCGGATTCCCGCCGAGCAGATTCAGATGGTCGGTGAGGAGAACGAGGTCGCCGGCCCGCCACTGCGGATCCATCCCACCACAGGCGTTCGATACCACAAGGATCCCAGCCCCAAGCGCATGCATGACACGAACCGGAAATGCGATGTCCTCCAGCGAATAACCCTCATATCGGTGGAAGCGGCCGTCCATCGCCACCACCCGGCGCCCACCGAGGCTACCGATCAGAAGCCTGCCGGCGTGTGACTCGACGGTCGAAACCGGGAATCCGGGGATCTCCGCGTAGGGCACGCGCGCCTGGACCCGGATTGCCGAAGCCAACCCTCCGAGGCCAGTGCCGAGAATCAGCGCAACATCGGCATCGAAGCCCGGCGCGCGGGACCTGACAGCCTCAACCGCGTCGTGGATGCGGCTGGAGAGCAATCCCACCTGCATCACGCCTGTTTCTTCAAGACCAGCTCGGCATGGGCCTGAGCCGCCGTCTGGGCATACGCCTGCAGTCCGTCGACCTCCCCGAGCTGCCGTTCAAGGAGGGAACGGAAGTTGGCCAGGAAGGCGGCGAACTGCCGTCTGACGCCCTCCGAGCGCTCACGAAGCTCGCGCTCCTGCAGCTGGGCCTCATTGAGCAGCCGGAGCGCGTCAGTTCTCGCCTCGCGGATGATGGCCTCGGACTCCTTTCGCGCCTGGGCCTCCGCATCGACGCGAAGCTGCTGGGCGGCAAGCAACGCCTCGTTCATCGCGCGCTCACGGTCGCGGAATGCCCGGAGCTGCTCCTGGAAATTGCGAAGACGCTCCTCGAGCTGGGCGCGCTCGCGGAGCACGCGCTCGAACTCTTCCGAGATGCGTTGCTTGAACGCCTCCACGTGAACCGGATCGAGGCCACGGAAGGCCCGCGGAAACTCCTGCGACCGAATGTCGTGCGGGGTCAGCGAGAACGTGTCGTCAGTCATGCGAGGCGCCCTCCGAACAGGACCGTGCCCAATCGCACCATCGTGGCTCCTTCCTCGACCGCCACCGGGTAATCCCCGGACATCCCCATCGAGAGCTCGGGCATCGCGTGACCGGCCCGGATGCCTTCATCGCGCAGGCTTCGAAGCTTGGCGAAGGCGGCTCGCTGCACCGACTCGTCGTCGGTAAGCTCCGCCATGGTCATGAGCCCGGCGAGCTCCAGCCGGCGCAGCGAACGAATCTCATCGAGGAGCGGGGCCAGTTCGCCGGGCTCCACCCCGCCCTTCTGCGGTTCGGCAGAGCAGTTGACCTGCACGAGAATCCGCTGTGGCCGCCCATCGGTGGCGCGCCGGTCGAGCTCCGTCGCGAGATCGGACCGATCCACCGAATGGATCAGCGCAAACCGGCCGACGGCGTGACGGACCTTGTTGCGTTGCAGCGTTCCAATCAGATGCCACTCGGCGGCGACATCACCGAGCACATCCTGCTTGGCACGGGCCTCCTGCACCCGGTTTTCCCCGACGGCCGTGAGACCCGCCGCCACGGCGGCGCGAACCGCTTCCGGCCCGAACGACTTGGTAACCGCCACGATCCGGACGGCGTGATTCCATCCCCCGCGTTGCTGCGCGCGCGCGATTGCATCCCTCACCTGCGCCAGTCGCGCAGGCAGGTCGGGGAATTCCATAACTCTCAAAAATAGAATGGTTTGGGTTCAATTGCTATCCGGCGGAGCCCCCAATTGCTGGGCCCGGAGCTGAGCGAGCGCCGCCGCGATGGCCGGATTCGGCGAGAGTTGGCCGGCCCGTTCGAGATTCGCGACCATGCGCGCCAGGTCGCCCCGGCTCTGGTACGCATATGCCAATTGGGCGGCAGGCAGGCTCAGCGTCGAGGCGAATGACCGGCTGGTTACGTCGAGCCCGGCCGTCGGCCGCTCGAGCATCGCCCCATATCGGTAGGTCTCCCAGACGAGGCGGTCGGTGACCGGCACGTCGAGCAGGGACCCAGCGAGCCGGTGGCTGTCGAACCCCGCGGTCGTCGAGTCGGGGACGGCGGTTTCCACCCGGAAGACCAGACCCTGCTGGACCAGGTAGGGATCCAGTCCAAGGAAATCCCTCCCGGTCGTCACCGACCACGCGATCGGGCGGCGGCCGAGGTTCTGCTGAATCACGCGCGCGACGATGAAATCGTTGGTGTAGAACACCGAGCCGGACGGGTAGGTCTGGATGAACGGCCCGTAGTTGACGGTGATCGCCTGCGCGAGCTGTTGTGGGACGGCGGCCTCGATTTCCGCATCCGTCATGGTGTGGAGCGGCCAATCCGGCTGAGCCGGATTGCGCCCTTTCCAGATGGCGGGTGCCGTCGCTTCGTCGAACGGGCGCGCGGGGTTATCCCTGAGCTGGCGTGCATACCAATCGGTATTGGCGAGCGCGAGGCAGACGATGGTGACATCCCGCCGGACGCCCGCGACTTCCTGGGCCCACCAGAGCGGGAAGGTGTCATTGTCGCCGTACGTAAAGAGGATTCCGTAGGGGGGAACCGAATTGAGGAGATTGTACGCGAAATCGGCGGCGAGCCGGGCATCCACCCCATGGCGCCGGTCGGCGGCGCGCAGATTGCCCGCCATCGGAACGAGCGCGACGAGGAAGAGGGATGCGGCCGCCACGCGAAGCCCTCCCTTGCCGGCCCGCTCCATGGCTCCCCGCACGAAGGAGGCGAGTCCCATCCCCGCCCAGACCCCCCAGACCAGGAAGCTCACCACGAAGAAGTAATCGCGCTCGCGGACTTCGTGATCATTCGAGTCGGGATACTGATCGTAGCCGAGGCTCGCCCCCGGCTTGAAGTTCATGTAGACGACCAGCCCGAGCCCCGTGATCAGGAAGAGCGTGAACAGCAGCCACCAGCCGGCCCGGTCGCCCCGGCGCTGGGTGAGGAGGCCGCGGATCCCAAGCGCGGCAAACAGCACGGTGCCGAGGATGCGCAGCGGCACCGCGCCGGCGATGCGGCCTGGCAGGCCCCGCACCCACTGCCAGTCGAAATACTGGACGTAGTTCTGGAGCTGGAGCCAGGCGAGGCCGAGCGTCCTGCCCGGGTTCCCCGGACCGTGGAGAACGGTGGGATCATCGAGCGGTGTTCGCGGCGGATACTGGGCCCTGCGGATGACGGCCAGCAGCGCGTCGAAGTTGGACGGGTCTGCCTCATTCAGGAACGGCTTCTGGCCCGCCCGGAGGTAGAGGAAGAGGTAGGTCGTGACCCCGACCGCCGAAATGGCGAGTGTCAGCAGGGCGAACGGAAGCGCTCCGGCGGCAGCCGCGAAGCTCGCGGCCGCAATGAAGCAGAGCGCGCCGAGAATGATGAGGGCGGTGCTGCCCAGCCCGAGGCCGATGAGCAAGGCCCAGATCCCGGCGAGCACCGCGACCTGGGCCCATTCCCGGCGGCGCTCCCCGGCATCCGCGGCGGGCGTCGAGTGGAGCGCGGCGATCAGGGCGGCCACCACGGCGGGCCCGACCAGGAGCGCGAGCAGGTGGTTGCCCATCGAGATGCCGCCGAGGTACACGATCAGCAGCAGAAGGTGGGTCGCGCGATCCGTCCCGCGCGCCACCCGCCAGCGAAAGACCAGCCAGCAGATCAGGGCGATCGTGAAGACCGCGACGCTGTAGACCTCCGTTTCATTGGAGTTCTGCCAGTGGGTGAACGTGAACGCCGAGATGAGGGCGGCGGAGATTCCCCCGCCGTAGGCGACGACATCGCCCGCGCGCCCGTCGAGCCCGGGCAGCGCGCGACGAAGCGTCTCCTGGGCCAGCAGAAACCAGAAACTCGCGGCGAACGCACCAAAACAGGCACTCAGGAGGTTGAGGCGCCAGGCGTAATCGGCCGCGGGGATGAGCATTCCCCACACGTGGGCGATGAGGACGAACAGAGGGGTGCCCGGCGGATGCGGGATGCCGAGGATCCGCGCCGCGGCGATCAGTTCCCCCGCATCCCAGAACGTCACGGTCGGGCCGAGGGTGAAGACATACCCCGACAGTACGAGCACGAACACCACGAGTGCTGCGCCGTAGGGTGGTCTGCGGGAATCGGACGGCGTCATCGCGGTTCTCCGAGGGCGTGGGCGATTGCCAGCGCGTCGCGCGTAGCCGCGGGATCGTGGACCCGGAACAGGCGGGCTCCGCGCTCGAACGCCAGCGCGCAGAGTGCCGCCGTGGCCCGGTCGCGGTCGGGCAGCTCGCGCCCGGCGATCACGCCCAGAAACCGTTTCCGCGACGGACCGACGAAGATCGGCCGCCCGAGAGCGCGCAGGGCGGCCAATTGATCGGCGAGCAAGATATTCTGCTCCACCGTCTTCGAGAAGCCGAAGCCCGGATCGATGACGATCCGGTCGGGGAGGACTCCTGACGCGGTCGCGCCGTCCATCGAGGCGCGAAGCTCCGCGATGACCGTGCCCACCACGTCACCGCCGTACTCAGCATGCTCGTAGGTTGCCATGTCGGTGACGCCACCGCGCGAGTGCATTAACACGACGCCGGCGCCGGTCTCCGCGGCGATATCCGCCATCCCCGCGTCGAGCCGAAACGCGGAGACGTCATTGATGATGGCCGCGCCGGCATCAATTGCCGCGCGTGCGACCCGGGATTTCACCGTATCCACCGAGATCAGCAGCGCGGGCCAGCGTTGTACCAGCGCGTGCACGACCGGAAGTACACGGCGCAATTCCTCTGCCTCGGGCACGGGCGCGGGCCGTCCGGGTCGAGTGGATTCACCCCCCACGTCGAGCACCGTCGCGCCGCCCTCGAGCAGGCGCTCGGCGTGCGCGACGGCCGCCTCCACCGACGGCAGGGCGCCGCCATCACTGAAACTGTCCGGAGTGAGATTGAGGATGCCGACGAGTACGGGCTGTTCCAGCGAGACGGTGCCCCGGGCGGTGGGCCACATCACCGGCAGCTCGACAGGAAGGGCCAGGCCGACCTGGTGGGCCAGCGCCGCGAGTTCGGGGGGACCGACCCACGGGCGGGCAAGCGCCTGCAGCCGGGCCCGGGTGCCGAGGATCACTGCCCACGTCTCGCCGGTCTGCACTTCCAGCCCGAGGGCGCGCCCCGCGTATCGCACCAGCTCCTCGGTCGCGCCGGCATCGAGGCCCGTAATGCGCAACGCGGCC
>DASTCF010000033.1:0-7798 GCA_035711365.1 Gemmatimonadales bacterium
CGGCCAGCGGGGACGTCGAGCTCTTTCTCCCACTCCGGCGAGGCCTGGTCGGCACCAGCGTCCTGACGCACGCACCAGGCGGGGAGGATGGCTTCTTCATGCTCCTCGTCTCCCCGCCGGCGGCGGAGACGGAGACCTCCGTGCCACGGGATCTGACCCTCGTCGTGGACGTCTCCGGTTCGATGTCGGGAACGAAGCTCGAGCAGGCGAAGGCAGGGTTGATGCAGGCACTCGGTGCCATGCGCCCGGCCGACCGGTTCCGGTTGATCGCGTTCTCGAGCACCGTGCGACACTTCCGGGACGGGTTCGCGCCCGCGACGGGAAGCAACCTCGCGGCCGCACGGAGCTTCGTGGACGGGCTCGGCGCCGAAGGGGGAACCAACATTGCCGGCGCACTGGATGCGGCGCTGGGCGTCGACACGGATCCGGAGCGGCTGACGCTTGTCGTTTTCATGACGGATGGCCTGCCATCCGTTGGTGAGCAGCGGCCGGACCGCATCGCGGCCCAGGCCGCTGGCCGGATTGGACGACGCCGGATCTTCACCGTCGGCGTCGGTTACGACGTGAACACATTCCTGCTCGACCGGCTCGCGAAAGAGGGCCGCGGCAGTGCTTCCTATGTCGCGCCCGCCGCGAGCGTCGAGGTGGCCGTAGGAGATCTCCTCCAGAAAATCCGCCACCCCGCGCTGGTCAATCTGCGCATCGTGGACGCGCCGGTCCGCCTGATCGACCGGCAACCGGCAGACCTGCCCGATCTGTTCTACGGGGAGGAACTGGTGCTGTTCGGCCGGTACCGGGGAACCGGCACCGGCGAGATCGTCCTCGAGGGCGAGCGCCAGGGCCGTCGCGAGCGCTTTACCGCCCGCGCGGATTTCGGGACGGTGGAGCATTCCAACGGGTTCATCCCGCCGCTCTGGGCTTCGCGCAAGATCGGCGAGCTGACCCGAACCGCCCGCCTCGAGGGTGCCACCCCCGCGCTCGTGGAAGAGATTCGCGAGCTCGGACTCCGCTACGGCATCCTCACCGAGTACACCTCCTATCTTGTGATGGAGCCCGGTGCGGAGGGGCCGGTCGCCATGGACCGGTTGGACCCTGCGGCGCTCGGAGGGGCGCCCGCCGCGCGACGGATGAGCGGCTCAACCGCTTTTGGGCGGGCGGAAGCCTCCTCCAAGATGGCGCAGGCCACGTCCCTCTCCGCGGCCGATGAGGCGGCGGAGGAGCGGATGGCCAATGCAGCGCCGTCCGCACCCGGGAGCCGGTCCGTGGAATCGAAGCGGGCGGGCGGAAGGGTCTTCATCCGCCGGGACGGGGTCTGGACCGACCTGGCTCACAGGACCGCCCAGCGCATCGTGACCGTGGCGTCGTACTCCGACGCCTACTTCGCCGTCGTCCGCGCGATGCCGGAGTTGGCACCCTGCCTCGGCGTTGGGGACTCCGTCGTGCTGGCGGGCCGGCGGGTGAGTGTGAAAATCGCAGCCGGCGGAATCACGAGCTGGCAACCGGGCGTCCTCGAGTCCACGGTCCGGGACTTCCGGGGCCGTTGAGCCAGCCGGAGTGTGCATGGAACGGCCTGCGGGGCATCTCTACCCTGAAGGCCGTTCCACGACCGGGGCCCATGACCGACAACCTGACCGCGCTGTTTCACGAGTATCACGCCACGCTCGTCCGGGTGCTCTACCGCCGGACGGGCGATCGCGACCGCGCCGAGGACCTGGCCCAGGAGACGTTCGCCCGGGCGGTGGCCACGCCGCCACGGAATCCACGCCCGTGGCTCTTCGCCGTCGCGCTCAATCTCGTGCGGGAGGACGGCCGGAGGACGGTCCGCCAGCAGCGCCGCCTCGAGCTGCTCCGTGCCGAGGGCCCGAGCTCGACGCCGGGGCCGGATCACGAGTTCGACCGCGCGCAACGTTCGGAGGCCGTGCAAGCCGCGCTGGCGATGCTGACCGAACGGGACCGCGAGGCGCTTCTCCTCAAGGCCGAAGGGTTCAATTACGACGAAATCGCCGAGGCACTCGGCCTCGCGAAAGGGGCGGTGGGCACGACCCTCGCCCGGGCACGGCGGCGCCTCGTGGAGGCCTTCCGGACCCAGGAGGGAGGACGACATGTGGCATCCTGAAGATGGAGTCCTGCACGCGCTGCTCGACGGAGAGCTGACGGGCGACGCACGCCTGAAGGTCGAGGCTCACCTCCGGAACTGCGCCGAGTGTGACACGCGCTTCCGGGAAGCGAAGGCATTCGCAGTCGAGGCGGACTCGCTGGTCAACGCCATCGACGTGCCGCCGGCCCGCACGTCAGGACGTACCCGGCTCCCGGGCCGCCGGAGGATTCGCTTCGCCACTCTGGCATGGGCCGCCACCCTCGTTCTGGCGGCGGGACTGGGCTACTGGGGGCAGGATACGATCAGGCGGGCGCCGCCCGCCGAATTGCGGGAGGGCGACCGGCCGGCGACGCACCCCGCGGCCCGCGCGGAGTCGATCGCCACGACGTCGCCGAAGAGCAAGGCCGCACCGAACACCGATGAGACGACGACCGATCGAGTGGCCGGTGGCAGGGACCAGCAGGCTTCGAAAGAGGAAGCGCTCCCGCCGGCGGGCCCGGAATTGCCCTCGGCCGAGGAGGGCAAGCAAGCCGAGAACCGGGCGCGGGTGGCCGAACCACCGGCGGAGGCGCAGCCGACCGCTCCCGCCCTCGGTGGTGTAGCAGCGGCCGTCGAGCGCGCCCGCGAAGATGCGGCGGCTCCGCTCGGGTGGCGGACAGTGACCATGGAGCAGGCGGTCCAGGTGCTGGGCGGTGCCGTGCGCCTGGTGGATGGCCTCACACCCGAGCGGTTCGACGTGGGCCCGGGAACACTCGTGCCGGGCGGGGATCCGACGCGCGAGGTCGTGCGGGTGGTGTACGCGGGGGGAGGAATCGTGCTCGACCAGCAGCGCTCCGACGATTCGGCCGCCCTGCGCCGCGCCGCGCGGTACGAGGATGCCGCCGCCCGGACGCTGAGCGCGCAGCCGGCGAGGCGGGACCTCGAATGGCGCTTGAAGGACGGATTCCGGTACGTGGTGACCGGTACCGTCGGTGCGGATTCCCTCGAGGCGCTCACCGACCGGGTACGCTAGGGGCCGGCCCACCCCCCGCGCTAGCCCTCCTGCTGGACCGCTTCGATGGCGATGTCAATCTGCACGTCGTCCCCGAGCAGGGTCCCGCCGCCCTCCACGATCCTGTTGTAGGTCACACCGTAATCGAGGCGGTTGATGGTCGCACTGGCCTCGAAGCCTGCCCGCGGCCGCTGCCCTTCGTTCACCCCGAGCACGGCCCCGTCCAGCACGACCGGCCGGGTCACCCCACGGATGGTCAGTTCGCCCGTGATCCGAAGCGTGGTGCCGATCGCTTCCACCTTCGTGCTTCGGAAAGTGATGGTGGGGTGATTGGCCACGTCGAAGAACTTTTCCGAGCGGAGGTCGGTGTCGCGGCTGTCGTTTCGGGTGTCGATGCTGGCGGCCTTGATTGAGACTTCGACCGAGGCGCTGGACCAGTCGGCGGGATTGGCCTGAATCGTCCCGGACCACTCGCGAAAGGTACCGCTCACCCGGCTCATCAAGTGGCGGATGCGGAAAGTGAGCTCGGAATGACCTGCATCGATCCGCCACGTCGGCAGCGCCGGCGCGGCGGCCTGCGCTGCAACGGCGCCGGGCACGGGCGCGAGGAGGACCGAGATGAGACCAAGCCGCGCCAGCCGGACCATGCGAGCTCCAAACGAGGTATGGGGGTCGAAATCTAACTCACGGCCTGTCACTTCCGATTCCTCCGGATGCCCCGGGCCGCCGGTCGTGGCGAGCACGTCGCCGTCGCTCCGGAGTCCCTACGCCGGGCCCGCCGCGCGTGTGCCGACCGCAAAGACGAATAATACGCTCGGGATGTCAAGCCGGCGGGGTCGGGTGCGCGAGCGTATATATTTGAGGCGTACATCCCCCGCAGCACTAACCGTCCCGATGCGCACGAGCGTCTCATGACTGCCACCGTCACTTCGAGATCCAGCGGCCCCAGCTCTCCCCAGGAGGGGCAGGCGATCACGATGGAAGGCGGGCGCCTTCGCGTGCCCGACCAGCCGATCATCCCGTTCATCGAAGGCGACGGCACCGGACCCGACATCTGGCGCGCCTCGCGGCTGGTGTTCGATGCCGCCGTGACGAAGGCGTATGGCGCGAAGCGGCGGCTCGTGTGGTTCGAAGTCCTCGCCGGCGAGAAGTCCAAGACCTTGCTCGATAACTGGCTTCCGGACGAGACCCTCCAGGCCATCACCCGCTACCTGGTAGCGATCAAGGGACCGCTGACGACGCCGGTTGGCGGAGGGATCCGGTCGCTCAACGTGGCGCTCCGTCAGAAGCTCGATCTGTACGCATGTGTCCGCCCCGTGCGGTGGTTCGAGGGCGTGCCTTCGCCGGTCGTGCGGCCCGGTGACGTCAACATGACCATCTTCCGGGAGAATACCGAGGACATCTACGCGGGTATCGAGTACCAGGCGGGGACGCCGGAAGCGGCGAAGCTGGTGCGATTTCTCCAGAAGGAGATGGGCGCCACGGCCATCCGCTTCCCGGACACCAGCGCGATCGGCGTCAAGCCGGTGTCGGAAGAGGGTTCGAAGCGGCTCATCCGCGCGGCGATCGAGTTCGCCCGCGCGCAGCACCGGAAGAGCGTCACGCTGGTGCACAAGGGCAACATCATGAAGTTCACCGAGGGCGGGTTCCGCGACTGGGGCTACGCGCTCGCGAGGGAAGAGTTCGGTGCGGTCGAGATCGACGGCGGGCCGTGGTGCCGCCTCCCCGACGGCCTGATCATCAAGGACATGATCGCGGACGCCTTCCTGCAGCAGATCCTGACGCGGCCGAAGGAGTACGATGTCATCGCGACGCTCAACCTCAACGGCGACTACTTCTCCGACGCGCTCGCCGCCCAGGTCGGCGGCATCGGCATCGCGCCGGGGGCGAACATCAATTACCAGACGGGCCACGCCATCTTCGAGGCGACGCACGGCACCGCGCCCAAGTACGCCAACCAGGACAAGGTGAACCCCGGCTCGCTCATACTCTCGGGCGAGATGATGCTCCGCTACCTGGGCTGGAACGAGGCCGCGGACCTCATCATCCGGTCCCTCGAGAAGACCATCGCGCAGAAACGGGTGACGTACGACTTCCATCGACTGATGGAGGGCGCCACGCTGCTCACTACCAGCGAGTTCGCCCGGGCGATGGTCGAGAACATGTGAAGGCCACCGGCCTCGCGGCGGGACCCATCGCGTTCGTGGCCCTGCTCGTCTGGGCACCGCTACCCGCCGCCGAGCGCCAGGTGCTCGCAACCGGCGCCTGGATGGTGGCCTGGTGGCTCACCGAGGCCGTGCCGCTGGCCGCGACCTCGCTTCTCCCGCTGGTTCTCCTCCCCGCGCTCGGCACGCTGCCGGCATCCGCGGTCGCCGCACCCTACGCCAACGAATTGATCTTTCTCTTCCTCGCGGGGTTCCTCCTCGCCGCGGCGCTGGAGTCCTGGCACGCGCACGAGCGGCTCGCCCTTGCCCTGGTCGCCCGCGCCGGACGGGACAGCCGACGCGTCATCCTCGCGGTCATGCTGGCGACCGGACTCATCTCGATGTGGATCTCAAACACGGCGACCGCCGCGATGATGTATCCGATCGCCATCGCGATCGGTGGGCTCTTCGGCTGGGAGGCCGCCGGCGCGAACGCACGGACCGCGCTGATGCTCGGTGTGGCGTACGCGGCCTCCATCGGGGGAATGGGCACCCTCATCGGCACGCCACCCAACCTGATCCTCGCCGCATCGGCGGCTGAACTCGCGGGGCGGCCGATCGGGTTCGGAGAATTCATGGCGCTCGGCATCCCCTTGGTGGCGGTGCTGCTCCCGCTCTGCTGGGTGCTGCTGGTATATGTGGTCTTCCCCGGTTCGGTGCCGCTCGGCCTCGAAAGCACGCTCGTACTCAGCGAGCGCCGCCGGGACCTGGGCCCGGTGACGGGGGGCGAAGCGCGGGTGCTGGCCGTCTTCGGCTCGACCGCCCTGGCCTGGGTGCTCCGGGAACCGAAGGACTTTGGCGCCGTGCGGATCCCCGGGCTCACGGACGTGATCCCCGGACTCACCGACACCGGCATCGGGCTGGCCGGCGCGCTTCTCCTATTCATCATCCGTGCACGCGCCGGCGACGGCGAGCGGCGTCCGCTGCTCCGCTGGCACGAGGCTCGGCAGATCCCCTGGGAGGTGTTGCTGCTGTTCGGGGGCGGCCTCTCACTTGCGGCCGCCATGGAGTCGAGCGGGCTCACTGTCCGTCTCGCCGGCCGGCTGGACGTCCTGCGCGGCGCGCCGCCGTTCGTCGTGGCACTGGGTCTCGCCGTGACGGTCCTGCTCCTGAGCGAGCTCGCCTCGAACACGGCGGTCGCCGCGATGGCGATGCCGCTCGCGGCGACCCTCGCCGCAGCGACCGGGCAGCCTCCCCTCTCCCTGCTGCTCGTGACCGGCTTTGCCGCGTCTGCCGGATTCGCGCTCCCGGTCGCGACGCCGCCCAACGCCATCATCTTCGGTTCGGGTCAGGTGGGAACGCGGCAGATGCTTCGGGCAGGTCTGCTGCTCGACGCGGTGGCGGTGATCGTCATCGTCACGATGCTGGCATGGCTTGGGCCGATCGCACTCGGGGGATAAGGCGGGTACGCGAGATAGGCAGACGGAAGAGTCGGAAGAGACGGAAGGGACGGAAATGAAACCTTCCGTCTCTTCCGTCTTTACCGTCCTTTCCGTCTCAGCCCTCCTTCCTTCCCCTTTCCGCCTACATCGCCGGCCGATCCTCGAGGCGCGCGCGAATGACGGCCAGCGCCGCGGCGCGCTCGACACCGGTCAGCGGCAGCCGTGGCGGACGCACGAGCTCGCTTCCCTTCCCCACTTCCGCCTGAACCAGCTTGATGAGCTGGACGAACTTGGGCACCGTATCGAAGCGGAGCAGTGGCAGAAACCATTCGTACAACCGCATCGCCTCGTCCCGCCGGCCATCCCGTGCCAATTCGAAGAGCCGGACCGATTCCACCGGGAGCGCGTTGACCAGACCCGCCACCCAGCCCACTGCCCCGACGCCCACGGCTTCCACGATCATGTCGTCGAGGCCGGCCAGGAGGGCCAGGCGATCGCCAAGCGTCACGCGGAGGGCGGTGATCCGGCGGACGTCGCCGCTCGATTCCTTCACCGCGTGGACATTGGGATGCCGGTCGGCAAGCGATTCGATCTCGCGCGCGGTGAGGTCGGTGCCGTAGGCAATGGGATTGTTGTAGATCATCGCGGAGAGCGTCGTGGCCGAGAGCACAGCGGAAAAGTGGGCCTCCGTCTCCCGCCAGTCTCCCCGGTACACATAGGGCGGGAGCACCATCAATCCGGCGCAGCCGGCGCGTTCGGCCGTCCGGGCCAAGTCCACGCACTCCGCGGTGGCGAGCCCGCTGATGCCAGCGATGACCGGCGCCCGTCCCGTGGCGGCGCGAACGCAAAGCTCCATCACCTGCCGCTTTTCCTCCTCCCGCAGGGTTGCTCCCTCACCCAGCGAGCCCAGCACGACGATCCCCCGACAGCCGCTGTCGAGCAGCCAGGAGACATGCCCGGTCAGGGCGGCCTCGTCGAGCGAACCGTCCGGTGCGAATGGGGTGGTGATCGCCGGCAAGACGCCGGTCCAATCCTGCCGCTGCATCAGGTGGCTCCTTTGGTGTTGCCGGATGTGGGCTTCAGGTTCGGGAGCATGGCCACGGACGTCGGGAAGGCCGGGATG
>DASTCF010000034.1:0-7834 GCA_035711365.1 Gemmatimonadales bacterium
AGCGCCACCTCGAACGGCCGGTCTCCCGGGCCCGTCCACCCTTGCACGGGGGCCGCCCGAACGGAGGCCAGCGCGCCGGGCTCCAGCGCCGCTTTCAGTGCCACGGCCGCGGAGTCAGCCACCGCCACGGTTGGCCCAGGCGCTGGCTGATCCCACAGCGCCTCGTGACCCTCCCGGCACGCGGAAGCAAGCCAGATCGCCGCGGCGCACCGCGCTGCCACTCGGATTGGGCCTCGGTTCATGGTGTGGCCCCGGTTCCGCTGCCGTCCCACGGCCGGTGCGTGAACGGATCCGCCTCCGAATCCACCGCCACGTGGCACTGCCGGCAACTGGCACGCTCCGGGTGCGACGTGCGGAGTTCCGCCACCGCCGCGGGGCCCGCGTGGCAGGCCACACAGTTGCCGCGGAGCTGGAGGTCATGCGGGATAGCCGGCGGCAACCGTCCTGGAATCGTCGGGACCAGCGTGGGCCACACCGTGGTCGGCAAAGTTGCGGAGGCCTCGGGTCGGGGCCTGCCGCCGCTCGGGCCGTGGCAGAGCGGACAGCGGGAATTGGGATCGGCGGCGGCCGACGCGAGCCCCATCACGCCGTCGTCGCCTACGTGGCACTGCAGGCACATGCCCAGGTCGGGATGGGGCGTGACCGGCACGTAGGCCGCGAAGCGCAGCGAGTAGCCGCCCCGTTCGTGACACGACGCGCAGACCCCAGTGCGGAACTCCTCCGGGCTGAGCGCGTGCGGAATGCGTGGTGGTGCACCGGGATAGGCCCGGAGGAAGCGATAAGTGGCCCGGGTGCGCGGGTGCGCCTTGCGTTCCCGGGCGAAGGCCGGCTCGATGGCCAGCATCGCCCCCCTTGTCCGGAACACATCGGCCTCGGCCGGGATCGGTACTTCCGGGGGGACGAGCAGCGCCACGGCGGCGACCCCCGGCGCCTCGTGCCGAGGCTCGGGCGCCCGCCTGACTGCCACGATCGCCGCGACCACCGCGGTCGCCGCGGAGGCGAGCAGGAGCAGGCCGATGGCCACGGCAGCGGGGCGCGGACCCTCGGGATTCATGGGGCTCCCCTGGCCGCCAGCCGTTCCACACGCACGGCGCACTTGCTGCCATCGGGCTGCCCGGAGAGCGGACAGTACGCGTCGAGCATGAGCCGGTTGATCGGCTCTGCCTCGTCGAACACCGGAGCGAAGAGGTGGCCGCGAGGAGGCTGGGACCGATAGTCGACGCGTGCCTCGATGTCGAGCGATCCGCGCCGGCTCACCAGGCGCACCCGCTCCCGATTGCGAATGCCGAGCTCGCTCGCGTCCTCGCGGTTGATTTCGACGTAGGCGTGCGGCAGGGCGCGGTGAAGGGCCGGGATCCGTTGAGTCATCGAGCCGGCGCCCCAGTGCTCGAGCACCTCGCCGGTGGAAAGCCAGAACGGGAATCCGCGGTCCGGTGCCTCCGCTGGTGGTTCATGGGGCCGGAGCCAGATCCAGGCCCGATGGTCTGCGTGGCCGTAGAAATCGAAGCGGCCGTGGGTGCCGTCGGCGGCGGGATCACCAGCGGTGCTGTACCGCCAGCGGGTTTCGCGGCCGGCAGCGTACGGCCACTGGACCCCCGCCTGTGCGCGCAGCGCCGCAATGGGCGGCAACGCGCCCGGGGACCCTTCGTGAAAGCGCCTGTATTCGTCCCAGATCTGCGTGATGTACCGGCGTGGCTCGTAGGGAAAGAGCTGCGCAAAGCCCAGGCGGCGCCCAACCTCGACCATCTGCCAGGCATCGCTGGTCGCGTCGCCGGGCGGCGCCACCATCTGCTCGAAGTGCTGGATCCGCCGCTCGGCGTTGGCAAACACGCCCTCGCGCTCGAACCACATCGCCGCGGGAAGCACGACATCGGCCACGTCGGTCGTCGGCGTCGGATAGGCCTCCGAAACCACCAGGAAGCGGTCCGGACGGGCCGCGGCTCGCCGGTATCGGTCAAGATTCGGCAGGCTGACCATCGGATTGGTTGCCGAGATCCAGAGAAACCGGATATCGCCCTGTTCGAGCCGGCGGAACATCGACAGGGCCGGAGCGGTCGGGTGCGGGTCGATCTTGTCGACTGCTACACCCCAGATCCCGGCCGCGCGCTGGCGGTCCGCTTCGTTTTGCACCAACCCGCGAGGAAGCGTGTGCGTCAGCGTGCCAGCGTCGTGCACCGCGCACCCGCCACTCGGCTGGCCGGTAAGCGCGAGTGGGCCGTTGCCCGGTGTCGCAATCTTCCCCACCAGCAGGTGGAGATTGTAGAGCGCGTTGTTGGTCCAGGTGCCACGGACGTCCTGATGTACGTCACGTCCCCACACGGACATCACCCGGCGCTGTGGATCGCCATACAGGGACGCCAGCCAGCGAATGTCGGCTGCCGCCAGGCCGGAGAGTGCCTCGACGCGCTCAGGGCGATACTCTGAGAGGAACGCAACAAACTCGCCCCAGGTGGCGTCGATCGGCTCATCATCAACGAGTGCGCCGTCGGCCGACCCGAAGCCCAGCCCAGTCCTGCCGCGCTTGAAGGCGACGTGCCGATTGAGGAATTCCTCGTGCTGCCACTTCCGGGTGACGATTTCCTGGCAGATTCCGTTGGCGATCGCCAGTGCCGTGTGTGGCACGTGCAGCAGGGTCTGGTCGATCGCGTAGCTGGTGCGGGTCGTGCGCGATGACAGGCCGACGATGCGAACCGCAGGATTGACGCGCTTGCGCTCCAGGATCCGGGAGAAGAGCACCGGGTCGGTCTCGGCGAGGTTGATGTCCCACAGCACCACAACGTCGGCGTGGTCGATGTCCTCATAGCTCCCGATTGCGCCATCGAGGCCGAAGCTGGCCTGGAGGCCCGCCATCGCGCTGGCGGCATACAGGCGCACGCTCGTCTCGAGGTTGTTGGTGCCGAGGGCCCCCTTGAACAGCTTCGAGGCGATGTAAGCATCCGGGATGGACCACTGAGCGGACCCGTAGAGGGCG
Organism: Gemmatimonadales bacterium; assembly: GCA_035711365.1. GTDB lineage: Bacteria > Gemmatimonadota > Gemmatimonadetes > Gemmatimonadales > GWC2-71-9 > DASTCF01. Next base: position 2,972 of record DASTCF010000034.1, read on the forward strand.
ATGCTGTCCTTGCCGTGCTGCTGCACTGTCTCGCGAAGCTTGCGCGCCACGAGGTCGAATGCCTCGTGCAGCGGAACGCCCACCAGCTTCCCTTCGCGCCGGACCATGGCCCGCCTGATTCGATCGGGACCGTAGAGGGCTTCGATCGAGTGATAGCCCTTCACGCAAGCCAGTCCCTTGCCTACCGGCGAGTCGGGGTCGCCCTTCACCGCCACGGCGCGCCCGTTCTCGAGCCCCACGAGCAACCCGCAGCCGACGCCGCAAAGCCGGCATGGCGCCCGCTTCCAGACCGGGCCGGCGGCAGGGAGCGCCATGCCGGGCACGGCGGCAGAAACTGCGGAGGCCGCAGACACGGCCCCTAGTCTCCAGAGAAACGTCCTCCGATCGACGTGTTTCATGGGAACCTACGGGCACGGGCGGAATTGGCAGCCGCCTCTTGGGGCGTCAGGCCACGGCCTCCACCTGCGGCGCACAATCGCACCATCGGGCCTCCACGCAGGAACCGGCCACGACCTGCGAACTGGCCGGCGGGATAACAGGATAAGGTGGGCAACGTGACACGGTGCGGGGTGACACCTCTATAGCCAACATTGCCACTGGCAATTGAAGGGACGGGGAATGGGTGATGAGGGCTTCTTAATAAATAGGGTGCGTGGGCCGCGACCCGCGGGGGAGCTAAGTTAGATTCCGAGTACGTTCACCGGGAATGCTCCGGAAAGGACGTCTGAGGGGCGAGAACCTACCGAGACACTTGAAGGATGCGCACCGACCATGTCCATCCGACCGATCAAACGACTCATCAAGTCCAAGCCGACGCTCGAGGGCGCGGGGGTCCACCTGCGCCGGGCGTTCGGCTTCGGCAATACGTCCGAGTTCGACCCGTTCCTCCTGCTGGATGATTTCCGGAATGAGCGGCCGGAGGATTACCTGGCAGGCTTCCCCTGGCACCCGCACCGCGGCATCGAGACGATTACCTACGTCCTCGCGGGCACCGTCGAGCACGGCGACAGCATGGGGAACCAGGGCGCCATCGCCGCCGGCGATGTCCAGTGGATGACGGCAGGAAGCGGGATCATCCACCAGGAGATGCCGAAGGGCGACCGGGACGGCCGCATGCACGGCTTCCAGCTCTGGGCGAATCTGCCCTCGGCGCTCAAGATGACGGCACCGCGCTATCAGGAAGTGAAGTCGGGCGAGATCCCGATCGTAACCGACGACGACGGCACCAGTGTGCGGATCGTGTGCGGGACGTTCTGGGGAAAGTCCGGCCCGGTGGATGGAATCGCGGCCGAACCGACCTATCTCGACGTGTCGGTACCCGCGGGCAAGCGGAAGACCCTCCCGGTCGAGGTCACGCGCCATGCCTTCGCGTACGTGTTCGAGGGCGCCGGAAAGTTCTGCAATGCCTCCGGCCCGCTCGCCGTACCCACCGAGGGCGTCGGGTGGGCGGACACTGCGCCGCCAACCGAGGCGGAAAACCGCTCGCTCGTCCTGTTCGACCGCGGCGACGAGGTGACTGTCGAAGCCGACAAGGATGGCATTCGCTTCCTGCTCGTCTCCGGCAAGCCGCTGGAGGAGCCGGTGGCCTGGTATGGTCCGATCGTGATGAACACCCAGGAGCAGCTCCGCGAGGCATTCGAAGAGCTGCAGCGGGGAACCTTCCTAAAGAGGTAGCGCTTCAGGGCGCCGTCACGTCCACCAGCTCGGTACGCTCACCGCCGCCTCCGACTTCGAGCGTCACGCCGAGGCCGGAGCAATAGAACTTGTGCTCGTGCGGGCCCGACTCGAGGCCGCTCCAGTCCTCCGTCTCGACACAGCCGGTAAAGCTGCCGTGCGGCACGTCGACGGCCTGGTCGAGGGCCACCACCTTGCCCCAGTCCTCGGCCACTCCCTTCAGAAACTCCTGCCGGTACGCCTGATTGAGATACGCGGAGGGATCGGCCCACATCACGACGCCAGGCAGCGCGCCATCGACTCCCCACTCCCACGAGCCCTCGGTGCTCACGACCACGCCCCCCTCGTACTCCTTCGTGTCCTCGCCGAGGTACCAGACGTTCCCCGCCGCATCCTGGGCGTACCAGTCGAAGGTGTCCTCGATCAGCTCGCCACCGAGAGAGACCTGGTCGTGTACGACGGTCGCGGTCACTCCCTGGATCATCTTCGTCTCCGCCAGGACCTCGACCACAGTCGTCTCCAGGCCGGTGTCGGTGTCGCCTTCGAACTCATAGGTCGTGCCGGGCGTGAGCGGAAACCACTCATTGGTCACGGCCGCCGCCCATTCGGTCGGGATGTCGGGATCATATGTGGGGCCGGACGAGCTGTCACCGCAACCCTGGCAGGCGACTATTGCGGCGGCGAGAACCGACACGCGGGTGAATGATCGTGACGTCATGGAGCGCCTCCCCTCTGCTTCGGCCATGTAGCTCGAGTCTCCGGGCACCTCTGGCCATACAGACTCCGGAAGACTGCGGGAGGTACACACGGTCCTGGAGGCGGTCGGCGGAGGGGGGATGCCGGGGGCATGGCAGCGGTGGGACTCGAGCCGAAGGCCGAGGCCCAAGAAAAAGCCCGGGCATCACCCGGGCATAGCAGGGGCGGGACTCGAACCCGCGACCCCGGCATTATGAGTGCCGTGCTCTAACCACCTGAGCTACCCTGCCGCGGCGCCAATCCTACCCCCACCGGGCCTCGTTTTCAAGGTTCCCTGGGCGGCACAATGCGGTACAGGAATTCACCCTCGCGGACCATACCGAACGCCTCGCGCGCGACGCGTTCCTGCACCCGCGGGTCTCGCTCGATCGCGACCGCCTCCTTCTCCAGCGAATCCACGATCTTCCTCAGAACCTGAACCGCCGCTTTCTCCCGTGCCTCCGCCCGCCGGAGCTCGAGCCAGTCCCAGGTACTGTACTCCCCGCCCTGCACCGCGAATATGAGCGCGAGAAACAACACGACCAGAGCGGCTAGGCGCGCGCGGCTCACAGCGGATAGAGGTCCCGACCCGGGTAGTGCGCCACCTCACCCAGCTCCTCTGCGATCCGCAGCAGCTGGTTGTACTTGGCGATCCGGTCAGTGCGGCTCGCGCTGCCGGTCTTAATCTGCGCGGCCCCGGTCGCCACCGCGAGGTCGGCGATGAAGGTATCCTCCGTTTCGCCGGAGCGATGGCTGATCACCACGCCATAGGAGCTGCCCTTGGCAAGCTCGATGCACTGCAGTGTCTCGGTCAGGGTCCCGATCTGGTTCACCTTGACCAGCACCGCGTTCGCGATCCCTTCCTCAATGCCCTTGGCGACCAGGTCCACGTTCGTGCAGAAAATGTCATCCCCCACGAGTTGGACCCGCTCGTGCAACCTCTCTGTGAGCTGCAACCAGCCGGGCCAGTCATTCTCGGCCAGGCCGTCCTCGATCGAGACGATCGGATAGCGGTCTACCCACTGGGCGTAAAGCTCCACCATTTCAGCCGCCGAGCGCGTGCTGCCGTCGCCCTTCTTGAAGACGTAGTTGCCGTCCTGGTAGAGCTCCGATGCCGCCACGTCGATCGCAATCGCCACGTCCCGGCCCGGCTGGTAGCCCGCGGCCTGGATCGCCTGCATCACCACGTCGAGCGCCGCTTCGTTGCTCGGCAGCATCGGGGCGAATCCGCCCTCGTCCCCGACGGCGGTAGAGAGCTTCATTTTCGTGAGCACCTTCTTCAGCGCGTGGAACACTTCCACGCCGATGCGCAGGCCCTCGGGGAAGCTGTCCGCCCCGATCGGGACGACCATGAACTCCTGGGCGTCCACGTTGTTCGACGCGTGAGCACCGCCATTCAGGATGTTCATCATCGGCACGGGCAGGATGTGCGCCATCGGTCCGCCGAGGTACCGGTAAAGCGGGAGCCCGCTGTCCGAGGCCGCGGCCCGCGCCACTGCGAGCGAGACGGCAAGGATGGCGTTCGCGCCGAGCTTGCTCTTGTTGGGCGTGCCGTCCGCGTCGAGCATTTCGCTGTCGATCGCGATCTGGTCGTCCGCCGGCATTCCTTCGAGCCTCGGCCCGATTACCTCATTGACATTGCGGACCGCGTCGAGAACGCCCTTTCCCAGGTAACGCTTCTCGTCACCGTCCCGTAGCTCGGCCGCCTCGTGCTCGCCGGTCGAGGCGCCGCTCGGCACGGCCGCCCGCCCCGTGGCTCCGCTGGCCAGCGTGATCTCGGCTTCGACCGTCGGGTTGCCGCGGCTGTCGAGGATCTCGCGCGCATGCACTTCGATGATGGTAGACATAAAGTCCCGTGTCGCTGGTCGCTGAAAGCCACGAACGCGGGGGCAAGCTACTCCCGGCCCCCGCCCCGGTCAACGCGCCTTCATCTCCTCCATCGCTGCGCGGCACTTCGCGCTCAGCGCATCGCGATCCTCATAGGTGAGCCCGGCCGTCGGCATCGGCTCACCGAAGTGCACGGTCATCGGCAGGCCCCGCACCGCGATGGAGCCTTTGGGAAGGTTCTCGAACCCACCACGAATCAGCACCGGCACGACGGGGACTCCGGCGCGAATGGCCAGCACGAATGGACCCTTCTTGAACGGCAGCATCACCCCGTCACGGCTCCGGGTCCCCTCCACGAAGACCGCTGCCGATAGGCCGCTTTGAATCGCCTCGGCCGCCTGATCGTAGGAGCTGAACGCCGATTGGAGGTTCTTGCGATCGATGGAAATATGCCCGGCGTCCTCCATCGCGGGCCCGAAGAAGGGGACCTTGAGGAGCTCCTTCTTCGCCACGAAACGGCAGCTGTGGGGAATCGCCAGCACCAGGGCCCAGATGTCCACGAAAGACTCGTGATTCGAAGCGAAGACGTACGACTTGTTCGGGTCGAGCCGCTCGCGTCCGATGACG
>DASTCF010000035.1:0-8298 GCA_035711365.1 Gemmatimonadales bacterium
GCCGAATTTCTGGGCGAAACGGCGAAGCTCGCCGGGCGATGCGGCACGCTCTTCCAGATCCACGAAATGCACCCTGACGCGGCGCTCCGCGAAGTACCGGAGCGCCTTCCGCGTCTCTGCACACTTTCTGGTGCCGAATACCTGCACTTCGAGCGGCACAGACGACACCCTCGCCACAGATGGAGATACCCTGGCCCAGGGAAGCAAGACATCGAAACGGCGGGAAAGGTACAAGCCCATGCACCGGGGGACTATTGGTGCGATTCAGTACCCCGCCAGCAGCTGCCGTCGGTGGCATGATGTGAACTGGAACGTCGAGAGGGGCCCCCTAGGACAGGGGGTCGATGATGCCTCGCGGACGGTGGATTGGGACGACGAGCAGGCTCGTATCGCGCTGCGCCGGGGCGATCACGGCCCAGTTGCCCCTACCCGCTCGAGCTTCCGCTTCGAAAGGATCGCGTTGATCGGCCCGAGCTCCCGGCCGATCCATGTGTCGAACTCCTTCGCAACGTCGCCGAGCTCGCGGCGGAGCGCCGCCGCCCGAGCCACCTGGGTTTCTGATGGCCTGCCTTCGTAGCCGTTCACGCTTCCGTACAGCCCGAGGAGGTACTCGCGCAGCCGCTCCTCACCGGTGATCATCCCGCCCTCCCGGGTGGCCACGACCTTCGACCGCATCCCGTTCACGGCCGCGATCGCGGCCGCCAACCTGACGCTGAGCGTGTCGCCCGCGGCCACCTTGGCCTCCCGAGCTCCCAATTGCGTGAGCACTCCGTTCATGCGATTGACCAGCGTCGTCATCTCCCCCAGCATGCCGTAGAGAGTGATCGCGAGGTCGTACTGCGCCCGGCGATCCGCCATCGTGTGCGTCACCCGCGGGTCGCGCACAACCACGAACGACGTCGAATACGTATTGTTGCCGTCGATCAGTGTGATCGAGTACTTCCCGGGCAGTAGCCGCGGGCCCGCCCAGAACCCCGCCGTCGCGGCCGGTGGGATTCGGGGCGGTGGCATGGTCATGGACCACGCCGCCCGTGTGATTCCGCGGCGCTTGCTCGTCGGCAGCGTCGCGACCAGCGTTCCGGCTGAATCGCGCACCTCGAGCTTCAAGTCGCCGAAAATGTGCCGCCTGCGCAGGTAGTAGGTGATCATCGCGTCGCTGGGCGGATTCGGCCCCACGAAGGCCGCGTCGCCGTTGACCCATCCACCACCGGCGGGGATCCCCTGCACCGCCTGTTGCGCTCCGAGGAACGCCGCGTCCTTATCCACCGTCTCCGGCGTCAGGCCGCGCAGCGGCGTGATGTCGTCAATGATCCAGATGCCGCGACCGTGCGTCGCAATCACCAGATCGTTGTCGCGCACGTGGATGGCCAGGTCGCGCACGGCGACGCTGGGCAGCCCGCCCCCCTTGAATCGCGACCAGTGCGCCCCGGCGTCCACGGAAATCCAAAGCCCGAATTCAGTGCCCAGGAACAGCAACCGCGGATTGACAGGATCTTCCTTGATAACGTGCGCATAGCCGCGCACCTGGGCAGTATCCGGTGGTGCCACGAGCGCCGTCCACGTAGCCCCGAAATCGGTCGACTTGTAGGCGTACGGTCGCATATCGCCGAAGGTGTGCATGTCGAAGGTCGCGTACACGGTGCCCGCGGCAACGTGTCCGGCCTCCACGGAGGAGACCCACGCGCTCTTCGGGAGCCCTCGGATATTGCCCACGACGTTGGTCCAGCTCTTCCCGCCGTCGCGCGTGACCTGGAGGTTGCCGTCGTCGGTGCCGGCCCAGATCACCTGCGGATCTGCCGGCGATTCGGCAATCGCGAAGATGGTCGTGTACATCTCGGCGGACGAATTGTCCACCGTCACGCCTCCCGACTCCTCCTGCTTCTGCCGCTCGGGATCGTTGGTCGTGAGGTCCGGCGAGATCCGCTGCCAGGTCTGGCCGGCATCCGCCGAACGGAAGAGGAACCGCGCACCGAGATAGATCGTGCCGTTGTTGGTCGGACTGACGTGGATCGGCGTGTTCCAGTTGTACCGTAATTTGCCTTCCTGGTACCCGGGCAGGGGCTGGATATCGCGCGACTCGTGCGTTTGACGATTAATCCGGCCAATGTAGCCGCCCTGAGATTCCGCGTAGAGATAGAGCGAATCCGTGGGATCGACAAACATCCAGAAACCATCGCCCCCGTACATGTTCTCCCAGCGGCTGTTCGTGATCCCGCCGGGGTACCGTGAATTGCCAACCCAGGAGCTGTTGTCCTGCAGACCACCGTACACATTATAGGGGCGGGCCATGTCCACGCTTACGTGGTAGAACTGCGAAATTGGGAGGTTCTCCCCCTTCCACCACTTGGCTCCGCCATCGTACGAGTAAAAGACGCCGCCGTCGTCACCGGTGATCAGGTGGTCGCTGTTCAGCGGGTCGACCCACAGATCGTGATGGTCCCCGTGCGTGCCGCCGCTGATGTTACTGAAGCTCGCACCGCCGTCCGTGCTCATGAGCAGTGGGGCGTCGGGTTTGTAGATGCGGTCCGGGTTCCTGGGATCGACGATGAGGTTCGCAAAGTAGAAGGGGCGCCAGACCAGGTACTGGCTGCGGTCTTTCACCGCCCACGTCCGGCCGCCGTCGTCGGACCGATAGAGCGCGTTGTGCGGCGGCACCGCCTCGAGCATCGCGTAGACAACGTTCGGATTCGAAGGCGCGACGGTCACCGCCACCCGGCCCCACGGCTTCGGCGGAAGCCCCTTGGCGGTCTGGGCGTCTAGCGGGGCCCACGTCGCACCGCCATCGGAACTCTTGAACAGGCCGCTCCCGCTTGGCGCATCGGGGCCGTCGCCGCCGGAGCGAAAGGCCCATCCCTTGCGGCGGAAGTCCCACATCCCCGCATACAGCACCTGTGGGTTCCGGGGGTCCATTGCCAGCATCGAGCAACCGGTGGAGGCGTTGGTCCCGGCAAGAACCTTTGTCCATGTGGTCCCGCCGTCGCCCGACTTGTACACTCCCCGATCCTCGCTGTCGCTCCACAGCTTGCCGGGAACACAGACATACACGGTGTTTGAAGCAGTCGGGTCAACAAGGATCTTGACGATGTGCTCGGACTCTCTGAGCCCCATATTCGTCCAGCTCGCGCCGCCATCGGTGGATTTGTACACACCGTCCCCAATGGAGACGCTGTTGCGCATCCAGGACTCGCCGGTCCCCACCCACACAACCTTCGGATTGGTCGGGTCGATGGTTATGGCCCCGATGGACTGTACCGGCTGTTCGTCGAAGACCGGCTTGTACGTCGTCCCGCCGTTGGTCGATTTCCATACGCCGCCGCTCGCGGCGCCCACGTAAACCGTGAGCCTGTCGCCCTCGTGCACCGCGTCGAGGGCTGCGATGCGACCGCTCATCGCCGCTGAGCCGATATTGCGCGCGCCAAGCCCCGAGGTCGTCGAGGAATCGACGGCCGCCGGGGCCGCTGCAGGCGGTGGCGCTGGTCGACGTACGGCAGCCGGCCGCTGGGCCCGGGGGGCGCCGAGGCCCGCTCCCAGCGGACGCGGACTAGCGCCCGCCTTCGGTGCGGAGAACAGCGCGTCGTCCAGCATGGCATTGGCCTCGATCCGCTCCCATACATACTGCGTCCTGTCCGCCCCCGCGCCGCCCTTGGGGCCGATCGCCATCGCGAACGGGAGATACCAGCCGTTCACCGGCTTGTAGTCGCCGAGCTCGATCTCGAATTCGCTCTCCACGCCGCGGACCGTGCGCTTCACATCGATTCTGATCGGGACGTACGACTCGGCGTCCATGTAGTAAGTGCGGACATCGCCGTTGGCCGCGAGCGTCAGGCGCAGCTTGTACACATCGGTCCCCTCGATCTGGCCGGCACCGATGAATCCGACCGTGTTCCCCTTCTCCTGATAGTTGAAGAGCGGGTCGTCGAACTGCGCGCTCTCCAGGATGCCCTTGGTCTCCTCCTCGCCCAGTGGTTCGACGTCCTTCTTTCCACCCCAGGGTTCAGTCTTCCAGCCGCTGGCGCCGTCGTATGCCGTGAATCCGGTCATGCCGCCGAAGGTCACTTCCTTGCGCACGCGACTGGGCCGCTTGTTTTCGTAGACCACGCGCGCCTCGAAGCCGCCGCCGGAAGAGACCTGGCCAACGCGCACCAGCGTCTGAACGGCCAGGATGCGCTCTCGTCCTCCAACGCGCCGCAGGTACCGCGCGATGATGGAGTCCGCTGTCTGTTGGGACTGGAGCGGCACGGCGAGCAGTGTGATGGCGGCGAGAGCTAGCGGAGTCACTCGCATAGCGACATCCCTTTGAAGGGCGGGTTCGGATTGCACGGCAGCGCTAACGAGTTATGCCCAACCGCCGCCTGCCGCAAGGGGCACTTGGCGTGATGTGAAAAGAAGAGCCCCCACTCGGCGCGCGGCCGGGGGAGGGCTGATTTGTGATGCTCGCTTGAGTGCCCGAGGCGAGAGTCGAACTCGCACGGGGTTGCCCCCGGCGGATTTTGAGTCCGCTGCGTCTGCCATTCCGCCACTCGGGCTTGCCCGGGGAAGATCGCCCCCCACCGGCTGAGGAGCAAGCGAACCGCCGGCCCGGCCGTTAGGTTGTCCGCATGCCCGGTCCACGCTTTCACCCCTGGCACGACATCCCCACCGGTCCGGATCCGCCGGACGTCATCACGGCGTTCATCGAGATTCCCGCCAATGAGCGCAACAAGTACGAGCTCGATAAGCCAACCGGGCTGTTGCGCCTCGATCGGGTGCTCCACAGCGCCGTGCACTATCCGGGCGACTACGGGTTCCTGCCCCGCACCTACGGCGACGACAAGGATCCGCTCGACGTGCTCTGCATCATGACGGCGCCGGTCTTCCCCGGCTGCCTGGTCGACGTCCGCCCGATCGGACTCTTCCACCTCGTGGACCGGGGAGCGGCGGACGAGAAGGTGATCGCAGTGCCGCTCAACGATCCGTACGCCGAGGGCATTCACGACATCGGCGATCTCCCCAAGCACGCGCTCCGGGAAATCGAGCACTTCTTCCAGGTCTACAAGAGTCTCGAGGGGGGAACCACGGAAACCCGCGGATTCGAAGGAGCCGACGCCGCGCGCCAGGCGATCGCACAGGCAATGCAGGCCTACATAGACCAATTCGGTGACAGAGGCTGAATCGCCCTACCGCTCGCTCACCGGCTTCCCCAGAATCTCACTCCAGATGAAGGCGTGCCGCAGATTCGCGAGATTCACCGCGGCCACGGCCGTCCGGTCGGCCACCTCGGCCCGGATCCGTGCGTCGAACGCGCCGTGGTCTCGCGCGGTGAGCCCCTGGTTTCTGGCCTCCGCGGCATCGATCCGCCGCTGCACGAGCGCCTCGGCCGCGTCGTCCTGGTCCACCTCGACGCGACGGCGACTTGGTATCGGTGCGGTCTCGAGGTTCGCGACCTGCTCCTCCGCCTCGAGTGATTCCGTCTCCTCGACCTCCTCCGCGCCCTCGAGCCGGGTTCGAGACCGCCGGCCGAGAGGACCGCCCTCCCCCGCCCCGGCCGGACCCGCCTGCGCCTCCTCGAGCTGCCGAAGGAATTGCTCCAGCAGCGTCCCTTCCTGCTGAGTTCCGGCCAGCCTTCCGGCCGCCACTCGCTCGGACGGCCGCCTGACGGGTGGACGCTCCACTGGCGGCGCCCGTTCGATCTTCGGCTTGTTCCCCGTCAAGAGTTTGAGGACATAGAGTGCCACCAGTCCCCAGAAGATGATATCGCCGAAATCGGCCATGGCTCAGGTTCCGACCGGCGGTGCCGGCGGCCCCTCGCTCTGGCCCGCGATCGCCTGGCGCATGGACGTGTCGGCCTGAATGTTCCGATACCGCTGGTAGTCCATCACCCCGAGATTCCCGCTCCGAAGTGCGTCCGCCATCGCCAGTGGGATCTGGGCCTCGGCGGCGATCACCACCGCGCGCTGCTTCTGCGCCTCCGCCCGGTATTCCTGTTCCATCGCCACGGCGAGCGCGCGCCGCTCCTCGGCCTTGGCCTGCGCGATACGCTTATCTGCCTCGGCCTGGTCCGTCTGCAGCTCGGCCCCGATGTTCTTCCCCACATCCACGTCGGCGATATCGATGGAGAGAATCTCGAACGCCGTGCCGGCATCGAGACCCTTGGCGAGCACCGTCTTCGAGATCAGGTCGGGGTTCTCGAGCACCGCCTTGTGCGAGGCGGCCGATCCGATGGTGCTCACGATCCCCTCGCCCACCCGGGCCAGGATGGTCTCCTCGCCCGCGCCACCGACGAGCCGGTTGATGTTGGCTCGGACCGTCACGCGCGCGAGCGCCAGCAGTTGGATGCCGTCCTTCGCCATCGCCGCCACCTTCGGCGTCGTGATGACCTTCGGGTTCACGCTCACCTGGACCGCCTCGAACACGTCGCGGCCGGCCAGGTCGATGGCGGTGGCCTGCTTGTAATCGAGGGCGATGCCGGCCTTGTCGGCCGAGATGAGCGCGTTCACCACGCGGCTCACGTTGCCGCCCGCGAGGAAGTGGCTCTCGAGGTCGTTGGTCCGGAGCTGGATGCCGGCCCGGTGCGCGCTGATCATCGGCAGCACGATCGCCGTGGGATTGATGCGCCGGAAGCGCATTCCGAAGAGCGCGAAGAAGGACACCCGCACGCCCGAGAAGAGCGCGGTGATCCAGAGCCCGATCGGAACGAACCGGAAGAAGACGAACAGGATGATGACGGCGAGGAAAAACAGCACGAATACGAGCGCTGGTCCGACCTGGGAAAAATCCACCGTGAGCTCCGGAATGATTGATTGGAGGATGATCGTCGCAGGTCAGGCGCCCGTGCGGCGCACGACCTGACGATACCCTTCGGCCCGCACGACGCGAATTCGCGTCCCGGCCGGGATGTATTCCCCGTCCGCGACCACGTCCACCCGCTCCTCGCCGAACGTGGCCGTGCCCGAGGGACGCAGGTCGGTCGTGGCCACCCCGTCCTGCCCGACCAGGTCGTGCCGTTCCGGCGCGGACAGGAACCCGCCGGCGCGATCGACGCTCTGGTGCAGGAGCAGGCCGCTGAAGCGCGTGCTCGTCGGCAGGTGGCGGAACCACGCGTAGATCACGGCTGCGGTCAGGGCGAGACTCGCGCCGAGGACGAGAAGGGCCTGGGTGACGTCCGCCGGCGTGGGACCGCCGCCCAGCATCGCGAGGACAATGGCCGTCCCGATCGCGAGGAGTCCGACGATCCCGGCCACGCCAAAGCCCGGCAGGACGAAGATCTCGATGCCCAGCGCGATGAGGCCGGCGCCGAGCAGGATGACTTCCTCCCACCCGGCGAGCCCGAGCACGAGGTTTGAGCCGAAGAACAGACCCAGCGCGGCCAGGCTGACCACGCCACCCAGGCCGAAGGCGCCGGCCTTGATTTCGAAGACGAGCCCCAGCAGGCCGAGCGAGAGCAGCAACGGCTGGACGATCGGATTGGTGAGGAACCGGACCACCTGCTCGGCCCAGTTCACCTCGGCGGTCACGACTTGCGCACCAGGAAAGCCAATCGCCGCGAGCAGCGCCGGTTCGTCGGCGATCTCGCCCTTGGCGTACCCGACCCGAATGGCCTCCTGCGTGCTCAGGGTCAGGAGCCGGCCGGGTTCGACCAGGCCCGGTACGCCGACCCGTTCATCCACCATCGCTTCGGCAATCCGCGGGTCGAGGCCACGCTGCTCCGCGAGGGCGCGAAACTCCGCCCGCATGGCGGACACGTACTTCTCCGGGGCCTTGGTCCCACCGCCATCAACCGGGGTCGCGGCGCCGAGCACGGCGCCGGGCCGCATGTAGATGCCCTGGGCCGAGAGGGCGATCAGGGCACCTGCGCTGTACGCGCGGGGATTGACCCAGGCGTACACCGGGACGGGCGAGGCGCGGACCGCGTCCGCGCTCCGCTCGGCGGCGTCCACGCGCCCCCCGGGGGTATCGCTGTCGAGGTAGACGGCGGCGGCGCCTGCCTCGGCGGCCTCCGAGAGGCTCCGCGCCACGTACGGTGCGAGGCCATTCTCGACGGTGCCCGAGATGACGACACGATGGACGACGCGCCCCTGGGCGGCAGAGGCCGCGGGCAGGAGCGCGACAAGAACCAGCATGATTGACACCAGGCGACGCATGGCATCCCCGAGAGTCTGAGTCCCGAAACCTAAGGTCGCCCGCGACCACAGCGAAGGGCTGGGCCGTCATCTTCCCGGGGAGCTGGCTGGGTCACGGGGCGCATTCAGCGCGCGGGGATGCCCGCGATCCTGGGGTGTGAAGCCGTTGACCCGAGCGGTTTAGTCGGGTAAACTCCAT
>DASTCF010000036.1:0-2424 GCA_035711365.1 Gemmatimonadales bacterium
AGACGAGCCCGGCGAGCACGCGCACGGTGAACGCGCCGCGCGAAAAGCCGATGAGGAACACCTGGTCGGCCGCGCCACCGTACCATTCCCCGAGTGCTCGGTACATCTGCGCGACGTTCTCGCGGAGGCCGTAGCCGAACGTCAGACCGAACAGCTTGCTGTGCCATCCACCCACCGGGGGAGGGAGGATGTCAGCGCGGCGTGCCCGTCGGGCGCCGAGAACTTGTAACGCTGCACCGCCTTCTCGAGTTGCCGGCTGGTGCCGATGCCTTGGTCGTAGAACACAAGCTGCCCGCTGGGATTCTAGCCGGCGCGCAAGATCCTTCAAGCCACCCCTGTCCCCAGGACGTACCATCGAGGCATGAAGCGGCGTCCCCGCCGACCACGCCGCGCCGGGTCCAGCACGTGGCGCTCGCGGGTCGCCGAGGCAGCGGGCGCCGACGGCGGGGGCGGGCGCTCCCGGGGATCGCGCTAGTCAGAATGGAATGACCGGCTCCGATCGCAATGCGTAGGTTACGCTGCGAGCGGAGACCCGTAGCGCAGAGCTACATACGAAAGGAGCCGGTCGACTATGAAGGGTACACGATTCGTGGGGCTGGATGTACACGCAGCGACGATCGCGGCAGCGGTGGCCGAGCCGGACGGCGAGGTTCGGGCTGTGGGGACCATCCCCAATGAGCCCGAAGCGGTTCGCCGACTGGTGAAGAAGCTGGGGCCGGCCGAGCGGCTGCGGGCCTGCTACGAGGCCGGCCCGTGTGGCTACGCCCTGTACTGGCAACTGACCCAGCTGGGCGTGGCCTGCCAGGTCGTGGCGCCGACCCTCGTCCCGGTGAAGGCCGGCGACCGCGTCAAGACCGATCGCCGCGACGCGGCCCGGCTGGCGCGGAGCTTTCGGAGCGGCGACCTGACCCCGGTTTGGGTACCGGATGCCGCCCACGAAGCCCTGCGGGATCTCGTGCGGGCGCGGGAAGCGGCCAAAAAGGATCAGTTGCGCGCGCGGCACCGGCTGCAGAAGTTCTTGCTGCGCCACGGCCACCGGCCGCCGGCGGACACGAAGGCGTGGACGGAGCGCCATCGCCGGTGGCTCGCCGGTCTGCGTTTCGAGGCCCCGGCCCAGGAGGCCACCCAGCTGGACTACGTGACCGAGGTCGAGCATGCCCGGGACCGGATCGTCCGGCTGGAGCGGGCGATCGACGAGGCCGTGGAGACGGCTCCCACCGCGATGCGCGCCGTGATCGAGGCGCTGCAGGCGCTGCGCGGGATCGCCAAGGTCTCGGCAGCCACGATCGTCGCCGAGGTCGGCCGGCTCTCGCGCTTTGCCCGCGCCCGACCGCTGATGGGCTATAGCGGCGCGGTCGCCAGTGAGCACTCCAGCGGGCCGCGGATCCGGCGGGGAGGCATTACCAAGACCGGCAACGCGCACCTGCGCCGAATCGTCGTCGAGGCGGCGTGGGCGTATCGCCACCGGCCGGCGATCGGCCGGGCCCTCGAGCAGCGACACGGCCGGGTGGACGAGACGGTCAAGGCCATCGCCTGGAAGGCGCAACATCGTCTGCATCAGCGCTACCGGCGGCTGCTGGGCCGCGGGAAGACCAAGCAACAGGTCGTCACGGCACTGGCCCGAGAGCTCCTCGGCTTCATCTGGGCGATCGGGGTGGCCGTCGAGTCCCAGCATCCCGAGCGGCGCGTGGCATAGCGAGCGCTTGGGGCGCCCCCCAGGAGAGAGGTTCATGACGCCGGGCGGGCAGCGGTCGAGGCGGCCACGGAAAGGAGAGCCCTCGAGGACTCCTATGCGGCAGGCCCTTGGCCGGACCCGCGACGCTAGTCCGAGGCAGCTCCCGACGGATCACGACCATGACGGCGAGCTCCGAGCTCGATCCGCGAATATCAGAGTGATCAACCGTCGCAGGCGCTGCTTCGACCGCTGCCCTTCCGGCGTCACGAACTCGGACCGTGGAACAGGCACGCAACGAACAACTTGACAGGTCATTCCATATCAGGAGCCTGACACCAATCTGGCTCGTCGGCGGACGGCTCAAGGGAGGAACAAATGGCCGTGCCCGATTTTCAATCCCTGATGCTGCCGCTCCTGCGAGTGGCGTCCGACGGTCAGGAGCATTCGCTGGCGGAAGCGCGAGATGCGCTGGCACGGGAGTTTCAGCTATCGGATCCTGACCTGGAAGAGCCCTTGCCGAGTGGCCGGCAGTCAAAGTTCTCGAATCGAGTCGCTTGGGCCAAAGCTATCTTCAGCGGGCTGGGCTACTCCTGTCCCCGCGCCGAGGACACTTCCAGGTGTCCGTTCGCGGGCGCGACGTCCTGAAGACTCCTCCTCCACGCATTGATATCAAGTTTCTGGAGCAGTATCCGGAGTTCGTCGAGTTTCGTACCCCTAACTAGCTGACGACGCCGAGATCCGCCAGGAGC
>DASTCF010000037.1:0-16835 GCA_035711365.1 Gemmatimonadales bacterium
ACCTGCTCCGCCACCTGCCCGTACGTCAAGCGCTGCGCTCCGCCGATCACGAGCTCCCGGTCGGGGTGCTTGCGCACCCGTTCCCCGAATAGCGCGGACAGGTCGGAGGAAAACACGCAGCAGGCTCCTCGGGCGGTGGAGCCGGGAAATATAGCGGAGCCGATCGGCCGATGGGCAGATGGGCTGATGGGCAGGCACTCCGACGGTCCGACGGTCCCGACGGTCCGCGTTGACAAGCTCGTCGAATTCCGGCTAGGTTCGTCACCGTTCACCTCGATCAGTCGCGATCGGCCTGCCTCCCGGCACGAGCGCCTCCCGTCACAGGAATGGACATGGACGAGCGCGATAGCCCGCTTGTACCCTATCACGTCGTTCCGGGCCCTTCCGCCTCCAAGCGCATCATCCTCATCAGCTACCACGCCCCCCCGAGTAACGAGGTGGGAGCCGTGCGTTGGGCCGGGATGGCTCGGTACTTCGCTGCCCGCGGCTGGGGTATCGACTTCGTGGCGGCGGATCCCTCCGCCCTTCGGCACCGAAATGAGTCCTTGTTGGCGATCCTCCCTCCCGGCACCCGGCTCTTCGGCGTCCCCAACACGCCGCCCGCCCTCGATCGCATCGTGCGTCATGCGGTGAGCGCGCGTCGCCAGCTGAGAGAAACGGCCAGGGGGCGGGCCATCCCCTCGGGGCAGGCCCCGACCCCACCCGCGTCGAGGCGGAAGTCGCCCGCCAGAAGGATCTTGAACGCCTTCCACGCCTGGCGGGAGTACGTCGCCGCAGAGCGGTGGGCGCGCCGTGCGGCCGAGACAGGGCGCCGGATATTCGAGCCTGGATTGCATCACTGGGTCGCCAGCTCCGGTCCACCACACATGGCGCACGAGGGCGGCCGCCTTCTCGCCTCGTGGACCGGATTGCCGTTCATCGCCGACTTTCGCGATCCCTGGCGCTTCATGGAGCCGGAATGGGTCGAACTGGGCGCGATGTGGCTTCGACTCGCGGCGCGGTACGAAAAGCGCGCCGTGAGGCGCAGTACGCTCACCATCGCCAACGTCGAGCCCGTCCGCGCCATCATGCAGCGCGCCTATCCGGGGACGCGCGTCATCACAATTACCAACGGCGTTGATGAAGGCGCAGTCCCCTCGCACCGCGCCCCGCGCAAGTTCATCATCGGCTATACGGGCGCCATCTACCTCGGGCGCGATCCGGCGCCCCTCTTCGAAGCGGTCGGGATGATGGTGCGGGACCTCGCGATCGACCCCCAGGACCTCAGCCTCGAATTCATGGGATTCTTCGACGCCCAGGTGTATGCGCGCTTCGAAAAACTCGCGGCCGCTCACGGCCTCGAACCGTTCCTCGCCGTCCATCGCGGGCAACCTCGCCCGAAGGCCCTCGAGTTCATGGCGGGCTGCACGGTCCTCGTGACGCTTCAGCAGGGGGCCGACCTCATGATTCCGGCCAAGGTCTTCGAGGGTATGCGCTTCCCGACGTGGCTGCTGGTGCTCGCAGGGCCACGCAGCGCAACCGCTGAGCTCCTGGCCGGAACCGGGGCGCATGTCCTCGACCCGCAGGATATTTCCGGGATCGCGTCGGCACTCACCGCCCGTTTCCTCGAGTTCAAGCAGGGGATCCGACCCTCCCCGCTCATGGAGCAGGAACGGTTCACGCGCCGCTTTCAGGCGGAGCGATTGCTGGACGCAATGGAGGAGGAAGTCCCTACGCCGGTAGCTGAGGCACGGCCTGCGCGCGGGTAGTTCTTCGGCCGGATCAGTTCACGAGCGAACCGACGCGAGTTCGTCAGGCTCTCCGAGCAGGGCAGCGACCACACGCTGGCCGGCCCTGCCGTCCCAACCTTCAGGGCTGCCTGGCCGGTACCCGCCGTCGTTCCGCTGGGCCATGACTTCGCGGAAGGCGGTGACCAGGGCGGCCCGCGAGGATTCGATCAGGCGATTGGTGCCTTCGGTGATGGTGACGGGTCGTTCCGTGTTGGGGCGCAGGGTAAGGCAGGGCACGCCCAGCATGGTCGTCTCCTCCTGCAGCCCGCCGGAATCCGTCAGCACGACTGCGGCCTGATCGACGAGCGAGACGGTCTCGATATAGCCGAGCGGGTCGAGAAGTCGAACACTCCCGACCAGCGACTCCAGCCCGAAATCGAGAATGCGCTGCCGGGTCCGGGGATGGATCGGGAACAGCACCGGCATCACCTTCGCCACGTCGCACAACCCCTCCAGCAGCTCCGAAAGGACTTCCCGGCTGTCCACGTTGGACGGCCGGTGGAGTGTCACCACGGCAAACGCCTGGCCGTCGACTCCGGCTTCGTGGGGCATTCGCCGCTCCCGCGCGGCGGGCCGGAGCCTGAGCAACGTGTCCACCATTACGTTCCCGACCAGCCGGACGCGATGGGCCGGAATCCCTTCGGCGGCGAGATTGGCGTTACCGTCCCGGCTCGGTGTGAGGCAGAGGTCGGCGAGCTGATCGGTGACGATCCGGTTGATCTCCTCCGGCATGGTCCGATCGAAGCTGCGGAGACCGGCCTCGACGTGGGCGACCCGGATGCCGCGTTTGACCGCCGCGAGCGCGCAGGCGACGGTCGAATTCACGTCGCCGTAGACGACGACCCAGTCCGGGCGAATCCGTTCCAGCTCCGGGTCGAAATTGATCAGGATCTTGCCGGTTTGAACGGCGTGAGTGTCCGAACCGACCCCGAGATTCACATCCGGTTCCGGAAGTCCCAGTTCGTGGAAGAACCGGTCGCTCATCGACACGTCGTAGTGCTGGCCGGTGTGAAGCAGGATCTGCTCCAACCCTACGCGCTCGCGCCCGGCATGAAGCACCGGTGCCACCTTCATGAAATTGGGGCGCGCGCCAACCACGTGGAGGAGCTTCGGCATCGTATTTCTCTTGAATCGGTTCGAGCAGGAAGATCAGTCTGCCGGGCCGGATGGGGCGGGAGGAATCGCAATCTGAAAGACGAACCTGGTCCCCTTCCCCGCTTCGGTCTCCACCTTCAGCTCACCGCCCATTGCCTCGACGAGCTTGCGGCAGATGGAGAGCCCGAGGCCGGACCCGGAGAAGGCGTATTCGCCGGCGTGCTGCCGCCGGCGGAATGGTTCATACAGGGTCAGCATGGCCTGCGGAGGAATGCCGCGGCCGGTATCGCGGACCCAGAACTCGACCTGGTGGCCCTCGAGGCGCCGCCCGCCGAGCTCGACGCATCCGGTATCGGTGAATTTGAGCGCGTTGGTCGTGAGATTCAGGAGCACCCGGCTGAGCGCCACGGGATGCCCGACGCGGAGGTCGGCTTCGGGACGGAGCAGTTGGACTTCCAGCCCCTTTTCTTCCGCGATCGGCTGCACAATGTCGCGCACCGACTCGAAGATGTCGGCGATCGAGAACGGGATCGGATCCAGGTCCACCAGGCGATCGCCGCCCCGGGCAAGCTCGATCACGTCACTGGCGACCCCGCTCAGGCCGAACGCCGCGCTGTAGATGAGCCCGAGCTGACGCTCCTGCAGTTCGGTGACGGGACCTGAGCGGCCCTTCTGGAGCGTCTCGGCGAGGAACAGGATCGACGTGACGGGGCTGCGGAAGTCGTGCGCCACTTCGACGACCAGCTCGAGACCGTCCGGCCCCGCGAGGGTGTCCGAGAAGTGCTGCGACCAGTCCGAGTCGATGCGGTGGCCGACGTCTTCGAGCGCGGTGAGGAGCGCCAGGAGCTGCCGGCTCTCGGGCGCGGGGTCGAGGCGAATTGCGCGGCCGATCAGCTGCCGCCGGAGCAGACCCAGGAGCCGCCGACCGAGGACGCTGCGTGGCAGGGTGCCATCGTCAGGCTCCTCGCCAGCCGCCAGCCGCATCGTCGCGCCCATCAGCTGCGCGAGCATCGCGCCCGCTTCCTCGACGGACACCGTATCCACCGCAATCGCCCGCCAGTCGGCCGTGACCGAACTGGCCGCCGATTCCAGCGCCTGCCAGAGCTCGTCCGAGATCCCGCCCATCGAAGCGGCCGCGGCCGCCCGGTGGGGCGGATGTGCGAGTTGCCCGCGTTGGGGGCGCGTCACGGTGGCCTCCGAGCTCACTCGAGCGGGCCGGCGACGTCGTCGCGCTGGAAATTGTGCTTGTCCATGAGGCGGTAAAGCGTCGTCCGATCGATGCTGGCGAGCCGCGCGGCTTTCGACATGTTCCCGCCGGCCCGGCCGACCAGGCGGTTCAGGTACTCGCGCTCGAAGTGCGCGATCACGCGGTCCTTGGCCGGATGGAAGGCCTCATCCATGATCCCCGCCGGCAGGCCCGTATCGGCCGGCCACTCGGAGGGATCGTCGTAGATCGGAATATCGTTCGGCTGGATCACCTGATCGGGCTCGGCCAGCACCGCCACGTGCTCGATGACATTCTGGAGCTCCCGGACGTTGCCGCGCCACGGGCGGCTCCGCAGGAACCCGACGGCAGCCTCGCTGAGCCGCGGCGCACGATCGCCCTGCTGGCGGTGTCGGGCCCAGTAATGCGTGAGAAAGTGATTGGCCAGGATGGGGATGTCCTCCAGCCGCTTCCGGAGCGGCGGGAGCTTGATGGGGACCACCCGAAGCCGATAGAAGAGGTCCTCGCGGAGAACCCCCTGCTTCACGGCGTCCTCCGGGTCCCGGTTTGTCGCGGAAATGAACCGCACGTCCACTACCGCATCCTGCTGCTCCGAACCCACGCGGCGCACGACGCCGTCCTGAATGACCCGCAGCAGCTTGGCCTGGAGGCCCATCGTCATCTCGGTGAGCTCATCCAGGAACAGCGTCCCGCCGTTCGCCGTCTCGAGCAGGCCCGGCTTGTCGCGATCGGCTCCGGTGAAGGCGCCCTTCCGGTGCCCGAACATTTCCGACTCGAGGAGCGGCTCGGGCAATGCGGCACAGTTGATCGGCACCAGCGTGCGGCTGGAGCGCCGGCTGTGATGGTGGATGAACTGCGCGATGAGTTCCTTGCCGGTGCCGCTTTCCCCGCTGATGAGTACCGAGGCGTCGGTGCCGGCCACCTTCCGGGCCAGGTCGACGGCCTTCCGGAAGAGCGGGGAGACTCCGATCAGCGCGAACTTCTCGCTGTGTCCGGTCTGCTGCATCAACTGGAGGCGCAGGTCGTGGGTCTCGCGGGAAACCATCACCGCGTGCGAGGCCCGGCCGATCAGCACCTGCAGGTGAGTCGCCGAGAATGGCTTCGGGAGATAGTCCCACGCGCCGGCCCGGAGGGCCTCGATGCTGCTCGTGACGCTCGGGTTGCCCGTCATCACGACGACGATCGTATCCTTGTGGTGCTGCAGCGCCGTGCGCAGGATCTCCATCCCGCTCACCTGGGCCATGTAGAGATCCACCAGGACGATGTCGAATTTCCGGCGCTTGACCGTTTCGAGTGCCTCCTCGCCCCGGCCGACCACGGTGACGCTGAAGCCGTCCATCTGAAGGACACTCGCGCACGACTCGCGAAGAGTTCGCTCGTCGTCCACCACCAGCACCCGAATGCTGGCCTTCACGTCCGACGGGATCGACAGCGGGTCCCGGGCACCCGGATCGGGCTGGGGCGACGGGGCGACCGGCTGTGTCAGGGGACTGGCCATTCACGACTCCTTCGATGCTGAACGCGTGATGCGCGGACCTGTCGCACTATGCCCCATCGCCCGGTCGAGACCACGCCACTCCTCGTGGGGTCATTCCTACGAAAGACCCCCGTGTGGCCAAAAGGGCTACAGGGAACGTACGGTCGATACCACAAGGTGACGCCAAATTCAACCATTTACGTATCTTTAAAGCAACAGAACCCCGTCACGGGGCGTCCACACTATAGATGCGTCCACGCAACATCGATGCCGCGACGCCTCGGTTTTGGCAGGCCGGACCCTATCCCAAGGGCCGGAAACGTGCCGGGACAAGGGGTTGAGTCCCCTCCGCCCACGGTATCCCATTTGCGTTGGTGGGCTGATATTCTCCACCTCGCAGCCGTCACGGAGCCGCGAAAGCCGGCACCGAACACGATTAGGGAGCGCAGCCTGAATGATCGGTAACCAGCTCCAGCCAGGCACACCGGATCCCGACGAAGGCTCCACCCTCCCGGCCCTCCATCAGGGCCCGGGAGCCCTGGCCGGTTTCGAGGCACCACCCCCCCCACCGCCCGAACAGGGAGTCCAGTGGGGCCGGTACATGGCGGCGCTCCAGCGCTACAAGTGGCTGATTATCGCGGTCACGGTCCTCGGGACCGCGGCCAGTGTGCTCGCCACGCGCTTTCTCCATCCGGAATACACCGCAACGGCCACGATCTACATCGAGCCCAGGTCGGAGGACGCAGGGCCGATCCGTGCCGAGGGACTGCTGCAGTCCTACGCCTGGACCGAGCTCCTGACCACCGGTGTCGTCCTGGACAGTGTCGCGCTCAAGCAGATGCTCTTCGTGTCCCCTGCCAATCCGAAGGATTCCGCGGCGTTCCGCGGGTTCGGCCTCGCCGACAGCTTCTACACCGGCGAGTACCTGCTCCGGATCGGCCGGAGCGGCGAGAATTGGACGCTCTTTACGGGCTCCAAGCGTCCCATCGAGAGCGGCACGGCTGGGGATTCAATCGGAAGGAAAGTGGGCCTCCGCTGGAAACCGGACCCAAGGGCTCTCGGTCGGGATCGCGAGATCCGGTTCAGCGTCGTGACGCCACGGGACGCGTCCACGGCCCTGGCGCTGCAGCTCACGAGCAACATGGCCCAGGACGGTAATTTCCTGCGGCTCGCACTCACCGGAAACGATCCCCGGCGGTTGAGCCGGAGCCTCAATGCGGTGATCGAGCAGTTTGTGTCGGTCGCGGCGGATCTGAAGCGACGGAAACTCGCCATCCTGACGGAGACACTCGAGGAACAGGTGCAGTACTCGGCGGAGCAGCTGCGGGACGCCGAGAGCCGGCTCGAGAGCTACCGGGTACGGACGATCACACTGCCGAACGAGAGCGCGCCGATCGCGGCGGGTCTCGAGGCGACGCAGCCGACGGTGCTCACAAAGTTCTTCCAGCAGAAGGTCGACCTGGAGCAGCTTCAGCAGGATCGGAAGGCACTCGAGGATGTGCTCGGCCGCTCCACGGCGGCCGGTGCGCTCGCCGTCGACGCGTTCCAGACGATCCCGGCGGCGCGCAACGCCACGGACATGAACCGGGCGCTGTCCGAGCTCTCCGGCGCGGAGGCCGAACTCCGGGCCCTGCGCTATCGGTATACCGACGAGCATAAGCCGGTGCGCGATCTGCAGGACCGGATCAACACGCTCCGGACGCAGACCATTCCTGCCTATGCCAATGCGTTGATCCAGCAGCTCCGGGCACAGGAGACCGCGCTACAGGCGCAGATCGGCACGCAGTCCCGGGAACTGCAGTCGATTCCGACCAGGACGATCACCGAGCAGCGGTACTTCCGGGAGATGGAAAGCGCCAAGGCACTGTTCCTGATGCTGCAGACCCGCTATGAGGAAGCCAAGCTGGCCCTGGCGAGCGCGATTCCGGACGTGAAGATCCTCGATCCGGCGATCGCGCCGACCCGTCCGACAAGCAACAGCGCCCCGCGCATCATTCTCATGGGCTTCCTGGCGAGCCTGGCGCTCGCCGGCGCGCTGGCGATTCTCCTGGATCAGTTGGACAAGCGCTTCCGCTACCCCGACCAGGTGACCCGCGACCTCGGACTCAGCATCCTCGGCGCCATTCCCGCGATCCGAAAGCTCCGGCTCGGCAACCAGGATCCCGACGAGGCCTCGCAGGCGGTCGAGGCGTTCCGCACAATCCGGCTCAACCTGGTGCACTCCTACGGAGCGGGCCCCATCCGGCTCACGGTCTCGAGCCCCGGTCCTGGGGAGGGCAAGTCGCTCGTCTGCTCGAATCTGGCGCTGTCCTTCGCCGAGGCGGGTTACAAGACGCTCTTGATGGATGGAGACATCCGCCGGGGCGAGCTGCACCGGATGTTCAACGTGGATCGTCGGCCGGGACTGCTGGACTATCTGGCAGGTGCCGCCGAAGTGGAGGACATCCTGCGGCCCACGACCCACGCCGGCCTGACCATGCTGCCCTGCGGCACCCGGCGGCACCACGGCCCCGAGATGCTCGGGTCGGGCCGGATGAGCGAGCTCATGGCCCAGCTCAAGAACCGCTTCAATGTGGTCATCGTGGATAGTCCGCCGCTCGGCGCCGGCATCGATCCCTTCGTGCTCGGCACGGCCACCGGCCACATCGTGCTGGTGCTCCGGTCCGGTGAGACCGACCGCCAGATGGCAGAGGAAAAACTCAAGCTCATTGACCGGCTGCCGATCCGGATGCTCGGCGCGGTCCTGAACGACATCGATACCTCCGCCACGGCATACAAGTATTACTCGTACGTCTATGGGTATGCCGCGGAGGAGGAGCCGAGCCGACTCACGGCCGGAACGTAAACGCCACGGTTCGCGGGCTCGTGAAAGGCAACGACCCCTCGGCCGAAGCGCCGAAGGGTCGTTTTCCTACAGGGGACACGTGGACGGCTAATTGGCTTCGAATGCCCGAAGCCGGCCCGCACCCTCTTCCTTGAGCGACCGCAGCGCGGTCGTCGCCCGGAGCAGCATCTCGGTGGCGTCGATGTTGGACTTGGCGAAATCCGGGACGGCGTAGTATCCGACGCGAAGTTCCACGGTGGTGGTATGTCCGTTGAGGCGGATGGGCTCGGTCTCCACGGTCTTGCGGAGGCGCTCGACCAGGCGAACGGTATCCTCTGGACCGGTAGCCGGTGCGATCACCGCGAATTCAAGCGGACCGAGCCGTCCGATTGCATCGGAGGTACGGCCGATCCTGCGGAGCGACTCTCCCAGGGCGGCAGCCACGCGCCGACCGACCTCTTCGGCGGCCCCCTGGGTCAGCGCCTCGGCTTCGGGGACGAAGACCACGCACCCGAGGGCGTGTTTCCTGCGGAACGCCTCGGAGGCGATCTCACGAGCCCTGCGCGAGAGGCCGCGCATGTTGTAGAGGCCGGTGACCTGGTCCAGCAGCGATTCGTCACGGACCCGGTCGACCTCGAGCTTGGCGCGGACGAACGTCTCGAGCTTCAGCAGGAGCGCCTCGCCATCGAGCGGCTGGCCGAGAAACTCCCAGGCCCCCGCCTGATAGGCTTCGATGCGCTGGGTGCGACCGCTCGGCCCTGCGGTCGTAATGAGGATCGGGACCGTCGGGCTGAAGCGGGGGTCCTCTTTCAGCTGACGGCAGACCTCGATCCCGTGCAGGTCGGGCATCTGCGCATCGAGAATCACGATGTCAGGCTGGGAGGTGCGCGCCCGCTCCAGCGCCTGGTAGCCGGTGTAGGCTCGCACGACGGCGTAACCCTTCGGCGCCAGGATGCTCTCGAGAGACCTGGCCGACCATTCCTGGTCGTTGGCAATCAGCACCAGCGGAGGACGGACGGCCTTGTCTCGATCGGTCATAATTACTCGGTCGGGTGCCGGAGAGGAGAGGCTCAGCTTGTCGACGCAACGAGATGCAGGACTCGTGCGCCGACTTGGGAATAGCGGTAACACTTTACAGACAATGGAGTTATCGCGCAAGAGCGAGTTTCCGCACGTAACGAAATCGGCGCGGTGGCGCCACAAGAACCGCAGCGGTGCCCGAGGCTATGTGGCCTGCACGCGACAGGGGTGCTGCGCCAACGGTCGTGCCGAGGCTCTGGTGCAACAGGAGACCGGGTCTGCGCCGTCGACGGCGCGCTCTCAAGCGGAGCGTAACACATTGACTGTCAATGGTTTGGAATGGCTGACGTGGCTGGATAGGCGCCTGCCAATCGCCGCCGTCGGTGCGGCTTCACTCTTGTATCTGTACCGGTCAGGATCGACCAGCCGACCGGCAACAGAACCAGTTCCGCCTCCAGCGGACGGCGAGAGGAAGCACCCCGATGCGGTGTTCGAATTGTGAGAAGGCGAGCCAGCCAGGGGCCCCGGCAGCGGCTGGAGCGGCGAGCGTACTGCCGCCCGCCGACGGCGTCTGCGAGCAGTGCGGTGCCGCGCTCGACGGCCAGGCCCTTTCGGAGTTCGTCGGGCGGCTCGCGCGCTTCGGACTGGACGCGAGTAAGCAACCGTTACTCGGCCGTTTCCCGCGCGCGTTCCGCCGGGAGTAGGGTGTTCGTGCTAAGTTCGAGATCTGTCCCACTCGATCAATGAGACTGAATCGGATGCGAGTTACCCATAAGTGGCAGGCATTCGCGGCCGCATCCCTGATCCTCGGGGCGGCGCCGCTCATGGCACAGGAGAAGCCGGCCCGTCCGCCCGCACAGGCCACCCGTGCGGAGCTGGAGGCGCTGCTGGCGGGGCCGGGAGCGTCCGGCCTGGATGCGTCGGCGATCCGCGCCCGGCTGAGAGACGGCGATCTCCTGGTTGGCGATCGCATCATTCTGCGAGTGCTTGAAGACAGCAGCCTGACGGACACCTTCATCGTGCGGGCGGGCCGCACCCTGGAGCTCCCGAGCATCCCGGCGATTTCGGTTCATGGCGTGCTCCGCTCTGAACTCGATTCGGTGCTGACCGCGCACATCGGGAAGTACGTCAGGAACCCGACGGTGGAGGTGACCTCGCTGGTCCGGATCGGGGTCCTTGGCGGAGTCAGCAGTCCGGGGTACTACAGCCTTCCGGCCGACATGCTGGTCACCGATGCGATCATGTTCGCGGGCGGTCCTTCGGGGGCCGCCAAGATCGACGACACCGTGATCATGCGCGGCCAGGAGATCATCCTGAACGAGAAGGAAACTCGCCTCAGCATTCAGCAGGGCCAGACCCTCGACCAGGCGAATCTTCAGGGCGGAGACGAGATTCGCGTCGGGGTCGACAACTCCGGCGGCGCGTACCGCACCGTGGCGACGATCAGCATGCTGCTGGGCATTCCGCTGACGATCTACGCCCTGACGCAAGTCTTCTAGGACCCGGGAATGGGACTTTCGATGACCCAACTCGGCGACAGCCGACGGTTCTCCGACCCGATGCAGCAAGCCAATCGCGTCTCGGCGGATGAGATCGTGCTGGACTTGCCTCCCGCGACGGAGGATCGCGCCCGGCGCGCGCTCAACATCCTGGTGGCACTGGTGGGGCTTGTGCTCGCCGCGCCCGTGATGCTGCTGATCGCGATCGCGATCAAGCTCACTTCGCGGGGGCCCGTGTTCTACACGCAGACCCGCGTGGGACTGGACCGGCGCATTCGCGGCGAGGGGAATCTCAACCGGCGGCGGAATGCGGATATCGGGGGACTGCCGTTCGAGATCTACAAATTCCGGACGATGCGAGTGAACGCGGAAACCGGGGGCGCGGCGGTCTGGGCGTCCAAGGACGATCCGCGGGTCACGCCGATCGGGGGCTTCCTCCGCCAGTACCGGCTGGATGAGCTTCCCCAGCTGATCAACGTGCTGAAGGGGGACATGAATATCGTCGGCCCCCGCCCGGAACGGCCGCAGATCTTCGCCGAGCTGCGGGAGACCATCGAGCAGTACCCGCTCCGCCAGCGCGCCAAGCCCGGCATCACCGGATTGGCCCAGGTGAGCCAGTCATACGACTCCTGCGTCGAAGACGTGCGGAAAAAGGTGGAGTTCGATCTCCGGTACCTGCGGCGCCAGGGCCTGGCCGAGGATCTGAAGATCATGCTCAAGACGATCCCGGTAATCCTCTTCCGGAAGGGCGGCTGGTAAACCACCCGTGACGGCCACCCCGGACGCCCTCAGTCGACCCGCCTGGACACCGGCGGTCCGATGGGCCCCTGCCCTGGCAGCGGGCCTTCTTTTCGCGCTCCTCTTTGCCCATCCGTTCCGGCTGCTGCTCAGCGACTGGTGGAACGATCCGGAAGCCGGGCACGGGCTGCTGCTCGCCCCCGTGGCGCTCTGGCTGGCCTGGAAGGCGGGCCTCCGTGCCGACCGGGCCCCAAGTCCGGGCCTGGGCCTGACGGTATTGGCTGGCGCGGTTGTCCTGCGGTACCTGGCCGGCCTGGCCGCCGAGCTGTTTACTCTCCGACTCAGCATGGTGCTCGCGCTGGCGGCTGTAGTGACATTTGCCTGGGGCTGGCGACAAGTCCTGGCCTGGTGGCTGCCGTTCACCCTCATCGTACTGTCCGTCCCGCTGCCGGATCTCGTCACCTCCGCGCTCGCCCTGCCACTGCAGTTCAAGGCATCCGCCATGGGCGCCCGGTTGCTCGAGCTCCGGCACGTCCCCGTGGAACTTTCCGGGAACATCATCCTCCTCCCGGGCCGGCGTCTGTTCGTGACCGAGGCCTGCAGCGGGCTCAGGTCCCTGACGGCCCTGCTCAGTCTCGGCGTGCTCGCCGGCGGGCTCTGGCTCCGGTATCCCGTGAGCCGGGCCCTCATTATCGCCGCGACGATCCCGGTGGCGATCGGCATCAACGCCTTTCGCATCTTTCTTACGGGCTTCCTGGTCTATTACGTCAGCCCGGCGTCGGGTGAGGGGTTCATGCACCTGAGCGAGGGTTGGCTCATGTTCGTCCTGGCCTTCGGGATTCTGGGCCTCCTCACCTGGCTGGTAGGGGCCCTGGAGGGCGTGTGGTACCGGCGGCGGAGGGCGGATGCGTAAGGTGACGCGCTGGATGCCGGCGATGATCCTGGGCGCCGGCTGCCTCCTCACGCTGGGCATCGATCGTCAGCACGCGGTACCGCTCGCCCGGCCCCTGGATTCCCTGCCCCGGACCATCGCGGGGTTCAAGAGCATCAACCTGACCATCAGCAAGGAAGAGCAGCGGGTCGCGGGGATGTCGTCGTACGTGATGCGGCAATTCTATGTGGACACGACGGCGGAGTTCTCGGTATACGTCGGCTACTACGAGCAGCAGGCCCAGGGCAAGACGATTCACTCACCGAAGAACTGCCTGCCTGGCGCGGGGTGGGAGGTGCTGAACGTCGGGTACGCGTCCGTGGCCGCGGCCGGCGGCCCCGTCCGTGTCAATCGCTACGAGCTGGCCCGGGAGGGTGAGCAGGCCGTCGTGTACTACTGGTACCAGGGCAGGGGCCGGGTGCAGGCCAACGAGTACGCGGTGAAGTGGGACCTTCTCCGCGACGCCGCGCTTCGGGGCCGGACCGAGGAGGCGCTGGTCCGGATCGTCGTGTATCTGGACGACGACACCGACGAGGCGGGGGCGCTCAAGCTGGCGACCACGGTGGCGGAACAGTTGATCCCCGAAGTGGGGAGGGTGTTGCCGACGTAATGGCAGATGGGCGGATGGGCGGATGGGCTGATGGGCCGCAGGTAGCGCGAGCCGAGCGGTGGGTCCAGAGGGCACGTTAGTGAGCAATGGTGCATCTTGGGATCGGTCCTCGCGCACCCGAACTGCAGTGCCCGGCGGACCCATCGCCGGCGAGCGCGGACGAGGTTCGAGAATACGGAAAAAGAAGAAGGGCGACGCTTACGCGCCGCCCTTTTTGATTCTCGCCACTCGAAACACGAGTCGCTTCAGACCTCGGTGTTCTTCCGGCGCCGGCGCATGAAGCTCGCGCCACCCATCCCTGCCAGTCCCGTCGCCAGCAACGTCATTGAGATCGGCTCCGGCGTCACGGTGGTTTCGGGCGGTGTCTGGACATCGACCACCGGCACCTCGGGGTGGAGCGTTTCATGGCTTCCCTCCCCGCCCCACAGCTCGGACGCGCCGAGCAGCAGGCCGGCACCGATACCGCCCGCGAGCGCGACGGTGGTGAGGGTGTTGTCATCGTCGTCGGACTTCTCGTCCTCGCTGGTATTGGCCTGGCGCGTCGCGCTCAGGAACCAGATGTAGCTGCTGGTCGTCAGGGACTGCGGCCCGAGGAACGCCGCGAACGACTGGCCGGACACGTAGGACGGCGACGTGCCCGGGAGCCCATCGGCGAGCGCCGGTGCCGCAGCTGATGCGGTGACAGCTGCGGCCAGCAGGGCGATGCGGGTGAGAGGGGCCGAGTGTGACATGACGAGTTCTCCAAATGAGCGTTCAGGTCCGGGTCTTTCCAATCACCAGATCCGGCCGGTCAGACCGGCGGGACCCGGAATGCATCTGGCGCGCTGCTCGTCCGCTTCCGGCGGCCACCCCGATCAGGGCACACAGACCAAGCCCGGAGGAGATTGCCGTTTTCACTCCGAGGGCGTCGAACCCGCCTCGCGCCCCCGCCGTGACCGTGCCGCGCAATTCGAGGAAGTCCAGAACAAACGTGGCCAGCAGGATCAGCGTGAATGCGGCTCCCACCCACGCCATCACCGACCAGGTTCGCAGCACCGTGCGTTGCCCGAGGAACAGGCTGACCCCTGCCGCCACCGCGAGGCCCAGAACGGGCGTCACCAGGCTGTTCAACACCAGGCCGAGGGAGCCGAACCGCCAGGCCGCCTCACCCGGCCGCACCGGAAGGGTGCGAGTCATCGCGTCCATCAGGGGAACGACCACGAGCACGAGGGCCAGCGGGTACAGCCCGGCCAGCCACGGACGGCTGTGAGTCGGAAGGCTCATCGCGCAACTCCCATGCTAAGGGGCGAATTCCAGACTGACGCCGGAGGGTTTGTTCCAACACTTTATCATCAAATGATTTGTGGTGCCGGGCCTGGTCGCCGGCATCATGCAATGATTTGCGTGATGGGCGCTCACGCCGATTCGGGTGTGGCCGCGACTCCGCAACAGGTGGTGGCCGCCTATCCGGTCGGCGCCGGCCGGCGGGTCGGCTCCCAGACGGGATTTCGCTCGCCCTGGGCGAGCTTGAGCCACGCCACGAGTCCGGCAAGGTTGGACCACAGGGCGAACGCGGAAACCGCCAGAACCGCGGGCATCGGCTTGCCGGCCGGCCACCGCATCGCCACCACGCCGAGCGCGGCACCGATCGCCCCGGCACCCAGGACCGCGGCCGCCCAATCGTGCCCCTGCGCCGCGAGCAACCCGAGGCCGATTACCGCGAGTGGGAGGGTCAGCTGGAACAGCCACCGGCAAAGCTTGTGGCTGATGAGCATGAGAGAGAACCAGCCGAACCGGAGCGGGTTCATCACCCGGCGCTTGAAGAACAACGTGTCGAGCCCGCGCGCCATCGTCCGCACTTTCCGGCGATACTCGGCCTGGAGTGACGCCGCCCTCGGCACCAGGCACCGGGCTTCGTCCACCGACACTGAGCGATACCCGTGTTCCCGCGCGATGAGGCACGAGGCGAAGTCCCGGCTCAGCGCCTCGGGGAAGAGCGCATCGTGCAGTTCGCGCCGGCTGGCGAAGAAGCAGCCGCTGGCTCCGACGATGGTGCCGACCCGCGTCTCGAGCCCACGCACCCACATCTCGTACCCGACGTATCCCGACTCGCCGCGGTTGGCCCCGGCCTCGACGTTGCCCACGCTGATATCCCGACCCGAGGCCACGCCGATCGTGGGGTCCTGGAAGACCCGCGCCAGCTTCTTGAGCGCCCCCGACTCGATGCGGATGGTCGCGTCCGTGTTGACGACGATCTCGCCCCGGATGTGGGCCGCGGCGGCATTTTCCGCGGCGGTCTTCCCCCCCCGCACCGGCAGGCGCAGCAGCTCGACGCCGCGATCGGCATAGGACCTGACGATCTCGTCCGTGCGGTCGGTCGAGGCATCCGAGATGATCAGGATCTGCCGCCGGTCCGCGGGATACGGCAGGGCGAGGAGGCTCTCGATCGTTGCGCCGATCGAGTGCTCCTCGTTGTAGCAGGGAATCGTGAGCGTGAGCAGCGGCCACTCGGGAGGGTCGCTCCAGGTCTGCGGCGCCGATCGGAACAGGCCGATGACCTTCAGGATCAGCGGGTAGCCGGCGTACGAGTACACCAGCAGGCCGACGGGAATCAGGACCAGGATCCAGCCGAGCGTCTCCATCAGGCCTCAGCGGTTGGGGGCACAGCGAGATGACGGTACATGCGCTCGTGGGCGTCGAGCCACGGCCCGGTCGAAAAGTGTTCCTGCAATCGCTGCCGCGCCGCACCGGCCCGGCGCCGGGCGGCTTCCGGATCGACGAGGGCAGCCCTGATCGCCGCGGCCAGCGCGTGAGGATCCTCCGGAGGAACCAGCGCCGCCTCGGCGGCGGAGACCACGTCGGGAACACCCCCGACAGCCGTCGCCACGATCGGCACCTCGGAAGCCATCGCCTCGAACAGCGCGATCGGCGTGCCTTCGGTACGGGAGCTGAGGACGAACAGGTCGAACGCCGGGAAGAACCGGGCCGCCTCAGGAATCATCCCGTGCCAGGCGATTCGCTTCGCGATGCCGAGCGCGTTCGCCCTGGCTTCGAGTGCAGTCCGCTCACGACCGACGCCGAGGATTGAGGCGCGCCACGGAACATCTGCAAGGAGGGCGAGGGCTTCGAGGAAGACGTCGGCGCCTTTCTCCCGGCTCAGGCGTCCCACCCATCCCAGGAGCGGTCCCTCACCGGAGACGGCCAGCGCGCGGCGGGCCTCGTCCCGCCCGAGCGTGGGCTTCGGCATCCACGCGTTCGGGATTATCTGGATGACGGACCCGGGTACGCCGCGCCGCTCGAGCAGCTCGCGGAGCGGCCGCGAGACCGCGACGACCCCCTGCGCCTGCCGGTACGCCCGGAGCTGCAGCCACTCGTAGAGCCGGTTCTTCCGGCCGCCGCCGGTGAAGCCGTGCACGCTGGAGATCCACGGGACGCCTTCGTGGCGCGCGGCGGCCCCTGCGAGCAGGTCCGCCCGATAGCCGTGCGTATGCACGAGGTCGGGCCGACGTGACCGGATCAGCCGCCGCAGAGTCGCGTACTCTCTGACGTATGCGCGGGGGGGAATGACGATGCGCTCGACATCCACGCCGGCCTCCGCGGCCCGGCGAGTCACGGGATGCTCGGTGACCCCCTGATCGAGCACGGCCGCCAGGAGCACAACGTGACCC
>DASTCF010000038.1:0-11829 GCA_035711365.1 Gemmatimonadales bacterium
CGATCCGGGGGGCGAGGGGCTCCAGATGCCGGTGCTGCTGGTGGCGGCCAAGCGGGAGCTCATCGAGACCAAGCTCGCGCTCCTGGCCGACATCGGGCTGGAAGCCACCATCATCGACGTCGACGCCTTCGCCCTGCACAACGCGTTCGAGCTCAACTACCCCGACGCCATGCGCGGGGTGGTCGGCCTGGTGAACATCGGGCACGAAACGACCAACGTGACCATCCTGGATGACGGCGTCCCGGTGCTGACCCGCGACATCGCGCTCGGCACCCGCCGCTTCCGCGAGGATCTCCAGCGCGAGCGCGGCATGTCGGCCGAGGAGGCCGACCGCCTGCTCCGGAGCTACGAGCGGAACGAGGCCCTCGAACCGCTGCTGGCCTCGCGTGGCGAAGAGCTCGCGGTCGGCATCGAGCGCGCCGCAGCCTTCCTCCAGTCCTCGAGTCGCGCCGCCACCGGGCTGGGCCGGCTGTACACCTCGGGGGGCGGGTCCCGCATCCCGGGTCTCACCCGGACCCTGGCGGATCGGCTGCGCCTCCCCGTCCAGATCGCGAACCCCCTCGAACGGCTGCAGGTGGCCGACGGCGTCTTCGAAACGATGACGCTCGACGAGGTGGCGCCCCTGCTGATGCTGCCGGTGGGCCTGGCCCTCCGGACCGCCGCCTGAGTCCCGAGACCGGATCGACGCCATGATCGAGATCAATCTCCGTCCCGGCCAGAAGCGCGCGCGCGCGGGAACCTCGCTCGCGGACCTGCGGAGCCGGATGAGCTCCCTCGGGACCGCCGTGAAGAACCCCCTGCCGATGGCCGCCGCCGCGGTCGTCGTGGCCGCAGTGCTCTTTCTGGGCGGGTCGTGGCTGAACGCCGCCCGCCAGTTGAGCAGCCTCGAGCCGCGTCTGGAGCAGGCCCGGCAGGAGAACCAGCGGTTCAAGAACTTCGTCGCGCAGAAGCGGAAGGTGGAGCTCATTCGCGACTCCGTCCTGGCGCAGATCGAGGTGATCCGGCGCGTAGACGGCGACCGGTACGTCTGGGCCCACGTCATGGACGAAGTGGCCCGCGCGCTCCCGTCCTATACGTGGCTGGTCGATCTCGGCGGGGCCGGTGGTGCCCAGGCCACGAACCGGCCCGGCGCGGCTGCGGCCGCCGCCGCGGCGCAGGCCGAAGACACCACAGCGGTGGATACGGCGGCCGTCCGCACCGTGCCCTTCCAGATCACGGGCCGCACCGTGGATGTGCAGGCCTTCACCCGGTTCCTGCGGCAGCTCGAGGCCTCGCCCTGGGTCACCGACGTGGTACCGATCTCGGCGCAGACGGTCATCGAAAAGGAGCGGCCGGTGACGGCGTTCTCGATCAAGGCCGCATTCCGCCCGGCCGACTCCGCGTATATCCGGACCGCACCTCTCAGTCAGTCGGTGAGGTAATCGCACCATGGCCCTGACGAGTGATCCCAAAACCGCCCCGCTCCTGGTCATCCTGCTGGCTGGCCTGGTGGGCTACATGCTCTACACCGGCGATGGCGTGAACATGATCGGCATCGGCGGTGTGAAGGCCAAGCAGGCCCGCGTCGTCGCCGTGCGCGATACCATCGCGGCGCTCGAGGCACAGACCGACAGCGCGAAGAAGGAGCTGGCCAAGGGCACGGCGGAAGACCTCCGCCAGCGGCTCGAGGGCCAGCGCGCGAGCCTGGCACTGCTTCGCCAGCTGGTACCGGAGCGCAACGAAGTTCCCAACCTGCTCGACGCAATCTCGACGCGCGCGAAGATCCGCGGCGTCAACCTGGCGCAATTCGTGCCGCTCCCGCCGCAGCCGGGCCCGGCACCGTACGACACCTATCAGTACAACATGTCCGTGATCGGGCATTACGACGAAATCGGCGAATTCCTCTCGGACATCGCCTCGCTCCCGCGGATCATGGTGCCGCAGACGGTCTCGATGCTGCCGGCCAACAAGACGGCCGCAAAGGCGTTGGGCGATACGTCGGGCGCCTTGCTCGAGGCCAAGTTCCAGGTCCGGACCTACGTGAAGTCGGCGCAACCGGAAGGAGCGTCCAGTGGCACGTAAGCACATGGGGCTCTGCCTCGCGCTGGCACTCGCGGCATGCGGCGGAGGAGAGAAGTCCGCCGGCGCCGATCAGCCGGCCGCCGCCGTGCCCACAACCGGCGCGGTCGTTGCTGCCTCGCCGGCCGATTCCGCGCCTGCACCCGCCGCCACGCCGGCATCCCCCGGCACCGCGCAGCAGGCGGATTCCGCCGAGCGGGCCCGCCTCGCGGCCGCGCGGGCCGATACGGGGGCCGCGGACGATGCGGCGGTTACCCGGGAGACCTTCGCCTATGGTGGCGGCAGCCGGGATCCGTTCCTGTCGCTGTTGGACCTGGAGTCGGCTGGCCCGGAGCTGCCTGACCTGCAGCTCGTCGCGGTGTACCAGGACCTGGCCTACTCGAGCAACAGCCTGGCCGTCCTCCGCGATCGCAGTTCCGGCAAGCGCTACAAGCTCCGGATGGGCGATGAGCTGGGTCGCTTGAAGGTCGCGCAGATTCGCCAGAAGGACGTCGTATTCATCGTCGAGGATTTCGGCTTTGAGCGGCAGGAAACCCTGTCGCTGCCCAAGCGGGAGGAAGAGACGCCATGACCCGACTTTTCAGCTTCGCCCTTGCCGCCGCGATGGTGGGTGCGGTTCCGCCCACGCCCGCGGCCGCTCCGTCCCCGGGGGAGGTGACCGGCGTCAGCGTCGTGTCCGCTCCGGGCCGGGCCGAGATCGTAATCAGCGTCTCCGGGGCCGTCGAGGTCCGGGACTTCATCCTGAAGGAGCCCGCGCGCCTCGTGCTGGACCTGAAGGGCGTGACGCTCCACACCAGCGCGAGCGGCGTCTATGACGGCGTGAATCGCGGCGGCGTGCTCAACGTGCGCACCGGCCAGTATGGAGCGGACGTGGTGCGGGTCGTCCTCGAGCTCGACGATGTGAAGGAGTACCAGATCTCCCAGAAGGACGGCGAGATCCGGGTCTCCTTCGGTGCCGAGCGTCCGTTCCTGGCCTGGTCGAGCGTCTCCCCCCGCGACATGGCCGCGCCGAAGCCGGCGTCCGCCCGTCCGGCGGGTCGCCCCGAGGTGGCCGTGCGCACCAGCGCCCCGGCGGACCCCGCCGACGAGCCGCGCATCACCGTGACGTGGGACAAGGCCAGCATCGCCGACGTCGTGGCGGGCTTCGCGGCGTTCAGCGGCCGTTCGATCATCCTGGGCAAGGACATCAAGGGTGAGGTCACGGCCGAGGTGAAGAACCAGCCGTGGTCCCAGGCCTTCTACGCCGTCCTCGCCACCCAGGGGCTCTCCGCCACCGAGCTGCCCGGCGGCATCATCCGGGTAGACTCCCCGGCCGCCCTCTCGGCCCTCGACTCGCTCGAGCCGCTGGAGACGCAGGTGGTCCGGATGAACTACGCGAAGGCCTCGGAGATGGCCAACAACATCTCGGGGATGCTGACCAAGGGGCGCGGCACCGTGGTGCCGGATACGGCGTCCAATTCGCTCATCGTCACCGACACGCGCAGCCGGATCCAGGGGATCACCGACTTCGTGCGGGGCCTCGACATCCGCACGCCGCTCCTGGCGATCCAGGGCAAGATCATCTTCGTGGATCGTACCAGCATCGAGCAGCTCGGCCTGCGGTACGACCTCGGCAGCAGCACGCAGTTCTTCAACAAGCTGGTGCAGCGCACCGATCCGGCCACCGGCGACCCCTACGAACCGGAAGTCACGGTCGTGGATCTCGGCGGCGGCGTGGTCTCGGCCATCGCCAACGCGGACGCCGAAATCCGGCAGTCCGCCCTGGAGCTCGTCTTCTCGACCGCCATCGGCGGCTTCGACCTGACGACGTTCCTCAGCGCCCTCGAGCAGACCGAGCTCGCCGACGTGCAGGCCGAGCCGATCATCAACACGCTCGACAACCGCAAGGCGGACATCCTCGTGGGTGAGGAGACGCCGGTCCGTATCGTGGACTACAGCTCCGCTACCGGCGGCAATAACGCGCCGCGCTCCACCGTGCAGTTCAAGGAGACCGGCATCCGGCTGACCGTGACGCCGCACGTCACCAACGACCGGAACATCCTGCTCGACCTGGCGACGG
This sequence comes from Gemmatimonadales bacterium, assembly GCA_035711365.1. Taxonomy (GTDB): domain Bacteria; phylum Gemmatimonadota; class Gemmatimonadetes; order Gemmatimonadales; family GWC2-71-9; genus DASTCF01. The sequence continues at coordinate 4,118 of DASTCF010000038.1, forward strand.
AGCGGTCCAGCGTGCAGCCGGTTGCCGCGGCGGACCTGGGCTTCATCATTCAGACGCAGAAGGCCACCAACCAGCTCCTCGTGGCGGACGGTGAAACGGCCGTCATCGGCGGCCTGACCGTCACCGAGGTGAACCGGACCCGCTCGGGCATCCCGATGCTCTCGCGGCTCCCGCTGGTCGGCGCGCTGTTCTCCTTCACGAACAACACCGAAAGCCGGCAGGACTTGATCATTCTGATCACCCCGCGCATCATCGACGACGGGACCGGCAAATGACCACCCGCGCGGCGCGACCGCGCTACTGTTGACAACCCCGTGAGCCCGACCCGTGTCGGGCTCACGCGTTTCACCAGCCCGCGCCCGGCGGGCCCTCCGCGAGGCGCTCGCGTGCACTTCAGCTTCACGACTGCCGGGGAGTCCCACGGCAAGGCGCTCGTCACCGTGGTCGAGGGGCTCCCCGCAGGGCTGCCCCTCGCGGCCGAGCAGGTGGACCGCCAGCTCGCGCGCCGGATGCAGGGCTACGGCCGCGGGGCGCGGATGCAGATCGAGCAGGACCACGTTGAATGGCTCTCGGGGGTCCGCGCGGGCGAAACGCTGGGCAGCCCCATCGCCATGCTGGTACCCAACCGCGACTGGGCCAACTGGGAAGACGTCATGGCTGCGGAGGGGACGCCGGGCGACGTGCGCCGCCGGCGCGTCACGCGTCCGCGCCCCGGACACGCGGATCTGGTCGGCGTCCTCAAATACGACCGGCTCGATGCCCGCGATATCCTCGAACGCGCCAGCGCGCGCGAGACGGTGGCCCGCGTGGCCGCCGGCGCGCTGGCCCGGCGCCTGCTCGAGGAATTCGGCGCCGACCTCGGAAGCCATGTCGTTTCCCTCGGCGGGGTCCGTGCGGCCCCGCCGTCTCCGCTGCCCCAACCGCTCAACCCGGCGGCCGACCGCTCTCCGGTGCGGGTCCTCGATCCGGCGGCGGAGGCGAAGATCGTCGCCCGGATAGACGCGGCCAAGGCCGCGGGCGATACGCTGGGGGGAGAGGTCGAAGTCGTCGCCACCGGGCTCGCCCTGGGCCTCGGCAGCCACGTGAGCTGGCATCGCAAGCTCGACGCCCGGCTGGCCGGAATGCTGATGTCGATTCCGGCCGTGAAGGGTGTCGAAATCGGTCTCGGGTTCGAGGCGGCGCGCCGGCCGGGCTCCGAGGTGCACGATCCGATCGATATCGACGAGGACGGGGTGCGCGCGGCGCTGCGCGGCGGCTTCCGGCGCCGGACCAACAATGCCGGCGGCCTCGAAGGTGGAATGACCACGGGGGAGCCGCTCGTGGTGCGGGTGGCGATGAAGCCGATTTCGACCCTGATGGCCCCGCTCCCCACGGTGAATCTCGAGACTGGCGCCGCCGCGGCCGCGCAGAGCGAGCGATCCGACGTGACGGCGGTCCCGGCGATGGGTGTCATCGCCGAGGCGCTCGTCGCGATCGTCCTGGCGGACGCGATGCTCGAGAAGTTCGGCGGGGATTCCCTCGGAGAGATGCGCCGGAACGTGGAAGGGTACCTCTCGACGCTCGGCGCGCGGTGGGCGGGCGGATGACGCCGCGCCATCTGGTGCTCGTCGGCCTGCCCGGTGCAGGGAAGACGACGTTGGGCCGGATGGTGGCGGATACGCTCCGTGCACCGTTCGTGGACCTGGACGCGGTACTCGTCCGCCGGATGGGCATGCCCATCTCCCGGATCTTCGCCGAGTATGGAGAGGGACACTTCCGCCAGGCCGAGCAGGAGGCGATGCTCGCGGCCGTGGCGGAGCCCGCCTCGGTCATCGCCCCAGGCGGCGGCTGGGTGGCGCACCCCGGGAATCTCGACGCGGTGCGACCGCAGGTGTTCGTCATATATCTCCGGACGAGCGTCGCCACAGCCACACGGCGGGCGGAAGAGGGAGACGATCGGCCGCTCCTCAGCGGCGAGACGCCGGAGGTGCGGATGTCCGCCCTCCTCGCGGAACGGGAGGCCGCCTACCTTCGGGCCGACGCGGTGGTGGAGAATGACCGCCAGGGAGCCGAGGCCGCGGCGGCGGAGGTGGCCCGGTGCGCATGGGCCGGGGCCGGATGGTAACCTGTTGTCCGGAAATGTTTTGGAAACTCAATCCTTGCGAACGATGGCTGCTGGGCGTTTTTTGGTAGCGTTCTCGGGCTCGCCTCCGTTCAGCCTTCCCAGGTAACCTGGGGTCTATGGGAAACACGAAGACTCGAAAGACCGCCAAAGCCACGAAGGCCACGAAGCAAGCCAAACGCGGTGCCAAGCCCGCGGAGGCGCCGGCTGCGCGCGCGAAGTCCGCGACCCGGAAACCGGCGCCGAAGCGCGCGCGCGCGAAGGGCGGTCACACCAAGGCGCTGGTGGTCGTCGAGTCGCCAACCAAGGCGCGGACGATCCGCCACTTCCTGCCGCCGGGTTTTCGTGTGGAAGCCTCGATGGGGCACGTCCGGGATCTTCCGGGAGATGCGAAGTCCATTCCGGCGAAGTACAAGGGCATCGAGTGGGCGCGCCTCGGGGTGAATGTCGAGAACGGTTTCGAGCCGCTGTACATCGTGCCCGCTGACAAGAAGGCGGTCGTGCGTGACCTGAAGGAAGCGGTCGAGCACGCCGACGCCCTGTTCCTCGCCACCGACGAGGACCGCGAGGGCGAGAGCATTTCCTGGCACCTCCTGCAGCTGTTGTCACCGAAGGTGCCGGTCCACCGCATGGTCTTCCACGAAATCACGAAGGAAGCGATCACCGAGGCGCTGGCGCAGCCGCGCGACATCGATGAGCGGCTGGTGCGGGCCCAGGAGACCCGGCGCATCCTCGACCGGCTGGTGGGATACACGATCTCGCCATTGCTCTGGAAGAAGATCGCGTTCGGCCTCTCGGCCGGCCGCGTACAGTCTGTTGCGATGCGGCTCATCGTAGTTCGCGAGCGCGAGCGGCGGGCCTTCCGCTCCGGGGCCTATTGGGACCTGCTGGCGTCGCTCCGGCATGACGGGCAGGCGTTCACCGCGGAGCTGACGCAGGTCGGCGGCAAGAAGGTGGCGGTCGGCAAGGACTTCGACGAGACAACCGGACATTTGCTGCCCGACCGGGACGTCGTCCTCCTGGGCGAGGCGGAGGCCGCCGCCCTCGCCGCGAAAGCGCGGAAGGCCGGATGGGTCGTGTCAGCAACCGAGGAGAAGCCGATGGTCCGGCGTCCCTCGCCGCCATTCACGACATCTACCCTGCAGCAGGAGGCCAATCGCAAGCTCCGGCTCAGCGCGCGGGATGCCATGCGCACCGCGCAGAACCTGTATGAGCGCGGCTTCATCACGTACATGCGAACCGACTCCGTGAATCTCTCCGAGCAGGCGATCAACGCCGCACGGAGCGCGGTCACGGAACTCTATGGGACCGACTACCTCCCCGGCGAGCCGAGGCGGTACACCACGAAGAGCGCGAGCGCGCAGGAGGCGCACGAGGCGATCCGCCCCGCGGGCGCCCACTTCCGCCACCCGTCGGCCACCGGGCTCGACGGGCGCGAGCGCGCCCTCTACGAGCTCATCTGGAAGCGTACGATGGCGTCGCAGATGGCGGACGCACGGCAGACCGGCCTTTCCGTGTTGCTCGATGCGGGTGAGGCGACCTTCCGCGCCGCCGGCAAGCGCATCGACTTCCCGGGCTTCCTGCGCGCGTACGTTGAGGGATCGGACGACCCGGAGGCTGCGCTCGAGGATCAGGAGGTCATCCTGCCGGGCATGGTGGAGGGCGACAAGCCCAGGTGCGAGAGCGTGGAGCCGGTGAAGCACGAAACGCAGCCCCCGGCCCGCTATACGGAAGCGACGCTGGTGAAGGCGTTGGAGTCCGACGGAGTGGGCCGGCCCAGCACGTACGCGAGCATCATCGGCACGATTCTCGAGCGCGGCTACGCGCAGCGCGCCGGCCAGGCCCTGGTGCCGACCTTCACCGCCTTCGCGGTCACGGCGCTGTTGGAGGAACACTTCCCGCACCTGGTGGACGAGAAGTTCACGGCCCATATGGAGGAGGTGCTGGACGAGATTTCCGAGGGCAAGGCGGAATGGCTGCCGTACCTCCAGGAGTTCTACCTGGGCCCCGAGGGCCTGCAGCAGGAAGTCCAGCAGCACGAGGAACGGATTGATCCGACCGCCGCGCGGACGGTGCTGCTCGACGGGCTCAACGCCCGGATCAAGATCGGGAAATTCGGGCCGTACGTGGAGCAGGAGGGGCCGGAAGGGACGCTCAAGGCCTCGCTTCCGCGCGACGTGGCGCCCGCGGATCTCGATCAGTCACAAGTGGAGGAGATCCTCCGCCAGAAGGCCGAGGGCCCCGACTCCATCGGCATCCATCCCCAGACGGGCCTGCCGATCTTCCTGTTGAGCGGCCAGTACGGCCCGTATCTCCAGCTCGGCCAGATCGTGGATGGCGAGCCAAAGCCCAAGCGCGCCTCGCTGCCGCGGGGCGTGACTCCCGATACGATCAACCTCGAGATGGCGCTCGGCCTGCTCTCGCTGCCCCGGACGCTCGGCGTCCACCCCACCAGCGGGCGCCCGGTGCAGGCCGGCCTCGGCCGGTTCGGGCCCTACATCGTCCACGACATGGGCAAGGAGGGGAAGGACTATCGTTCGCTCAAGGGCGAGGACAACGTCCTCACGGTGACGCTGGCCCGCGCGCTCGAGCTCCTGGCCCAGCCCAAGATGGGCCGCGGTCGCCGGGCCGCCCCGGTTCCCAAGAAGATCCTCGGCAGCCACCCCGATGACGGCCAACCGATCGGCCTGTATGACGGGCAATACGGGCCGTACGTCAAGCACGGCGACGTCAGCGCCTCGGTCCCGCGGGGGAGCAACCCCGACGCCGTCACGACGGCCGAGGCGATCGAACTGCTCGCCGCCCGCCGGGCCTCCAAGCCCCGCCGCGGCGGTCGCACCCCTCGCCCGAGGAAGGCCACCGCGCGGTGACGGTCACGGTTGTCGGCGGCGGGCTCGCGGGCTGCGAGGCGGCCTGGGCCCTCGCCGAGCGCGGCGTGGATGTGACCCTGCTCGAAATGCGCCCCCTCGTCGGGACCCCTGCCCACCAGACTGGCCGGCTCGCCGAGCTCGTCTGCAGCAACACCTTCAAGTCGATCGAGCTCGGGAACGCGCACGGCCTCCTCAAGGCGGAGCTTCGCGCACTCGGCAGCCTCCTGCTGACCTGCGCCGACGAGGCGCGGGTGCCGGGCGGCTCGGCCCTGGCCGTCGACCGCGACGTTTTCGCGCAGGCGGCGGAGCGCCGTATCCTCGCCCATCCGCGGATTCGCGTCGTGCGCGAGGAGGCGGACACGCTGCCCTCGCCGGGCGTGGTCGCGACCGGACCGCTCACCTCCCCCCGGCTCGCCGTGGCGCTCGCCGCGCGGCTCGGTACGGCGGCGCTCGCGTTCTACGACGCCATCGCCCCGATTGTCTCCTCGGAATCCCTCGACCACGCGCGGCTGTACGCGCTTTCGCGCTACGGGAAGGGCGAGGGGGACGACTACCTGAACGCGCCGATGACGCGCGACGAATACGAAGGGTTCATCGACGCGCTGATCGCAGGCGACCAGTTCACGGCCCACGAGTTCGATGCGGTGCCGTACTTCGAGGGTTGCATGCCGATCGAGGAGATGGCGCGCCGCGGCCGGGAGACTCCGCGATTCGGCCCCATGAAGCCGGTCGGCCTGCCGGACCCGCGCAGCGGTCGCGAGCCGCACGCCGTCGTGCAGCTCCGCCGCGAAGACAAGGGCGGCCAGATGTGGAACCTGGTCGGGTTCCAGACGCGGCTCCGCATTTCCGACCAGAAGCGGGTGTTCGGCACCATTCCGGGACTCGCCGAGGCGGAGTTCCTCCGCTTCGGGAGCATCCACCGCAACAGCTACCTGAACAGCCCCGCCTGCCTCGGCCCGGCGCTCACCGCGCGTGACGACGACCGGCTGTTCTTCGCGGGCCAGCTCACAGGCGTGGAGGGCTACACCGAATCCCTGGGGACGGGGCTCCTGGCCGGCATCAACCTCGCGCGCCGGCTCGCGGGCGAGGCCGCGTCGGTGCCGCCTCCGACGACAATGCTGGGCGGCCTGTATCGGTACCTGCACGAGGCCGAACCCGCTCACTTCCAGCCGATGAACGCGAATTTCGGGCTGCTCGATCCGCTGCCGGGCAAGGTGAAGAAGGCGGACAAGAAGGTGCTGCTGGCGGAACGGGCACTCGCCGAGTTTGAAGCGTGGAGGGCAGAATTGTGAAAGCGGGTCAGCGGGTCAGGGGATCAGTGCATCCGGGTGGTGTTCTCCCACCAACCCGCCGACCCGCTGACCCGCTGTTAGCCGGCTTTCTCCTGCATCTCGAAAAGGAGAAGCAGCAGTCGCCCCATACGGTGAAGGCCTACGCGCGCGACCTCGAAGCATTCACGGAGTTCTGCGGCCGGCACTACGGCGCGGGCTGGAGCTGGGCGAGCGTGGACCGGCTGGGGCTCCGTGGGTTCCTGGGCGAGCTGCAGCGACGGGGGCTGGCGAAGCGATCGGCTGCGCGCGCCCTCTCCGCGGTGCGGAGCTTCTACAAGTTCCTGCAACTGCATCACGGCGTGGACGCGTCGGTGTCGCGCGCGGCGCGGGTGCCGCGGATCCCGAAGCGGCTGCCCGGACACCTGGAGCGTGGGCAGGTGGACGAGCTGTTCGCCGCACTCGAGGCGCGGGCAGCCGGTGACGACCTCGAAGCGCTGCGCGATCTCGCGATCGTCGAGCTGTTCTACTCGACCGGTATCCGGCTCTCGGAGTTGTGCGGCCTCTCGTTGGACACGGTGGACCTCCTGGCGGACCAGGTGAAGGTGCGGGGCAAGGGCCGGAAGGAGCGGATCGTGCCGGTGGGTTCGCGGGCGAGCCGCGCGCTCCGCCGCTATCTTCTGGTGCGCGAGGCGCTTCCGGTCCGGCCAGGCGCCGACCGTCGGGCGGTCTTCGTGAGCCGGCGCGGCGGGCGGCTGGCGCCCCGGAGTGTGCAGCGGCTGGTGCACCGGGCCTTCGACACGGTGGGTGCGGACGGATTGCGGGTCCACTCCCTGCGCCACACCTTCGCCACGCACCTGCTCGACGCCGGCGCGGACCTCCGCGCGGTGCAGGAGATGCTGGGCCACGCCTCGCTCAGCACGACGCAGGTGTACACGCATACGAGCGTCGAGCGGCTCAAGAAGGTGTACCAGCAGGCGCATCCGAGGGCGTAGGCAGCCGGATGGGCGGATGGGCGGATGGGCAGTCAGCAGGTCGGCGGGTCAGGCTCAAGGAGTCGGAATGCAGATTCAGTTTCATGGTACGACCATCCTCACCGTGCGGAAGAACGGCCGCGTCGCGCTGGGTGGCGACGGCCAGGTGAGCTTCGGCGATACGGTGATGAAGGGCCAGGCCACCAAGGTGCGCACGCTCAAGGGCGGGAAGGTCCTTGCGGGCTTCGCCGGGTCAGTCGCCGATGCCCTGACCCTCTACGAGAAGTTCGAGGAGAAGCTCGACCGCTATCCCGGCAACCTCTCTCGCGCCTCGGTCGAGCTGGCCAAGGACTGGCGAAGCGACCGGATCCTGCGGCGCCTGGAGGCATTGCTGGTGGTGGCGGACCAGGAGCACAGCTTCCTGTTGAGCGGCTCCGGCGAGCTGATCGAGCCGGACGACGGCGTGCTCGCCGTGGGCTCGGGCGGGAACTACGCGCTC
>DASTCF010000039.1:0-2951 GCA_035711365.1 Gemmatimonadales bacterium
CAGCCGCACGATCACCGGATCGCGACGGAGCATGGCGCTGGCGCGCACTCGCAGGAGCATGCGCCGCACCGCCATTTGGGCGAGCTCCTGGCAATGATCGAACGGGCGCCGCTGTCGGAATCCGTGAGGGAACGCGCAGTGCGAGCGTTCCAGCTGCTGGGCGAAGCCGAGGGACGGGTGCATGGCGTCCCGGCGGATCGGGTGGCGCTGCACGAGGTCGGGGCACTCGATGCCCTCGTTGATATCGTCGGTTGCGTCGAGGGGTTGGAGCGCCTCGGAATTTCCGCCGTGTATTCGCGGCCGGTCGCACTTGGGCAGGGTTGGGTCCGTGCGGCTCACGGAACGATGGCGATCCCCGCGCCGGCAACCGCCATCCTGGTCGAAGGGCTCGAAATCGGCCCCGACGGCCCGGTGACCGGTGAGGCGACGACCCCGACAGGCGCAGCGCTGCTGCGGGCGCTATCCCAGGGCCGGCCGCCGGCGCGGTGGCGTGGGGTCGCATCGGGGTGGGGCGCGGGCGGCCGGAATCCGGCGGAATACCCGAATGCGCTTCGCGTCCTGATCGCGGAGGCCGTGGCGGAGGCGGGCGAGGTCGTTGTGACGGTCACCGATCTCGACGACCTGAGCCCGGAGTATCTTGAGCCGCTCCGGGAAGCCCTCTTCGCGGCGGGCGCCCTGGACGTGCAGGTCTGGGCGAGTCAGGCCAAGAAGGGGCGCCCGGGATTCCGGGTCGAAGTCGTCAGCGAGGCTGCCGCGGAGCCCGCCGTGACGGAGGCGTTCTTCCGACACAGCACCACGGCCGGCGTGCGTCGCTGGACGGCCGAACGCGTCACATTGACGCGGCGGGAGATAGAGGTCGATACCCGCGAGGGACTTGCGGTCCGCGTAAAGGTCGTCGAGGGTCCGGGCGGACCCCGCGTGAAGCCGGAGTTCGAGGATGTCGCGCGGGCGGCGCGCCGGGTCGGCCGTCCCGCGGTCGAAGTGGCTCGTGAAGTGCAACAGCGTGCACAAGACCGGGTGGCCGGGGAATCGCGTGCACCCCTGACAGCGAACAAGGAGTCATGATGCGGAAGGCGTTTGCGGGCCTGGTGCTCCTGATGGTGTCCGCCGTAGCGGCTGGTGCCCAGGAGACCATCAAGAACGATCGCGTCGCGAAGGCGCAGCCGCCGAAGTACAGCGAGCCCACGTGCGAGCTCAAGAAGGGCAACTATCTCGTGAGCAGCGGGGCCACGTACTTGAAGAGTGGCATGGAGACGTCCGTCGAGGTGAACCGGATGCGCATCTTCGGCGACGCCAAGCGCGTGTTGACGGAGGCGATCACCAAGGGCCAGTCAGCCAGCTCCGGGGCGTGGTATTTCCTCGGCCGTACGTATCTGCAGCTGGGCGACATTCCGGGCGCAGATTCCGCCCTGACGCGGGCCGAGCAGCTCGCCCCGGCGTGCGCCGGCGAGATCAAGACCCTGCGCCGGAACAGCTGGATCCCGCTGGTGAATACCGGATCCCAGTTCCTGAAGGATGGCAACACGGACAGCGCGATCGTCCTGTACCAGCAAGCCAATGGCATCTATCGCCAGGAAACCAATGCGATGATGAACCTCGGCGTGCTGTACACCAACACCGGGCAGAACGACAGCGCCATCGTGTACTTCCAGAAGGCGGCGCAGATCGCCAGCGCGGATTCGACCCAGACGGCGACGCGGAATCAGGCCACGTACAACCTGGCGGCGCTCCTGAGCAATGCAGGCCGGTACGCCGAGGCGCTTCCGGTCTGGGAGCAATACCTGAAGTGGGCCCCGAACGAAGTGGACGCGCGAAAGGGCTACGCCCGGGCGCTCCGCGCGAGCGGCCAGGCCGACAAGGCGGCCGCCATCGAGCGGGAGTTGATCAGCACGGGGGCCGATGAAGTCTCGACCGACGACCTGATGACCGCCGGCGTGAACTTCTTCAGGGACAAGAACTACACGGAAGCCGCCTCCGCGTTCTCGCGGGTGGTGGCGCGTGAGCCGTGGAATCGCGATGCCCTGTTCAACCTCGCGAATTCGTATCTCGGGGCCCAGGATCCGGCCAACCTGCTCAAGGCCGCCACGGCGCTGAACGAAGTGGACCCGATGAACGAGAGCAGCAAGAAGCTGCTGGCCCAGGCGTATCAGATGCAGAAGAACCAGGATATGACCATCAAGCTCTACACTGAACTCGAGGCGATGCCATTCTCGCTTTCGATGGACGAGTTCAGCCTGACCAGCGGCGGCGCGCGGGCCGCCGGCACCGCAACCGGCCGGGCCGCCAAGACCGTGGACGGGAAGCCCATTGCCCCGAAGCCGGTCACGCTGCTGTTCGAGTTCGTGGATGAGGGCAAGGCAGTCGTCGCCACTTCGGAGCGGGTCGTTCCGCCGCTCAAGGAGGGGGAGACGGCTCGGGTCGAAGCCGAGGCGGTTGGCAGCGGAATCGTCGGTTGGCGGTATCGGATGAAGTAACGCGGGGCAGGGTGGGAGGCGATTGACACCGTCTCCCGCCCGGCCCAGTTTTCCGTTCCACGCGGGCGTAATTCAGTTGGTAGAATGCCAGCTTCCCAAGCTGGACGTCGCCGGTTCGAGTCCGGTCGCCCGCTCTGGAAAGTGAGAGCCCTGCTTCGAGATCCGAGGCAGGGCTTTTTCGGCATTTGTTCGCTATCAAGCTTGATAGGGTATTGACGCCTCCGGGCCCGCGATCCTATCCTGACGCTGCAAGTCCCAATTCGCCTTGCCGCCCCCGGCTCTGGCCGAAAACGCACAGGCGGCTTCCGCGTGTTGTCGCACCATTTGATGGTTTGCAGTCGTGAGACCGGGCGGACTCTGCAACGAGGGGGACTTCCCCTCGGCTGAGCCCCGGAGCAATCGCCAGCCCGCCGTCCGTCTCACGATGATGATCCATCGTCGCGGAGGCGGAGCCATGAAGATCCCCCGTCAGGCCCT
>DASTCF010000040.1:0-31563 GCA_035711365.1 Gemmatimonadales bacterium
CAGCTCTATTTCAAGGCCTGTGATGCCGTCGTGCTTCCGTTCGAGAAGATCGAGAATTCCGGATCCGCCATCCTCGCGATGGGCTTCGTCCGGCCGGTGATCGCGCCGATGATGGGTGCTCTGCCGGAGCGGCTCGCGGAACAGCGCGATCTGCTTTATGCTGAGGGAGGCCTGCGTGATGGCATTCTCCGGGCGATCGCCCTCGGCCGGGCGGGCCTCGCCGACCGGGGAGCCCTGAACCGCGATGCGGTGATGCGTCACGGCTGGGACGAATTCGCGCGCCTCTTCGCATGACGGACGGCGGTCTCGACCGCTGCCAACCCGGATCACGCACGCCGAGGGTCCGGCAACTCCTTACACCCAAGGGTGGATGATGCGGGTCGTGGTGATCGGTGACGGCCGCTGGTTCAAGAACGAGGCCGCCATCGCCCGCGCCGTGCGGTCGCTCGGTCATGCCTGCCGCCTCATCAACGTGCGTGGGTGGACCTGGAGCCTCGGGCGGGCGGCGGCGCCCGCCCTTGCCGCGATGGCGAATGCGTTCAGGCCGGACGTGGTCATTCTCGGACGTCACGCATACGATCTTGGCGAGGAGCGCCTCCGCCGACTCGTCCGGAATCGATTCTCCACCCTGTGGTACCAGGACCTCCGTATTCCCCCCATCCCCGAAGTGCTCGCGCTGGGTCGGATCGTGAATACGATGTTCACGACCTACGCCCCCCAGGTGGAGACGTACCAGGCCGCGGGAATTCGCCGCGTCCGGTTTCTCCCCCAGGGAGTCGATCCGGATCTGGACCGTCCCGCCGACAGGTTCCCCGAGGCGTACCGCTGCGACGTCTCCTTCGTCGGCAACGCGAGTATCACGTTCCGGCATGAGCTCTTTCGCCGGCTGGCGAAACTGGAGCGGGTCCAGTTCCGCGGCAGCGGGTGGAACAAGGCGCCTGCCGGACTCCCGGTCGCCGGAGGCCAGGTCTACGGGAAGGCGTACGCCCAGGTCGTCGCAGGGGCGGCCATTTGCCTCGGCATCCACAGCGAAGCGCAGGAAACACAATACGCGTCGGCCTCAAACCGGATGTGGAAGGTGCTCGGCTGCGGGGGATTCTTTCTCGGCCCATTCGTCGAGGGAATCAACCAGATGGCGCAGGACGGCGTGCACTGCGCCTATTACCGGGATCCGGATGAGTGTCTCGCGCAGGTCGGGCGCTACCTCGCTTCGCCCGGAGAGCGACGAGCCATCGCGGCGGCCGGCCGGGCGCACGCGATGGAGCATCACACATACGCACAGCGCATTCGCCTGATGCTCGAAGATCGTGGATACCCGCTCGACCGCACGTTTGGCGTCCCGGTCGAGTCACAACCTCCGATGACCCGGACCTGAGTCGCGTGCGTGTCGTGATCGTAGGAGCAGGCCAGCGACGCCGGACCGAGGCCTCCATCGCGCGCGCCGCGCGCGCACTCGGCCACCCGTCCCGCCTGATTGACGCGCTGGGATGGCGCCGGCGTCTGGGGCCGCTCGCCCCGCGCCTGATCCGACGTCTGGTGGACTCGTTCGAGCCCGACTTCGTCATCCTCACCCACCACGCGGCCGCGGCAGGCGAAGCCGCGCTACAGGAGATGGTGCGCGGACGACGCGCGGTGTTCTGGTACTTCGACTTCAAGCCGACTCCGAACGCCCTGATGCTCGGACGCGTGGCCGGCACCATGCGCGTGACGTACCTCGCCCAGCTCGATGCGTATCGGGCCGCCGGGATTCCCGACGTCGGATTCCTTCCCCAGGGTCTCGACCCGGAGGTCGACAAGCCGGCGCGACGGTTCCCCGCACGGTTCCGGTGCGACGTCTCGTTCGTCGGCTCAGGGCAGTATCCCCACCGCTACGATGTGTTGCGGGCCGTCGCGGCCAGTTGCCGGCTCCAGATCCGCGGACCCGGCTGGGAGGAGGCGCCGCACGACTTGCCAGTGGCGGGCGGGGCCGTCTACGGCCGCCGTTTCGCCCAGGTGATCCGCGGCGCGGCGATCTCACTCGGTGCCGACTCGCTGCCGGAGCAGGCCGAAGACCAGGCCTCGGCCTCGAATCGGATGTGGAAGATCATGGGGTGCGGCGGGTTCTACCTGGGGCCGTTTGTGGAGGGGATCGAACGAATGGCGCAGGGCGGGGTGCATTGCGCGTGGTACCGCGGGCCGGCGCACGCAGTCGAACTGGTGCATGAATTCCTCGGTGACCCGGAACGCCGCGCCCGCGTCGCCCTGGCGGGGCGGGCCCACGCGCTGGCGCACCACACTTACGCCCATCGGGTGCGCCTGCTCCTGGATGGGGGCGCGTTTGAGGCGTCTGATCAGGTCATTCCCTCCGGGCGGCGGAGGTAGAGCGCCGCGAAGGCCGTCGCCGAACCCTGGAGCCAGGGGCGGGGTCCGTAACCCATCGGATAGCGCCCGAGCCCGCGACACTCCGCAGACGAATGATCCACGACGCCGTCGGGGCGGGTTGACTGCATGAGCGCCCGGATGGCGGAGTCAACGAGCTGGCGATTCGACCCGTCGAGCATCCCGCCCTGGATGGCGCGCAGGATGGCGTAACCGATGAGCGCCGTCGCGGAGCTGTCGTAGTCGGTGCGCTCGTGGAGGATGGCCCAGTTCCAGTGGCCGTCCGGACGCTGGTAGCGCGCCAGGGATTCCACCGCGCGTTGAAATGCGTCCCGGAGCCGCTCCCACGAATCGCCGTCCCGGTCGAGCTCGAGCAGGGTGTCGGCGAGGCCAAGCAGGTACCATCCCGTTCCCCGTCCCCATCCGTGCAGACCCAGGTGTCGCGGGCCGCCCGCGTAGTAGCCGTGATACGGCAGGTACGTCTCCGAGTCCACGTTCTCACGCACAAAAGTCCCGAGTTGCCGGAGCGCGAGCTCGCCCGCATCCGGGAGGTTCATCCGTCCGGCGAGCCGTGCCAGCAGCGGGCAGACCATCCCGAGGGTATCCACCAGCAATTCGGCCGACTGTGGCACATAGGGCAGGCAATGGTCCGAGGCACGGGGATGCGTGGCGAGGAGGAATGCGCCCAGTTCACGGAAGCCCTGTTCATATCGCCGGTCGCCCGTGAGTTCGATCAGGTAGGCCAGGGAGTAGCCCTTCATGCAGTGCGCGACAGTCCGGATCGGCGTCGTCCAGCGCCCATCGGGATCAAGCGTCCGGTCGAATAGTGAGCGGAGCGCGCGCAGGTCTTCGTCGTGCCGGTAGTGGCGATGTGCGACCTCGGCGCCCAGGGCGTTCAGTGCGACCGTCCAATCATGTTCCTGCTCGCGCGGTGCCGAGCCGACCAGACGTCGCAGTCCCGCGCCCAGGCCTCGGAGACCAGTAGCGCGCCTGTCGCGTTCCGGTATCGAGGCCCCTGCGCGGGTGAGCTGCCGGCGGTTGACCTCGCTGATGCGACGAAACCACGACTCACAGGCGACGCGGTCGACGGATGTCACGGGGCCCCTCCACTGGCCTCGATGGCCTGCGCCACGAGATCAAAGCCCTCGGCCGCCGCGGAACGCAAGCGCGCTCGCTCCGGGCGGAGCGCCTCTGCGACCTGGCTTCGAACCTCCCAGACTCGGCGCAGGGCGGGGATGGCGCGGTCCTCCCGAAGGAAGTCCTCAATCGGGAGCTGAAGCGGTTCGCGAACGCCGATCCGCTGCTGCAGATCAGACATGATGCCACGTGCCTTGATCGAATAGCCCACGATCACGGTGCAGACTCCTGACGCGAGTCCCGCGATCCCGGCATGCATCCGCTCTGCGACGACGAATTCGCAGGCACCGATGATCCCCTTGAGCTCGGAGGCCGAATAGTCCCCGTCCGCAGCCCGGACCGCCGGATGGGCCGCAAGCTGCAGCAGCTCTCGAACCAGGATTCGGTCGTCATTCGCTGGATGACGTTCCTGGACATGGGGGATCAGCACCACTTGGGTGCCGAGTTCCCGGGCGAAGAAGTCGACGACAGACCGCCATGCCTGCAGGTGCTCGGCCGGATCGAGCCGACTGTAACTGCTGATGCCGCAACTCGGGGCCAACGCGACGATCGGTCGGCTGGCATCGACGCCGTGATGCGCGAGCAGCTCCGCCACCCGCCCCGGCGCAGGAGGCTCCAGCAGGAACGCCGGGTCAACCGTTTGCCGGACCCGCTCGGTACCCAGTCCAAGCTCCTCGGTGACGTAACGGAAGGAGAGACTCTCACGCACCGTGGTGAGCCGCGCCCGCCGTGCGACCCGGAGCCAGGCCCGGGCCTCGGCGGGAGCGCGGAACGGCCCGATCGACTGCGCGAGGAAGATCACCGGGACCCCGGCGGCCAGGGCGCAGTTCAAAGGATACAGGTGATTCCTCAACCCGCCGTAATCGGAACTGAATACGTCACCACCCGAAGCCACGACCGCCGAGCACGAGCGGAGGCAGTCGGCGAGACGACCGACGGGCAGCCGTCGGGCCAGCGGCCACAGCCACGGAACCAGGCGCGGCGGAACGCGCCTGTCGCGCCGAGTCGGGCTCCGCAGCGTCCCAACGGATTGTCCATCGAATCGTGTCTGGTCGTAATCGGGTGTGCTGGTCAGGAGGCGCATGCGGCGTCCGGGGAGCCTGCGCGCCAGCTCACTCACGGTAGTGACGGCAAGGGCCTCGACTCCGCGGTTGCGAAGTCCGGTGATGCCCGAGATCAGGATCGTGCCATCGTGCTTCGAATGATCGCGCAAGAATTGGTTTCCTCACACAGTGACGCCGGCGACGTGCACGCGCTATTTTGGGGACGTTCGCCGTACGGGTCTGATCTCGCCCGTCGGCCCACTCAGGAGTTCCACCCGATGGCTTACTTGCCCGCAATCGCACCGCGCACCCGTCGGCGGGTGCGCCGATTCCTGGTGCTGGTGACCGTCCTCGGAGCCGGGATGACAGCGCTCGCAATATCGCTCGGCCTGCTCCGGGCTGCCACGGCGGGCCTGTGCGTGTTTCTCCTGTCATTCCTTGCGTTGTACGAACTGGACCGTTCAGCGCTCCGCCGTCAAATCGAGGATGTCGACCTTCAGACTCGGGCGCTGGTTCAGGTCCGCCCGCTCCTCGGACCGATCCCGATCCCGCTCGGCGATTGGGCGGCAGATCCCGTGTTTGCGCTCAGGGCGGTCGAGTTGGTTGCCAGCCGGCGCCCCGCCCTGGTCATCGAGTGCGGATCCGGGTCGTCCACCGTCATTGTGGCGCGATGCCTTCAGACGATGGGTCACGGGCGAATCCTGTCGCTTGAGCATGACCCCGACTTCGCAGAGCAGACTCGGAGGCTCCTGCGCGAACACGGCGTGGCGGACCTGGCTACGGTTGTGACCGCGCCGCTCACCCGGCGGCAATACGAGGGCCGGGAATTTCGCTGGTACGACGGCGTGTACGAGGCCTACCTGACCGAGCCGGTCAGTCTGGTGCTGGTGGACGGGCCGCCAGGCAACACGGCGCCCCGTGCGCGATACCCGGCCTTCCCGCTGCTGCGCCGGTTCTTCTCCGAAGATTGGGCGATCCTGATGGACGATGGCGATCGCCCTGACGAACGCTGGATCGCGCGTGCCTGGGCGGAACAGTCGGGTGCAGGTCTTCGCCACCTTGGGGGAGGGCGGGGAGGGTGGCTGCTTCGATCGAACGGTTCGTCGTGACGGACGCGGCGGCCGGCGACGCACGATCGCAACCTGTGCACGCACTGCGCATGGCCCTGGTGATTTCCGCCCCGGGATGGCGGGGCTCCGCGGTGAGCCTCGCGAAGATCGGCAGGGGAGTTCAGCGTCGCGGCCACAGCGCGGTCGTGATCACCGGGCATCCGCAACCGACAGAGCGATTCCTTGAGCGCGGGTTCACGGTGCATCAGGTTGACCTGTCCAACACCGGACCCCGGCAGGTGCTCGGCATGCGAGCCGCGTTGCGCGGGTGCGACATCGTCCTGGTCGATGGGACCCGCGATCTCCGGCTTGCTGTCCTGGCGACGCTGGGGCGTCGCGTCCCGATCGTTTATCGATACAATCTCGGACATCGCGCCCCGCGCAGCCATCTGGCCGATCGATTCTTCCATCGCCGGGCGGCGGCGACGGTTTTCCAATCCGACTACATCCGGCGCGCTGCGCTGGCCGCGATGCCGTGGCTCGCCCGGCTCCCGCTGTACCAGATCCCAAACGGTTACGACGTGGAATCGCTGGTGCCGGACGCCGCGGCTGGCGCCATGTTCCGGGAGCGCTACGGCATCCCGGCCAACGCCCCGATGGTCCTCACCGGCTCGAAACTGTCGAGGAACAAGGGCCATGGGGTGGCGGCGGACGCCATGTCCCGGCTGACGGCGGATGCAGTCCCGGTGGTCTGGGTGGTGTGTGGCAATGGCCCGGCCCGGAAGGAACTCGAACAGAAGGTCGCGACGTACGGGGTGCGCGCTCTCTTCACCGGAATGCTGGATCCCACTCAAATGCTCGCGGCCATGAACGCCGCCGACGTGGTCCTCCACCCCGCGCCAACCGAGATCTTCCCGAACGTCGTCGGCGAAGCCATGGCGTGCGGGCGGGCGGTGGTGGGTGCGGATGCAGGCGGATTGCCGGAGGTGCTCGGACGCGACGGCACGGCGGGCGTACTGGTGCCACCGGACGACGCGGCCCGGATGGCCGAAGCGGTGGCGGGGCTGCTCGCCGATCCGGATCGACGCGCCGCGATGGGCGTGGCCGCCCGTGAGCGCATCGCGCGGGAGTTTCCGCTCGCGCGGATGGAGGACGCCTACACGGAGCTCTTCGAGGAGCTGGTGCGGGCACGCCGATGACGCCGACACCACACCTGCTGCTCACCTACGACTTTCCCCCGATGGGCGGGGGCATCGCCCGCTGGATGGATGAGCTGGCGCGGCGGTATCCGCAGGGTGCGCTGGTCATTTCGACCGGGCGGATGTCCGGCAGCGACCGGGTGGACTCGACGCTGCCGAATCGGGTCGACCGGCTGCCGATCGAGGCGCGCCACCTCCGCACCGTCCAGGGTCTCGTGCTCTGGTCGCGACGGGTCGTTCGCCTTGCACGCGAGCTCCCGGCCGGCTTCGCATGGTGCGGCAACCTGCGTCCCGCGGCCTATCCTGCCCGGTGGGCCCTGGCGCGGGTCGGACTGCCCTACGGCATCCTGCTGCACGGCCACGACCTGCTCAGCACGCGCCAGCGGATCGGGCAATCCCGGATCAAGCGGATGACCGCACGCGCGCTCCTCGGATCGGCGGCTGTGCTGGTGGCGAACAGCCAGTTCACCACGGGGCTGTGCGGCGAACTGCTCGACGAGCTGGGCCTCGGGGACTTGATAGGACGACTGCACACTGTGCCGCTCGGTACGGATCCGTCACGCTTCCGGCCGGGCCTCGACACTGCGGCGGTGCGCGCCCGGTATAACCTCCCTCCAGGGAGATGGATCGTGACGGTCGCGCGGCTCACGCCGCACAAGGGCATTGATACCGTGCTGCGAGCGCTCGCGGCGCTCGGGCCGTCCTATGGAGACGTGCGGTACCTCATCGTGGGCTTCGGCGACGGCGAGGCGGTGCTCCGTGAACTGGCGCGCGAGCTGGGCCTGGCGGAGAGGGTGCACTTCGTCACGAACGCCGCTGATCACGAGCTGCCGGCGCTCTACTGCGTCGGCGACGTGTACGTGGGGGCCTCGCGCCGGTCCGCCCTCATGGTCGAAGGTTTCGGCATTTCGTTCACCGAGGCGTCCTCGTGCGGCCTGCCGGTCGTGGCGGGACGGAGCGGTGGAACGGCCGATGCCGTGCGGGAGGGGGAAACCGGCATCCTCGTGGACCCCGACCGGGTGAAGGACGTGGCAAATGGCGTGCGGACGCTGCTCGATGATGGGGAATTGTCGGCCCGGCTCGGAGCCGCCGGTCGGCGTGCGGCCGAGACGTATTTCAACTGGGAGCGGGTGGTGGCAGACCTCAGGCGACTGGCGGACGCGGCGTCCCGACCCATTCCCCCGAGACCGGGCGGGCACTGATCGCCCACGTGGGGCAATTCCGTACGTAGACCCCATCCAGCGGTGACCACCACTGATTCGGCGCGATCACCTCCGCCTTACCCATTCCGTCCATCCTGAAGATTCCAGGGGCCCTGAGGGCGCAGACGCCGCACCCGACGCACCGGTTACGGTCCACGTGGAGGCGGACGGGGGTCTTGGGGAAGATTCCCGGTTCGGGCGCCGCCATCAGCCGGCGGAGTTCCGGGAGCGCCTGGCGCATCGCCCGGTAGCCCTCCGCCATCAGCTCAGTGGGCCGGTCGAAGGTGAACATGGAGTAGTCCTCGACCCGCGGGTGCACCAGCAGGAGCGGCGGCTCCCGCCACAGACGGATGGTGCGCTCGAGCATCGTTTGCATCACGATCTCGAGTCCACGGATGTAGGTCGCCGCGAAGCCGCCGCGCTCGACCTCGGAGCGGAGCGCCTGCGCCGCACCGCAGTCCACCGCGACGACCGGCCCGGGTCCGCAGGCGGTGGCGGCTTTCACGGGCAGGTTGTCGGCCACCGCGCCGTCCACGTAATAGCGGCCGGCGATCTCCCTCGGCGGGAAAATCCCCGGCAGAGCGCACGAGGCGAACACGGTGTCCGCGACCGCCGCGTAGCGGAGCCCGGGTAGCCCCCAGAGCACCTGCATACCCGAGTTGATATCCACCGTATTGACGATGAGCGTGTGGACCAGGTCATCGAAGGTCCGCTCACCTACCAGATCCTGGATGAGCAAGTCGAGGGGCTCACGGCGGTAGACAGCCGGCGCCTGCATTCGCTTGAACGCCATGTCGCCGTGCGCCACCCGGAACACGTCACGGCGCTTGAGGCCGAGGGCCCGGGTGCGAAGCTCCTCGATGGTTCTTCCGGCGGCCCAGGCCGCGGCGATAAGGGAACCCATGCTCGAGCCGACCACACCGCCCGGCACCAGGCCCTCCTCCTCGAGGGCCTGAAGCACGCCGATGTGCGCCAGCCCTTTCAGGCCGCCGCCACTCAGGACGAGGGTGAAGGCTGGGGATTGCTGCATGGCAGTTAAAGTAATCTCCTCAGTCCCCAGTCCTCCTCTTATATTCTCCCTATGCCGTCGCCCCTCTCCCTCCGGCTTCGCCAGGACCGGCTCTTTCAGTTCGGGCTCCTTCTGGTCCTCCTGGTCGTGGCGGCGGCGATTCTTGCCCCGTTCGTCGCCCCGCACGATCCCTTCAGCGGGAACCAGGGCACCGACTATCTCTCTCCCCCGGGCGGCACCTTCCTCCTCGGCACCGATACTCAGGGCCGGGACGTCCTGAGCCGCGTGATCTACGGAGCCAGGATCTCGCTCGCGGTCGGGATCATCTCGCAGTGCGTTGCCTCGCTCCTCGGAGTGACGCTCGGCCTCCTCGCCGGCTACTATGGGCGCTGGGTGGATGGGGTCGTGATGCGGCTGGCCGACATCACCCTCGCCTTCCCGACGCTGCTGCTGCTCATCGCCGTCGCCGCCGCAGTAAGCCCTTCGCTGCCGGTCGTCTTCCTGGTGATCGGGATCGTGGGATGGGCCGCGATGGCGCGCCTGGTCCGCGGTCAGGTCCTCGTGCTCAAGAATGCGGAGTTTGTGCAGGCTGCCCGCGCGCTCGGCGCGCGTGACCGTCGCATCCTCTTCCGCCACCTGCTCCCGAATGTGCGTGCCCAGGTGATCGTGGCCGCGACGCTCGGCATGGCTGGCGCCATCATGGCGGAAGCCGCCCTCTCCTTCGTGGGGCTCGGGGCACAGCCACCAACCCCCAGCTGGGGGGCGATGGTGTCGGACGGGCGGGACCTCCTGCGCGTGGCGCCCTGGGTGTCATTCGCGCCCGGGATCGCCATCGGGCTCGCCGTGATGGGTTTCAATCTGGTTGGCGACGTCCTCAGGGAGGTGTACGATCCCAGACTCCGCTATGATCGCTGACGCCACCGCTGTCCTCGACGTGGCCGGCCTTCGCCGGGAGGAGTTCCCCTGGGCCGTCGAGGCGACCTACCTCAACAGCGCCTCGATCGGGCCGCTCCCGGAGCGCACCCGGCTGGCGCTCGAGGCTTTCAACCGGAAGCGCGCGGCGCCCTACCAGCTCGGCGACCACGAGTTCTTCGAGGTCTTCGATATTTCGCGCGCGCTGGCTGCGCAGCTGCTCAATGCGAGCCCGGCCGAAATCGCCCTGGCGTTCAATACGAGCTATGGGCTCAACCTGGCCGCGCGGGGACTGCCGCTGGAAGCGGGCGATGTGATCGTGGCCAGCGACCGCGAGTTTCCGGCCAACGTCTATCCGTGGCTCCGGCTGCAGGACAAAGGCGTGCGCCTCGAGCTGGTCCCCGTCACGGCCGAGGGGTGGCCCGACGAGGCCCGCCTCCTCGAGCGGATGGGCGAGCCGGCGGTGCGCGTGGTTGCGGTTTCCCTTGTGCAGTTCAGCAACGGGTACAAGGTGGATCTCGCCCGGTTGTCGGCCCGTGCCCGCGAGACGGACACCTTCCTGGTGGTCGACGCGATTCAGGGGCTTGGGGCCGTGCCGGTGGATGTGCGGGCGACGCCTGTGGACATCCTCTCGTGCGGGGCCCAGAAGTGGCTGCTCGGCCCCTGGGGGAGCGGCTTCACTTATGTGCGGCGCGACCTGATTCCGAAGATCGACCCGGTCGTCACCGGCTGGATGGCGTTCGAGGGCACGGACGACTTCACCCATCTGACGACCTACCACCCCACGCTCCGGGCGGATGCCCGCCGGTTCGAGATGATCACCCTGCCGTTCCAGGATTTCGCGGGCTTCAATGCCTCGCTGGAACTGCTGCTGGAGCTCGGAATCGGCCGGATCGAAGCGTACCTGCGCACCCTTCAGGTGCCGGTTCGCGACTGGGCCGCTCGTCGGGGCTATCCGATCGCATCGCCGGTGGGCTCGCACGGATCCCAGATCGTTTGCGTCGTCCCACCGGATCCCGGCGACGCGTTTCGCCGGCTCAAGGCCGCCGGCGTCGTCGCGAGCCTGCGCGAGGGCGCGATCCGGCTGAGTCCGCACGTCTTCAACACTCTTGATGAAATGGTGAAGGTGACCGAGATCCTCGACCGGCCATGAGGCCGCTCCGAATCGCCTACCTCGTGACGGCGTTTCCGGTCATCTCGGAAGCGCCGTTCCTCAACCAGATCACCGGGCTCGTCGAGCGCGGGCATCACGTCGACATCTTCGCGGTGCATCCTGAGCGCGGCGGGCGACACCACGCGGATGTGGACCGCCTGGGCCTGCTGCGCCGCACGTACTATCCTCCCGCGCCGCCTGCCGGAGTGGCGGCGCGCTGGGCGGGCGCCCTCGAGCTGCTCTGGCAGCACCGTAATCATGGCGGCGAGATCCTGCGCCGCTCCCTTAACGTCCGTCAGTTCGGCCGCCAGGCCTCGTCGCTCCGCCTCCTCTACTCGTGCGTCCCGTTCCTCCCGGGCCGGGTCTACGACATCATCCAGGCCTGTTTCGGGCCGGACGGGATCAAGGCGGAGCGGCTGCGTTCGGTCGGGGCGGTACGGGGTCGCATCGTGACGTCCTTCCGGGGCCACGATGTCACTCAGTATGTGGAGCGGAATGGTATCGATGTGTATCGCCCGCTGTTTGCCCGGGGGGAGCTGTTCCTGCCGGTGAGCCAGGGCTTCGCGGCGCGGCTGGAGGCAATGGGTTGTCCGGCGGATCGGATCGCGGTTCACCGGACGGGTATCGCCGTCGGCCGGATCCCCTTTTCTCCGAAGCTCCCGTGGCCGGATGAGCCCCTCCGGTTGATCTCGGCGGCGCGCCTCGTGGAAAAGAAGGGGCTGGATGTCGCGATCCGCGCCGTGGGCATTCTGACGCGGGCCGGAGTGAACGTCGAATACACGATCCTGGGTGACGGCCCGCTGCACGACGAACTCCTCGCCATGGTGTCCGTGCTGGAGCTCGAAGGACGCGTGCATCTCCCTGGTACCGTGGCGTACCCCGCCGTCCTCGAGCACTTCAGCCGGTCGCACGTCCTGCTCGCTCCGAGCCTGGTGGCAGAGAGCGGCGATCAGGAAGGGATTCCCAACGCGATCAAGGAAGGGATGGCCGCCGGGCTGCCGGTCATCACCACGAATCACGGTGGCATTCCGGAGCTGGTACAGGACGGCATCACAGGATGGGTCGTCCCGGAGCGCGATGCGGATGCGCTGGCGGCCGCGGTGCAACGCATCGCCGAGGCGCCGGAAGCCTCGGTGCCGATCGCGGTTGCGGCTCGCCGGGCGGTGGAAAAGGATTACGATATCGAGCGGCTGAACGACCGGCTGGTGCAGCGGTATTGGGGGGTGGTGAATGGCGGCGGGGCGGGGACGCGTGGAAGCGGGGAAGCGGGGAAGTAACTGCTTCCAGCTTCCCCGCCTTGTTACTTCCCCGCCTTCAGGAGTGCGTAATTCTTCTTCCCCTTCTGCAGCAGCACGTGGCCGCCGTCGAGAAGATCCGCATCGGTCAGGCGGCGGTCGACGTCGCCGACCTTCTCACCGTTCACCGCGAAGCCCTTGCCTTCGATCCCGCGCCGCGCCTCGCTCTTCGAGCGGGCAAGCCCCGCCGTGACAAGCGCGTCGACCAGCGGAAGCCCGCCGTCCAGCGCACCGCGCGGCAGGTCCGCCGTCGGCACCTCGCCGGCCAGCACCTGGAAAACGCCGGCGTCGGCGTCGCGCAGGTCGGACCCCCCGAACAGAATGGCACTCGCCCGGGTCACCCGCTCCATGGTCGCCTCGCCGTGGACGCGCGTCGTGATGTCACGGGCCAGGAGGCGCTGCGCCGGACGGCTTCCCGGATCGGCCGCCTGCTCTCCCATCACGGCCTTGATGTCTTCGAGCGGCAGGAAGGTGAAGCACTTGAGCAGGCGCTCGACGTCGCGGTCGTCGGCATTCAGCCAGAATTGGAAAAACCTGTAGGGGCTGGTGCGCGCGGGATCGAGCCAAACATTCCCGTCCTCGCTCTTGCCGAACTTGCCGCCTCCCGCGGTCGTCAGCAGCGGCACCACGAGGCCGTGCGCCTCACCGCGTTCCCGGCGGCCGATCAGTTCGATCCCCGCGGTGATGTTCCCCCACTGGTCGCTGCCGCCCATCTGCAGTTCGCAGTGCGCAGTGCGGTACAGATGCCAGAAGTCGTAGGCCTGGACCAGCATGTAGCTGAATTCCGTGAAGGAAATCCCCGTCTCCAGGCGGCTCTTCACCGATTCCTTCTGGAGCATGTAGCCAAGCGTGAAGTGCTTGCCGGTGTCGCGCAGGAAATCCATCAGGCCGAGGGGCCGGAGCCAGTCGCCGTTGTTCATCACCCGCGCGGCAGCAGGTCCTTCGAACTCGAGGAAATGCTCGAGCTGCCGGCGGAGCCCCGCCACATTGGCATCGATGGTCTCAACCGGAAGCACCGGGCGCTCCGCCCGCTTGCCGCTCGGGTCGCCGACCATGCCGGTGCCGCCGCCCACGAGCGCGATCGGGTGCCCTCCGGCACGCTGCAGCCACGCGAGCGCCATCACCGGGAGCAGGCTGCCGACATGAAGCGAGTCGGCGGTCGGATCGAAGCCCACGTACGCCGTGACCGGTCCCTTGGCGAGCCGCGCTTCCAGCCCGGGAGTGGCGTCGTGGAACAGGTCGCGGGAGCGGAGTGTGGCGAGGAGAGACGGCATGGGTGGGAAAGCTAAGGGCCCGAGGGGACCGCCGAAATGGGGCGTGGGCTTTTCCCCATCCCCGGGGTCCCGTTAACCTTCCCCCAATGCTGGCTTCCCTTCGCTCAACGCTGTCCCGATGGTGGCACACGCCCCGCATCCGCCGGGGCTTTCTGCTTTCAGTCCTCGGAGTGGCGGCGTTCACCTTCGTCACGGTCCTGACCATCTGGATGCGGGTCTGTGCCGGAACTCGCTGCCCGTCGATCGAGGGCCTCGGCTCCTACGACCCGGACCAGGCCTCGAAGGTGTACGCGGCCGACGGGCGGCTCATCACGGACCTGGGCAAGGAACGCCGGACGGTGGTCTCGCTGGACGAGATGTCCCCGGCCGTGATCGCCGCCTTCCTGACGACGGAGGACAAGCGGTTCTTCGAGCATCACGGCATCGACTGGGTCCGGTTCTTCGGGGCCCTGAAGGCGAATCTCCTGGCCGGGGCAGTCCGTGAGGGCTTCTCGACCATCACCATGCAGCTGGCCGGGAACCTCTTTCCTGAGGACATCAACCGGCAGGAACGGTCGCTCAGCCGGAAGCTGCGTGAGGCGCACGTCGCGCTCGAGATCGAGCGCCGGTACCCCAAGCGGAAGATCCTCGAGCTGTATCTCAATCAGATCGACCTGGGCAATCGGGCGTTCGGGGTGGAGGCGGCGTCGCAGCGCTACTTCGGCAAGTCCGCCCGGGATCTGAACGTCGCCGAGGCGGCGACGCTCGCCGCGATGCCGAAGGCGCCGAGCCGGTATAACCCCCGGCGCCACCCGCGGCGCGCGATCCAGCGGCGCAACCTGATCGTCGGGCTGCTGGCCGACCAGGGGTACCTCACGGATCAGGAGGCGGAGCGCTGGCGTGCCTACCCGCTCCTGCTGTCGAGTCGCGACGATTACAGCGGCGTGGCCGAGTACTTCGTCGAGTACGTGCGCCAGCAGCTCGATGCCCGCTTCGGCGGACGGCTCTATACCGACGGCCTCCGCATCTACACTACGGTCGACCTCGATGTCCAGCAGGCGGCCGAACGGGCACTCGACGCGCAGCTCGCCGCGATCGAGTCCGGCACCTACGGCACCTACCGGCACCTGACGTATTCCGCGTACATGGAGCAGAAGGCCGAGTCCGAGGAGGACGTTGAGCACACGACGACACCATACCTGCAGGGTCTCGCGGTGTCGATCGATCCGCGGAACGGGCACATCCTCGCGATGGTCGGCGGCCGGGATTTCGAGGACAGCAAGTTCAACCGCGCGACGCAGGCCCTCCGGCAGCCAGGCTCGACCTTCAAGCCGTTCGTGTACACGGCCGCGCTTCAGGCCGGGATTCCGCTCTCGACCGTAATGGTGGATGAGCCGATCACCGTCGAGATGCCCGGCGGGCAGCCGCCCTGGGAGCCGAAGAATTACGACAACGAGTTCCAGGGACCGATGACGCTTCGGCAGGCGCTCTACAAGTCGGTCAACATCGTCGCCGTCAAGCTGGGGATGGAGGTCGGCGAGGAGTCGGTGATCAGCACCGCCACCCGCTTCGGCATCGTCTCGGAACGGATCCCGCCCTATCCGTCCATTCACCTGGGCTCGGCGGTGGTGCGCCCCATCGAGCTCATCAGTGCCTACACCGCCTTCGCCAACGGCGGAGAACGCGTGTCCCCGGTCGGGATCCTGCGGGTTGAGGACCGCGACGGCAATATCCTCTGGGAGCCCCGGGCGCGGCGGGAGCGGGTGATGGACCCGCCCCTCGCCTGGCTCATGAACGACCTCCTGCAGGACGTCGTGCGGCGTGGGACCGGGCATGCCGCCGGGGCCGGGCTCGGCTTCCCTGTCGGAGGCAAGACCGGCACCACGAACGACGGATTCGACGTCTGGTTCGTGGGGTTCACTTCAAACCTTGTCACGGGGATGTGGATCGGACTCGACCGTCCCGAGAAGATCAAGGCGAACGCGCAGGGTGGCGTGCTCGTGGCGCCCGCGTGGCGGGAAATGATGGGCGACGTGTACGAGCGGCGGCCGACGCCGCGCGGATGGACCCGGCCCGATGAACTGGTCAGCGCGGAGATTGACCAGACGACCGGCTTCCGGGCGACGCCCTACTGCCCATCCACGGTCCGCGTCATGGAATGGTTCCTCCCCGGCACCGAACCAAACGAGGCCTGCCCGGTGCACTCGCCATTCAGCGGTGCCGCCGTGCCGGGAATGGTCCGGCCCACTCCCGTGCCCTGAGATGCCACGCCGGCGCCTGACCGCCGCTTGGGTGGTGCCCATGGAGGGGCCGCCCATTCCGCGGGGGGCGGTGCTCGTCGGGGACGACGGGCGGATCGAGGCCATCGGATCAGACACCGCAGTCCCCGCACCGCCAGGCACTCCCCAGTCCGACCACTCCGACTCGGTACTCCTCCCCGGCCTCGTCAACACTCACACTCACCTCGAGCTGACGGGGTTCGAGGGCCAGGTGCCAGAGGACGATTTCTCCGCCTGGATCCGCCGGGTGCGGAGCCTCAAGGCGGAGCGGAAGCCCACCGAGTTCCTGGAAGCCGCCCGCCGCGGGCTCGCGGCCTGCTACTCCGCCGGCGTGACCACCGTGGCCGACACCGGTGATTCCGGCGCCGTGATAGAGGCACTTCATGAAGCCGGCGGCAGCGGGATCGCCTATCACGAGGTCTTCGGGCCGCATCCCGATCAACTCCTCGAGAGCCTGGCCGGCCTCCAGCGCCGGGTGGACGAGTTGCGCCGATTCGCCTCGGGGCGTATCAGGCTCGGCGTTTCGCCACACGCCCCCTACACGGTCAGCGCGCCATTGTATATGGCCGTGGCGCGGTGGGCCGAGCGGGAAGGGTTGCCGATCGCCGTCCACCTGGCCGAATCCCTCGCCGAGTCGGAGTTGCTCGCTTCGGCCAGCGGCGCGTTCGCGGAGGCGTGGACCGCGAGAGGGATTCCTCTGCCCCCGCTGCCCGGCCGGTCCCCGGTGGCATGGCTGGAGAGCCACGGCGTGCTGGGTCCGTCCACTCTTGCGATTCATGCCGTGCAGGTGGATGCCGCGGATGTCGCCCGACTGGCTCTCCACGGGGCCGCCGTGGCTCACTGCCCGCTCTCCAATCGCCGTCACGGCCACGGTGAGGCTCCGCTACGGTCCTTCCTGAATGCGGGCATCCGGATCGGCATCGGGACCGACTCTGTGGCCAGCGTGGGAAGCCTTGACCTTCTGGCAGAGGCGCGGGCGGCGAGCGCGCTCGCCGGGCTCGATGCCGAGCAGGCGCTCGCGCTGGTTACGCGGGAGGCCGCGCGGGCGCTGGGCCTGGAGGATGAGGTTGGCGTGTTGCGTCGTGGGGCCTGGGCGGACATCGTGGCAATCGGAATCCCGACTGCCGCGACCCCGAATCTCGTGTACGAGGCGGCGGTCGCCTCGAACGTGGGCGACGTTCAGGAGACCCTGTTGGGAGGGCGGACGGTCTACCGTCGGGCCGCGGCTCCTTGATCCGGCCGGGAGCGGCGGTTACGATTCGTGGCAACCGCCGTCCTCGAGTGACTCGTGGTGCGCTGCCTCGCCCTGAACGCGTCGTTTGAACCCCTGACCATGGTGCCCGTGCGCCGGGCCCTTCGGCTGGTCATCGAGGGGAAGGCCGAGATTGTCGAGGCGGAAGGCCAGGACCTCGTCCGAAGTGAACGGCTGGCCCTGCCCAGGCCCGCCATCATCCGGCTCGTCAGGTTCGTGCACGTTCCCCGCCGCTTCCGCCGCCACGTCACCAACACCTTCCTCTTCGCCCGCGATGATTACCGCTGTCAGTACTGTCATCGGACGCAGGCGGATCTGCGGCATCGCGAGTGCCTGACTCGCGATCACCTGGTGCCGATGTCACGGGGCGGAGGAAACGAGTGGACGAACGTGGTCACGGCGTGCAGTAGCTGCAACACCCGGAAGGGGAATCACCTGCCCGAGGAATGCGGCATGGCGCCGCTGCATCCGCCGGTGGAACCGCACTTCGTGCACCTGGCCTGGGCCGTCCGGCGGCTCACCACCACGCAGGCGAAGTACATCAAGCTCTTCTACGGCGAATCGGCACTGCGCGCCCTGCGGGGACTCTAGCGCACCCTGAATTTCGGGCTCTTTCCCTCTATTCGCATCAGCGGTAACCCCGCCACCCGCAGCAGCAATCGGCGCGCCGTGCGACCCACGGCGTCGCCAACTCCCGGATCCTCCTCGGGCCCCGGCCCCGTCTCACCGCGGAGGAACCGGTCCATCTCGTCGAGATCCGCGTCGGACAGGGTGGAGACCTGGAGGGTCACCGCGTAGTAGAACTCGCCCTTGTCCTCGGGCCGGATCGTGATGCGATAGGGGGTCGACAGCGCGTCGTCCAGCGCCCCGAGATCGGGATAGCGGCGATGCCGCGTCCGTCCCAGCAGCACGGTCGTCACCGAATACTGATCCAGCAGCGGCTCCCGCCGAACCACCACGTCCCATTCCACCGTGCGGCTCAGGGCGTCGAACCACGATCCGCGCGAACGCCAGAGCTCGAGGCGGTAGTGCAGTCGGAGCGGCAACCCGCTGCGGAGGGATGACGTCCAGCGGTCGTCATCCAGGAGTCCGCGCACCCTCACGTCGGGGATCCGGCCGGTCTGCCGGCTCGCGTCCGCCACGAGCGACACTTCCAGGCGGACCGCATCGCCGCCCTGAGCCCGGAGGGCATCCGGGAGCAGAAGAGGCGCCAGGATAATCGCGATCGCCGCGCTGCGGAGCATTCTAGAACCGTCGCTGCAAGCGCACGGTGAACTTGATCGGCTCGCCGTTCGTCACCGACTTGGCGAGATACGCGGCGACGAAGCCTACATCCACCCCGACGCCGAGATCGGCCTTCCACAGATCCAGCGAAGGCAGCCTGTTCGTCGGCACTCGCCCGGGTCCCTCACCGGTCAGCCACGCATTGCCGGTGTTGGCGAAGACGACCAGGTCCGCGCTCTCGATCCCGATGATCCGGTCGAGGTCGGGCCGCTCCCCCTCACGGAGCCGATAGCGCCATCCGAGCGAGAGCCGGGTGCGGAACTCCACCTGGGCGGCGACCATCCGGTCGCAGAGGCTCGTGCTGGAGGGGTCGGAATCGTCTTCGCCGCCACAGCGCACCGCGCGGAAGTCGTGGCCCGGCAGGATGTCCAGGCCACCGACCGACTGGCGTCGCTGAACCGGCAGCGGATCGCCTCCGATCCAGCCTGCGCCGTACACTCGGAAACCGAGCCGGCTTTCGGGAGAGAGCCGGATGTTCCGCCGGGCATCGAGGCTGAGCAGCGAATAGCCGTACGAGCCGTCCGTGGGGATGGGGCCACGCACCTCGGACGGCAGTTCAGCGGGCGCCACGTCGTCGCTCGAGCCGGTCTCGAGCCGGGCCCGCACGTACCAGCCGCGGGACGGAAGCGAGCGGCTGTCCCGGGTGTCGAGCGTGACGTCGATCCCGCCCGTCACGAAATGGCCGTCGTCGATCAGGGGATTGCTGCGCCAGTTGCTGGTATTCCGGAAGAGCGACCAGGGGTCATTCGCGCGGACTGTTCGCTCGCGGTCGCGCCGGAGGGACAGCTGGACCTTGAACTGGCGGGCGGGTTCGACGAACCAGAAGCCGCCGAAGCCCTGATTGTCGTAATAATCGTGGTAATCGCGCTGGAGCAGGATGGAGGACCATCCTGATTCCGCCAGGGAAAGGTTCTGTTCTTCGAATGGCGTGACGACGCTGTATGCCTCGATGCCGGCACCGAACCCGATCTCGCCGAGATTCCGCCACTCGAGCCGCGTCCGATAGCCGAAATCGCTCCGGATGCCAGCCTGGTCCGTCGTCGTCCGGACGATGCCGGTGAGGTCGAGTCGCAAACGATCGCTCGGACCCGGTCGCCAGGCGAATTCCGGTCCGAGCGAGAGGGGAAACCCCTCGATGCGGTTGTAGGTTCCGCCGGTCGAGGCGTGCAGGGTGGCGCGGACATCGCCGAGGTTGAAACTCGCCTCCGCCGTGCCGAGGTCCGTGAGCTGGTGAGGTTCCCGTACGGCGAGCTGCCCGTCCCGGTCCCGGTACACCGGTGCGATATCCCAGTATTCCCGGGCATCCCCCTCGTGGGTGCCACCCTCCTGGATCACCAGTCGCCCGCCGACGACGAGGACGTCGCCCGTGATCCGGCCGCCGGGGAGCAGGACGGCGTTGCCGTTGATCACAGTGACGGCGCCGTTGATCGTGCCCGCTACTCTGAGGATGCCCCGGAAGACGGCGACGTGGCCCGTCACGGTGTTTCCGGCCGGAATCTCCGCCTGGCCGATCAGCCTGACGGCTGTCGAGTCGTTCCAGGCCCGGAGCACTTCATCGATCACGCTTCGCGGAAGGCCTCCGCCCGGGGTGGAGTCCGCGAATGGCGCGTCGGGGTCGATGACGATGACGCTGTCCTGCGCGCGCAGGGGCACCGCTGCGAGGAGCAGCAGCATCGCACAGGCGCCCGCGCGGAATCTGCTGCGGTGTTCAATTGGCATCGGGCAAGATCCCTCGCTGCGCTCGGGATGACGGTCCTTGGCCATTCCCCGGTCGACATGGATCGATTCGGTTCCGCTGACCCGCGAACGGGTGCACCGCTGTGCGCCCCGACCCGCTGACCCGCCTATCCGCCCAACCCGAGTCGCTTCATCCTGCGATACAGATTGGCCCGGTCGGTCTGCAGCATCCGCGCCGCTTCGGCCACATTGCCCGCCGCCCGTGCCAGCGCGCCTGCGATGAGCGCACGCTCATGCGCATCGAGCGCGTCGGTGAGCGCCATCTCCGGGGCGGAAGCACCCGCCGCGGCCGGCGGCGGCGCCCGTCCGGCGCCGGGAAGCACGCGCGCGACGTCCTCGGCCCCGACGTGATTGCCGCCGAGGATGGACAATCGTTCCACCACGTTCGCCAGCTCCCGGATGTTGCCGGGCCAGGTGTATCCCGCGAGCGCGGCGATCGCTTCCGCGGTGAAGACGAGTGGGGCACGCGGCCGGATCCGGGCGGCGAAATGGGCGGCGAGCATGGGGAGGTCCGCGAGCCGCTCCCGGAGGGGCGGCAGGTGGATGGGGAACACATTCAGTCGAAAAAAGAGATCCTCGCGGAATTGCCCCTGGGCCACCGCCTGGTCGAGCCGGCGGTTCGTCGCCGCGATCACCCGCACATCCACCCGGATGGCTCGCTCGGCTCCGACGTGCTGAACCTCTCCCGATTCGAGTACGCGGAGCAGCTTGGCCTGTGCCTCGAGGTGGAGGTCGCCGACCTCGTCCAGGAAGAGGGTGCCGTGGTCCGCAAGCTCGAAGCGGCCGATCCGGCGGTCGTGGGCACCCGTGAAGGCGCCGCGCTCGTGGCCGAACATCTCCGATTCCACCAGTTCCCGTGGAATCGCCGCCGAGTTGACCGGAACGAACGGGCGCTGCGCGCGGCGGCTGGCGCGATGGATCGCGGCCGCCACCAGCTCCTTGCCGGTGCCGGATTCGCCGGTGATGAGCACCCGGGTCTCGGTCGGCGCCACCTGGGCGATGAGCTCCCGCACGGCGCGCAGGCCCGGGGAGTCTCCGACCATCTCGTCCCGCCGCACCAGCGCCGCATGGAGCGCGCGATTCTCGGCGCGAGCCCGTGAAAGCTCCAGGGCGGCCTGCAGGGTGACCAGCACCGATTCCGGGGTGAGGGGCTTTTCGAGAAACTGGAAGGCGCCGAGCCGGGCCGCCCGCATCGCGTCCGCGAGTTGCGCCTTGCCGCTCATCATGATGACCGGGGCCCCGAGCCCACGATCGCGAAGGGTTTCCAGCGTGGCGATGCCGTCGGGGCCCGGCGGCATCATCAGGTCGAGGAACAGGGCGTCGGGCTCGCGGCGCTCCACGGCCAGCAGCGCTGCATTCCCGTTGGCGGCCTCCTCGACCTCATAGCCCTCCGCCCGGAGCAGGGCGCCGAGCATGCGGCGAATGTTGGCTTCGTCGTCGACGAGGAGGATGGAGGGCATTGGGCTGGAAGATAAGGTCAGCGGCACGAAACGTGCACGCGCATTGGTCGAATCGGCTTGTCGGAGTTTCCACGCCGATTCACCGCAACCCCTTGGCGGATCACAACGTAGCCCCGGGAGCAACGATGAGCCGCACTGTCATTCGGCGCCTTCTGCTGGTCGGACTCGCCTTCGCCGCACCGATGGGATGCAGCGACGATGGCGGAATGACCCCATCCGATCCAACAGATCCTGGTGCGCTCGGATTGGCGGTCGGTGTTCGGATCGACACCACCGCCCTGCAGGAGTCCGGCGAGTTCACTCTCGAGCTCATCCCGAGCACGCCAAGTGGAACCTCCCTCGTGGGTGAGGAATGGACCACAACCATTACGCTTTCGGGCGGCTACACGGCCACACTGCTGTCGCAGACCCTCGCCATACCCGACACGCGGCCGTTTGCCACCGCGATCAGCCTCGATGCCTCGTCATCCATGCAGAGCAGTGATCCGGCGTTCGAGCGGCAGGACGCCGCGCAATTGTTCGCCGAGACGATCCTGGCCGATAACCCTGCCAGCCGTCTGTCACTATTCGAGTTCGCCGCGGTTGAATCGTCGGTCACTCCAGGCTGGACGAGAGTTCGGGTGCTCCAGGAGTGGACTTCATCGATCTCCACGTTCGAGGCCGCCCTGGCCACGATGGAGACACCGACCGGAGGGTTTACGCCGCTCTACTCAACGAACGCGGCGATCGTCCGTTGGATGGATACGACGACCAGCGCCGCCGGCGAGCGCCGTGCGATGCTCCTCCTGACAGATGGTCTCGCGACCGACACCACCAAGCGTGATTCCCTGTTCGAAGCCGCTGCGCTTTCGGGCACCCGCATCTACACGGTGGGTGTCGGCCCGGGGTCGGATCGCAGCGGAAATACCGACCCGGTGGCCGTGCAGGAGCTGCAACTCATCGCCAACACCACGGGTGGGCTCTATGCGGGGGCCGCCACGCCGGATCGGCTGAGCGGAATCTTCAAGGCCTTCGCCACGACCATTACCGAGAGTACCATCCTGGCGCAGTTCGTCATTTCGCCCATCCCACCACCCGGTACCGTCATCACGGGGACAGTGCGAATGGAGAACAGCCGGGGAGTTGCTCAGGCGCCGTTCTCGTTCGTGATGCCCTAGGACCGCGGGGCAGCGGGGCAGCGGGTCGGTTCGTCACCGATCTGCTGCCCCGCTGACCCCCTGACCCGCCATTCTCACAACAAACGTCGCTCCCCCGCCCGGGGTGTTCCGCACTTCCACAGTTCCTCGATGGGCCACGACGGTCTGTTTCACCAGCGCGAGCCCCAGTCCAGTGCCTTCGGCCTTGGTGGTGTAGTAGGGCTCGAACACGTGCGGCAGGTCTTCCGCAGGGATTCCTGGCCCGTGATCGGCGACAACCACCACGACTCCGCCCGCGCCCGGCGCAACCCTCACGTCAATACGGCCGGATCCGTGCATTGCCTCGCCCGCATTCCGGAGCAGGTTGCTGAACGCGCGGCGCAGCGGATCGTAATAGCCAAGAATCCTCGGCGTCTCCGGGTGGACCTGCACCACGGCCTCGATGGTGGCCGGCAGCGATATCCGGACGAGCTCTTTCAGCAACTCCGCGAGGTCCACCTCGGCGGCCGGCCCCTCCGGCAGGCGGCCCAGCTCCGCAAACTCCCTCGCCAGGCGCTGGAGGCGGTCCGATTCCGCCGCCAGCACCTCGATCGCTTCCTTCTGGTCCGGCCGCGCCTGGCGCTCCAGGGATTTCACGGCGAATCCGATCGGCGTGAGCGGATTCTTCATTTCGTGTGCGACCCGCCGTGCCACCTCCCCAAATGCGCGCAGGCGTTCGGTCTCGAGCTCGAGCGACCGCCCCATTTCCAACTCACCGGCCATTTCCCGCAGGGCCGTTCGGAGGGCGGCAAATTCGGGTGCCCCCCGGCTGGGCGGCCCCTCAGGAATCTGTTCATGGCGGGTAATGTGGCCGGTCCAGCCGATCAGCTCGTCGATCGGGCGGCTCAGTTGCCGCGA
The DNA here is from genome assembly GCA_035711365.1 of Gemmatimonadales bacterium. Lineage (GTDB taxonomy): Bacteria > Gemmatimonadota > Gemmatimonadetes > Gemmatimonadales > GWC2-71-9 > DASTCF01. Next base: position 23,656 of record DASTCF010000040.1, read on the forward strand.
CAGATGGCCACCGAGCCGAACGGCGGCATAGAGATACAGGGCGCCGAGCACGAGCAGCAGCGCGGCGAGACCGGCGGAGTAGTAGCGGCTGTAGGCCTCCGCCGCCTGGGTCCGTCCGAGTGCGCGGTTCAGCTCCTCCATATGTTCGGCGAGCGCGCGCCGCTCCGCGGGCCGGAGCCGGACCGTATCGACGGTCTCGATCAGCGTGCGGCCCGAGGTCGCGACGTTTTCGAGCGCGGCGCGCGCGGCAACGGCGGGATTGTTAGTCCGGAGGGTCAGGGCCCAGCCGAGGATCACGACGGCGGTGGGGACGGCGCCCAGCGCGATGAGGACGAGCAGGATGCGCTGGCGGAAGGTGAGGGTCAGCCCGGATTCCCCGGGCCTCAATGGCCGATCCGGAAAACGCCCCAGGTGCTGCCGGTCTGGGCCAGCACGTACAGCGCGCCGTCAGGGCCAATCCGCACATCCGTGAGCGGAGCATTGACGTCGGCGAAGGCGTACACCGCATTGCCGTTGACCAGGTCCAGGCGATTCACCCAGCCGTTCACATAGTCCCCGAAGTAGTAGCTGCTGCGGTACGCGGCCGGGAAGAGCGTCGCGGTCGAAGGGTAGAACGCGGCCCCGACGATGGAGTACCCGATCACGAGCGAGGGATTGTCCGAATGCCCGTAATAGTATAACGGCGAAATGTACCCGGGGGCGCTGCTCGGTCCCTCGTACGTCCGCCAGCCGTAGTTCCCGCCCCGCTGGCCCTCGTTGATCTCCTCCCAGGTCTGGGCACCCACGTCGTTGATGAACATCCGCGACCCGCCCGGCTGGAACCCGAACGTGAACGGATTCCGGAGTCCACGCGCCCAGATTGCGCGGTAGATCCCGGTCGTGGAGGCATAGAACGGATTGTCGGACGGGATCGTCCCGTCGTCGTTGAACCGCAGGATCTTCCCGAACGCGCTGGTCAGACTCTGCGGGGCATCGGTGACGGCGTTATCGCCGGTCGCGACGTACAGCTTCCCATCGGGCCCGAAGTGCAGCGCGCCGCCGTTGTGATTCGTCGCCGACAGCGCCGGCAGCTCGGCGATAATGGTCGGCGTGCCCGAGGCGACATCGCCGCTTGCGGTATACCGGGCGATCCGGTTGTGGGTCCCGCCTGACGTCGTGGTGTAGTAGACGTACACCCAGTGATTCGACGCGAACTGAGGGTGGAAGGTGACGCCGAGGAGGCCCCGCTCGCCTTCTGCGGTCGTCGGGACGATCACGAACGGCGTGGAGAGAAGGACACCGTTCTTCACCACACGGAGCGCACCGCTCTGCTGCGCGATGAAGAGCCGCCCATCGGGCGACCAGGCCATCGTGGTGCCAAGGTCCGACAGCCCCGACACATAGGTCGTCTTCGAGAATCCGGCAGGCAACGCACCGCCGACGAACGTGACCCGGGCCGAAGCCCAGCTGGAAACGTTTCCGGCCGCGTCGCGCGCCCGCGCCCGGATTACGTGCACGCCGGTCGCGTAGGGAGAAGTCGAGGGCAGGGTGGCCTGGTAGGGCGCGGACGCGTCCTCGCTCAGGGTGACGCCATCCACCTGGAAGGTGACCGCCGTGACCCCGACGTTGTCCGAAGCCGTCGCCGAGAAGGCGACACTTCCCGAGAGGCCGGTCGTGCCGTCCGTGGGCGAACTGAGCTGGACGCTTGGCGGCTGGGCGTCGCCGCCGCCGGATGTGACCACAGTGACGGCGACCGCAGCCGACGTCGTGACCGCGCCGTCATTGTCGGTCGCCTTCGCGGTCAGGCTGTGAGTCCCGGTGGTGGCGGGCGACCAGTTGACCGACCAGGGACTGGAATTGTCGGTGCCGATCAGCGCGGCGCCGTCGAAGAACTCGACCTTGGCCACCGTGCCATCGGCATCCGCGGCACCTACCGCCACCGCCGTCGCCACTCCCTTGGTCAGCGAGGCGCCGGCAGATGGAGCGGTGATGCTCACCGTAGGGGGGAAGTTCGCGAGGGTGGTGTCGTTGAACGTCGCGACGAGGGCCGCATTCGCGGGCGGCGTCACGACGGTGTATTCCGCCTGCTGCGAATTGGACCAGGATTTGAACGCGTAGGCGGTGCTGCCTGCGACCTGTGGTGACGGCGCCCCGACGTCCCGCTCCATCCCGACGATGCTTGGAATGTTGAACGGGGCCGTCCGCGGCTGACCATCCACTGTGAGCTGAAGTCCGGGCGGCGCCGTGGCGAATGAGAGCGTCACCGTGCGCGGCTCAAGGTCGAGCCAGGTGGTGTCCGCCAGTCCCTCGGCGTCCCGCGCCTCGAGATACAGGCGCAGCCAGATATTGGTTTCGGTGTGGCCGCGGGTGGGAATCGCGAAACCGCCGGAGGCGACGCCTTCGGTCCGGGGCATGAAGGGGTGGGTGTGGGTGTCGTGGTGCAGCACCACCCACCATGCCAGGCGGTCTGCCGCAAGCATCCCGTCCTCGGCGTCAGACGCGGCGCCCGAGTACGAGATTTGTTGTCCGCCACTGAAGCTGGTTCCCGCTGTCGGCGTCGTAATCACCGCCGTCGGGGCGGTGTTACCTGAGTTGAACGCGTCGCCTTCGGCGCAGGCAGAGGCCAACATCAGCAATGCGACCGCGCGGAAGCGCCGGCCGCCGAGGAATCGAAAATCCACGATCAACTACCCCGCAATCATGTCGCCTGTCCGCCGGTTTGCCTCAGCCCACGTCCATCCACCCGACCCAGCGGCAAGCTCCGAAGCCGTTGTCCGGTCGCTGCATACACCGCGTTGGCCACCGCCGGCGCCACTGGCGGCAACCCGACCTCCCCGATCCCACCCGGATCGCCTGTCCCCGGCAGAATGTGCACTTCCACCGTTGGGGCCTCTGCGAATCCGAGGATCGGGTAATCGTGGAAATTAGACTCTCGCACCTGGCCGCCGGCCACGGTAATCCGTTCGCGCAGCGTCGCGCTCAGGCCCATCGTTACCGCGCCCTCCACCTGGGCCCGGATCCCGTCCGGGTGCACCGCCACTCCGCAATCCACCGCGCACACCATTCTATTCGCGCGGATCCGCCCGTCTGTGTCCGCGCTCACCTCCGCTACCAGTGCCGCAATGCTCCCGGCCATCGCGTGCAGCGCCACGCCTCGACCATATCCCGGGGGCAGAGAGGTTCCCCATCCTGCTGCCGCGGCCACCACCCGGAGCGCTGCCGCCTCCCGCGGTGCCGCGCTCAGGAGCCCAAGACGGTAGTCGACCGGGTCCGCAGCCGCCAGTGCTGCCAGCTCGTCGATGAAGCTCTCAACGGCGAACGCGTTCTGTGAATGGTCCACGGCGCGCCAGATGCCGGTCGGCACGCCGAACTCCATTCTGGATTCGGCGACCAGCACCGAAGGGATTGAATACGGAAGCTCACGGGCACCTTCCGCCGATGCGCCGGCGACGTGATGCCTCCAGCCGACAACGCGCTCGCGCGCATCCAGACCTGCTTCGAGCCGATGGACGGTCACGGGTCGGTAGAAATCGTGGCGAAGGTCGTCCTCCCGGGTCCAGATGACCTGGACCGGCACCCCGGGAAGAGCCGCCGCGACCTCGGCGGCCTCCTGCACGAAATCCGATTGGGCCCGGCGGCCGAATCCGCCTCCGAGCCGGGGCGTCAGCACGGTCACCAGGTCTGGAGCCACGCCAGCACCTCGCACCGCGGCCGCGCGCGCGCCGGTCTGATCCTGCGTCGGCGCCCATACCGTACAGCGACCATCCTCTACCAGGGCCGTACAAGTCATCGGTTCCATCGTCGCGTGCGCGAGGAACGGCGCCTCGTAGGTGGCCTGGTGCCTCCGGGCGGCCCGCGCGAGTGCCTCGGACACATTGCCGTCACGCCGGACTGCGGTACCGGACAGCTCGGCGGCTGCCGAGAGCTGTTTCAGGATCGCAACCGAATCTGCGTTCGATGCTTTCGACTCGTCCCAGGTGATTCGCACCAACTCCCCAGCCCGGCGCGCAGTCCAGAGGTCCCGCGCCACCACCGCGACACCAGTCGCCACCTGTCGTACGAGCACCACGCCCGGCATCCGCTGGGCGGCGTCGGCTTCGACGGTTGCGACGCGAGCGCCGAGCCGTGGTGGCCGGAGGACTACCGCCGTCACTTGACCTGGGCGGCGCACATCCGAGGCGAAGACCGGCCGGCCCGTGACGATCTCCGCGAACTCTGGCCGGGGCGGGTCCGTGCCGATCAGTCGGAATTCCGCCGGGTCCTTCAGGCGAACCCGCCGGGGTAGGGCCAGCCTACCGGCCTCCTCCGCCAGATCGCCGAATGTGAGGCGCCGTCCGCTGCCGTCATGGACGACCGCGCTCCGCTCGGCTCGGCATTTCGCTGCCGGCACCCCCCACCTGGCCGCGGCGGCGGCGACCAGCATCATCCTGGCGGCGGCGCCCGCCTCCCGGAGCGGACGCCAGAAGTTCCGGACGCTGGCGCTGCCCGTGGTCCGCTGCCGCCCCCATCCCGGCTGTTCATAGGCCGGATGTGCTGGTGCCTGCTCGACCCGCACAGTGGACCAGTCCGCGTCCATCTCCTCCGCGAGAATGAGGGGCAGGGACGTGACTACGCCCTGGCCCATCTCCGACTGCCCGAGCAGCAGGAGTACGGTACCGTCACGCTCAACCCTGATCCACGCGTTGGGGGCAAACGGCGCATCGCTGGACGGGGTTGCGTGCCGTTCCCCGCGAACGCAAAACCCGAGGGACAGGCCTGCGCCCGCCACGACGCCCGCCTGCAGCAGATGGCGCCTGGAAATGAGTGGGCCGGATCTCCCGCTCACGCCGGATCCTCGAAGTCCCGCGCGTCGGGGCCGCCGATCCACCGGCTCGCAGCGACCCCAGCTCCGAGTCCGGTGAACGCTGCCAGCCACTCGCTCCAATGGACCGGGGAGAATCCGGCCGTGGCGGGGATGACGGCGAGAAGAACGATTGGAATTGCAGCCATCAGGGCCCACCCGCTCTGCTGGGCACGGACACCCCAGAGCCCGAGCGGGAACAACAGTCCGGCGACCCAGAGTGCCGTCAGGAATCGGGCTTCCGGGCCGAAGGCGTACGGCCAGGGCAGGACGAGGCTCCAGCCCCAGCTCGCTGAGAATGGAAGGGCCCAGGAGCGGATGATTGCACCGCGATCGGCGCGGATCTGGAACTCAGGACCGCGAAGGCGGCCCGTCGCGGTGACGGTGTCTCCCGCCCCTGGGGCGAGGACTCCGGGCAGGCGGACCCCGGGATTGCGCAAACCCAACTTCGCGCTCCACATTCTCACCCTCCACACGAGGTCAGTGCCGTCCTGTCCGAGCAGGACGACCTCCCGGCGGTCGGCGTCGAAGATCGAGGCGATCGGCGCCAGGCTGTTCGTGGCGGTACCGAGGACGGCGGTGGTGGTGAGTTCTGTCCTTGTGTTGAGTGCGGATTCGAGTTGTCGCTGGTCGATTGCGCGCCCTGGCGGAAGTGGCAGACCGGCGGCCGTCACGGAGAGGACTCGACCCGGGAAGCGATCGAGATGGCCGAGGTCGGGTGCCCACTGGCCCCACCAGGGCACACCGGTGGGCAAGGCCGGTCGAAGGGCGAGACTCGTCCCCAGGTAGATGAGGATGAGGAGGGCAGACCAGCCGAGAACAAGTCGCCGGCCGCTGCGCAGGGTTGGGCGGAGCAGCCCCGGTCCGCTGGCCGCGAGCCAGGCGCCGAGGCCCGCCCCGAGAGAATTGGTGATGAGGTCGCCCAGGCTGGCATCTCGGCCTGCAATGACCTTCATCTGAAGCAGCTCGATCCCGAGGGACAATGCGGCCCCGAGGGCGACGGTGCGGCGCCAGGAGAATCCGGCGAGCCGGAGGCCGAGGCCGAGGGGCACGAACAGGAGCACATTCAGGAAAACGTCTACTGTTCCCAGCTCCCCGCAGACGAGGCAGGTGATCGGGGTCGCGGCGGAGCGGGCGGCCTCTTCGGGATGGGGAATCAGCGTCATGGCCCCGATGAAGGCCACTCCGCATGTAACGAGTGTGGTACCGATGTGACGTTGGCGGCGGGTCATGGGGTCTTTTCTGTCGTGGGATGGACGCAACGCCCACGGGAAGATGGCCCGGCTCGCCAGATCGGCCAAGTGACGGTATCACAACCTGTTGTGGAGCGGCCACAACACTCGATACCGCCCAGGATCCAATCCGGAGAGACCAAATGGCTAAGTCCCGATGTGGCAAGGCGTTGCAAAGCGCGAATCCGTCTCGCATTTTGGCCCAGTCCGTGCAACTACGGTGCGTGGGCTCACACATCCAGATGGCGAGGGATCCTCGATGAACGCACCGAAGATCCTCGTCCGTGAGGATGAAGAGGCCAAAAAGAGAAGGCTGATTCCGACCCCGGACCTGGGGTGGTATCTCCTCGGGGCAGTCGGGCTGGTCTTTGCAATCGTGGGCGGGATCGACATCGCCTTGGTTTGGTACCCGTCGAATCTCGGGAATCCCGAGTTCGAGTTCGGGTCGGTGGCGGCGAGCTTCAATAATCTGCCCCTGGTCTCACTGGGGCTGACAATGTGGGTGGCGGGCGGCGTGGCGCGGGGTCAGAAGTGGGTGGTGCGGGTGGGGGCCACAATGCTGATCATCCTGGCGTTGCTGATCGTCCTCGGCGCGGTGCTGTTCCTGACGAACGTGCCGATGGCACTGAAGGCGAAGATGGAGCCCATCATCATGACCGGGCTCAAGAAGGGGATCAGCAAGACGCTGATACAGTCAGCGGCGTATCCGGTGGTGTTGTTTTACGTGGCCGTCAAGGCGTGGCGGCATTCACTAGCTTCCACAACGGAAGCCCCCTGAACAGGCGAGGGTAGACTATGAAGAATCTCACCAAAGTCCTGGCGGTCGCTGCGGCGATCAGCCTGGCGGCTGCGACGGAGGCACGCGCAGACTTCAGCTTCCCGAATGTCTGCGGCGGCAGTTTGTTCCAGACGTGTGCGTCCGTGACGCTGGCGACTGACGCCAGCGGCACGTTCACCACGCTCGACGTGACGAACCTGGCCGGTGAGGGCGACGTCTACAAGACCGTCGGCCTCATCAACGTGCCGGCGGATGTCACCGTCACGATTACCTCGGCCCCGACCGGGTACGGCACCACCAACGACCCGGACATCAACATCGCGGGGTACAACGACTGGGGCTCGGGCGCCAATGCTCCGCCGACCGACAACGGTCTGGAGGAAGTCGAGTCCGGCACGTGGGTCTTCACGTTCAGCCGCGCGCTCACCCAGCAGGAAATCGACGCGCTCGGTGTTGGCATCCACGCCATCAGCGGGCCGGGCAACTGCTCCACGCAGTTCGGCATCCTGGCTGGCGGCGCGGTAGATAATTCTGCGCCAGATCCGGCTTGCGGTGAGACCACGGTTCCGGAGCCGATCACGATGACGCTCCTGGCCACCGGCCTCGCCGGCATGGGCGGTGCAGGGTTCGTTCGCCGCCGGAACAAGAAGACCGTCGCCTGATCTCCACGCCGACACGGTCACCGAAAAACCCCGGGCAAGGTGCCCGGGGTTTTTCTTTTCCAATCCAGCTGTCGCGTTCGATGGCGCGAGCCTTACATTAGGTCGTTCCGTCGTTCCGTCGTCCCGCCCCCGCCGGAGCCCGCATGGAAGTCGCGTTCTACACCGTCGCGAACGCCCCGTATTTTCTCGGGCTCACCGGGCTGGTCAACTCGCTCCGTCTCACCGGACACACCCAACCGATCATCGTCCTGGATGCCGGACTCACGGCCTCGCAGCGCGCCGCCCTCGCCGGCCAGTGCGAATTCGTGCCTCCCCCCCCAGTGGCCGTCACCAATCCCACGCTCTGGAAGGCCGCCGGACCCCACGCGCGGCCCGCCGACGTGATCGTCCTGATTGACAGCGACATCGTGGTTACCG
>DASTCF010000041.1:0-2323 GCA_035711365.1 Gemmatimonadales bacterium
CACGAAAAGCCGTTCGAATCACCCGACACCGGAACCGATGCGCCCTTCCTGCCCGGGGCGCCGACACGGCTCACCTACAACCCCGGGAAGGACCTCCATCCCGCGTGGCTCGCCGACGGCTCGGCGATGACCTACGCCTGGGAGGAATTCGCGGTACTGCCCTACGACCGTTGCCTCGGGCTGATGGCACCGGCGGGAGGCACGCGCTACCGGACCATCTGCGATCGGACCGCCGCCGGCGAGGACTCGACCGATCTTTTCGACGAGCCCGCCCCCTCGAGCGACGGCCAGCTGGCCTTCCTCCGTGGTCGCTCCCGTCCGGGGGCACTCTCCCCCGACTGGCTGGGACTGCGGGTCGGTGGCTTGGAGGATCCCTCCACCGCCCGCGTCGTGCGCACCCTCCCCTACACCGCCCCCAGCGGGCGGCTCCATAACTGGATCTCGCACATCGGGTGGCTGAACCCGACGGAGCTGGTGTACCTCGGTGATCTCGCCGCCTATCCCCGCCCCTCCGGCGGCGGCCCGCCCGACACCCTGATCTCCGGCCTCGAGATCATGCGCCTCGACTTCTCCGGCGCGACACCCGTACTCGAGGTCGTGCCCGGGACGGACATCGCCTCGTCGGTCGCAGTCGGCGGGCCGGACCAGATCTATTACACCATCGGCGGAGATACCCGGGTGTATCGTCGCACCCTGTCTTCCGGCGCCGTCGACGTCGCGCACGACTTCGCAGCGCTGGGCATCGCACGCGATGTCACGGTGCAGGGCGACCGGCTGATCGCAGTGGTCGGTGGCCGGGTGGCCCTCGTGGACACGGTCTACGGACCGGTGCAGTTCGACGCGGGCGGCCGCCTGGTTTCGGTCGATCTCACGTCCGGCTCGGAAACGGTTCTTCCGACCGACACCCAGCTGCTCTTCCGGCGGCCGGCCCTCACCTCGGTCGGCGCGACGACCCGCCTCGTCGCCCAAGGCTATCCCCTCACGATCACGATCGTGGCAGGCATCCCCGACACGACGATCGCCCGGATTCCGGACCTCTACCTCTTCGAGGCACCATGACGCGTCGCGCCTGGACCGCGGCCTGCTTCCTGGCCGCCGCTGCCCCGCTCGCCGCCCAATCGACCGGCGCCATCAGCGGCACGGTGCGTGATGCCTCGAGTGGCCGGCCGCTCGCCTCGGCCCTGGTGACGATCGAGGAGGGCCGCCGCGGTGCCGTGACGGATGCCACGGGTGGTTTTCGAATCCGCGAGGTGCGGAGCGGCTGGCACCGGGTCCGCGCGGCGCTGATCGGGTACCAACCGATCGTGCGGGACAGCGTGCTGGTTCGCGCGGGGGGAACGATCGTCCTGGACCTGACACTGCGGCCGGCAGCGGTCGAGGTGGAATCCCTGATCGTCCACGCGGATGTGGATCCGCTGCTCGACCCGCTTGCCACGCCAACGGAGCAGAAGGTGACCGCCGAGGAGATCCGGCGGCTGCCGATCAGCTCGCTGGAGGAGGCGATCGCCCTGTCGGCCGGCGCAGTCGGCGAAAGCTACCGGGGCGGCCGCCTGGGCCAGCAGTCGTTCATCCTGGATGGGTTCGGCCTCAAGAACCAGCTCGATGCCTCGACCGGCGATCTCGGACTTCGCATACCCCCCGATATCCTGACCGAGGCATCCCTCGTCACCAACGCGTTCTCGGCGCGCTACGGTCAGGCCCTCTCCGGCATGATCAACGTGGTCACCCGGGATGGCGGCGACATCTGGCATGGCCGGGCGGCGTACGAGACGGATCGACCACTTGGAGAAAGCGGCGATTACGGCCTGGACCGGATCATCCTGCAGGGGGACGGCCCCCTGTTCGCGGGGGTTCGTTTCGTCGGCGTGGTGGATGCCGCCGGTCGACTCGATGCCGATCCGGTGAGTGCGCCCCGGCCGTCCGACGAGCTGGACCCGCGGTCGGAAGGGGCAGCCATTCTCCCGCACAACAGTGGGGAACGCCTGGACCTGGCCGCGAAACTCACGATCCCCCTGGGCGCCAGGCAGACCGTGCGACTGTTCGGGCTCCGCAGCGTGGAACAGCGCCTCCTGTATGATCAGCAATACAAGTACGACGTGTCGTTTGCGCCGGCTCAGCGGCTCTCCGGCACGTTGCTCACCGGCCACCTCCAGCACGCGTCCAGCCCGACCGCCCGGCTCCCACTCGTCGCCGATCTCCGATTGGGCTGGTATGAAAAGGAATTCACCCGTGGCGAGCTGGAGGACGAGCCCGATTATCGCTTCGGCGCGTTCACCGGGAGCACCTACCGGATCAAGGGAGAGGACCTGGCCCGCGCCCAGGA
>DASTCF010000042.1:0-2193 GCA_035711365.1 Gemmatimonadales bacterium
GGCGGACCAGGGCGACTTCTCGGTGGAGGACCTGATCGCCGAGGAGGACATGGTCATCACCATCTCCCACACCGGCTACATCAAGCGGATCCCCGTCTCGACCTACAAGCGCCAGCGGCGCGGCGGCCGCGGGCTCAACGGAATGGGCACCAAGGAAGACGACTGGGTGGAGCACCTGTTCATCGCGAGCACCCACGACTACCTGATGTTCTTCACCGACAAGGGCCACGTCTACTGGCTCAAGGTGCACGAGATCCCGCAGGGCGGGCGCGCCGCGCGGGGCAAGCCGGTGGTGAACTGCATCGCGATCCGGAGCGACGAGGGGGTGGCGGCGACGGTGGCGGTGCGGGAATTCACCGACGACCGCTGGCTGATCTTCTCCACGCGGAGCGGCACGGTGAAGAAGACCGTCCTCTCCGCCTACGGGAACGTGCGCACGACCGGCATCGTGGCCATCAACATCGAGCCCGGCGACGAGCTCATCGACGTGCAGATCTGCGATGCCAACAGCGACATCGTGCTCGCCACCCGGGACGGCATGAGCATCCGGTTCCACCAGGGCGACGTGCGCGAGATGGGGCGCGCCACGACCGGCGTAAAGGGGATCGAGCTCGAGAAGAACGACGCGCTGATCGGCATGGTCGTCGTCCGCCGCGAGGCCACCCTGCTCGTGGTGAGCGAGCACGGCTTCGGCAAGCGGTCCGAGCTGAGCGAATACCGGGTCCAGAAGCGCGGCGGCAAGGGCATCATCACGCTGAAGAAGACCGACAAGACCGGCGGAATGATCGCCCTCAAGGAGGTCATTCCGGCGGACGAGCTGATGATGATCACGCGGCACGGCGTCATCATCCGGGTGCCGGTGGACGGCATCAGCGTCATCGGCCGCAACACGCAGGGCGTGAAGGTGATGAACCTCGAGCCCGGCGACTCGGTGGTGGATGTTGCGCGCGTGGTGAAGGAGGACGAAGGCGGGGCGGAGGAACCCGGGGGCGAAGACGCGCCGGTGCCGGCCGAAACGCTGGACGAGGAGTGATCCGGCCAGCTTGCCAATCCCCTTGTCTTTCCATACGTTAGCCTCATGCCCCCCCTGAGCGATCCGCCGGCGCCAAGCGCGCCGCCGGCGGTCACGATTGCGGACGTCCGTCTGGCCGCGGCCGCCCTCGAAGGGGTGGCTGTACGGACGCCGCTCGTCGAGGTGCCCTCGCTCTCCCAGGCGATCGGGCACTCGGTCGCTCTCAAGTGCGAACAGCAGCAACCCGTCGGGGCCTTCAAGGTCCGCGGCGCCTTCAACGCCGTGTCCCGCCTTCCGGAAGCCGTGCGCGCGCGCGGGGTCATCACGTATTCCAGCGGCAACCACGGACAGGCCGTGGCGTGGGCCGCCCGGCGGATGGGCGTGCGGGCCGTCATCGTGATGCCCGAGAATGCCCCGCAGATCAAGGTGGATGGTGTGCGCCGGCTTGGCGGGGAGATCGTCTTCGCAGGCACGCGCTCGGTCGATCGCCGCGTCCGCGCGGAGCAGATCTGCCAGGCGGAAGGCCTCGCGATGATCCCGCCGTTCGATCATCCGGACGTGATCGCGGGGCAAGGCACCTGCGGGCTCGAGATCCTGCAGCAATGGCCTCACGTGGACACCATCTTGGTGCCGGTGGGCGGCGGCGGGCTCCTGGCGGGAATCTGCGTCGCGGTGGCGGGCACCAACCCCGCGGTGAAGGTGGTGGGAGTGGAGCCCGAGGGCGCGGCCAAGCTCACCGCCGCGATGCGCGCGGGGTCGCCGCTCGCGCTCGAGAAGACGGCAAGTCTCGCCGACGGCCTGCTGCCGCTCGCCGTGGGGGACATGACCTTCCCGATCATCCGGCAGGTGGTGTCGAAGGTCGTCACCGTCTCCGACGACGACATCGCGCGCGCCGTGCGGTTGCTCCACCGCGAGGTGGGGCTCCGGGTGGAACCCTCCGGCGCGGCGACGACGGCGGCGCTGATCGCCCACGCAGTGCATCCGGCCGGCGCCACCGTGGCGGTGGTGAGCGGCGGCAATGTGGACGAAGAACTCTTCGAACGGCTGGTGGCCTGAATGACCATCTCACCCAAGATCATCGTCGCCGACGACGACCAGGCCCTCTCGCGGACGCTGTCCTGGATCCTCAAGGACAACGGCTACGAGGTCGTCACGGTGCCGGGGGGCGAGAACCTCATCGA
>DASTCF010000043.1:0-13989 GCA_035711365.1 Gemmatimonadales bacterium
CTTCTGCGAAACCTCCGGGGACCGGATCTCGGAAATGCGAATGTACTGGCATCGATGGGTGGGAGGACGGGAAGTCTGATTCCCGTCCGTGTCTGGGGACGACCGAAGCCCGTTGAAGATTCGTAAGTCATTGCAGCACATCGATCTGCGATATGGCACAACCCTCGCAGATTCTGGCGGGAGATACCCGGTGACGCCGATTGGCGTACCGGCTCGCCCGGAGGTCCCATGCTCGCCTCGCTCGTGATTGCCCTCGCGGCAAGTTCCCTCTCGGTCGCCGCGCCGCCGGCCGACCCGCCCATCAAGGTCTGGCTGAGTAATGACGGCGAGTATGTCCGGGGCGACTACTCCCAAGTCAAATTCCGGACGGCGGAAGATGGGTACGTCCTCCTGCTGCACGCGGACGCCGACGGCCGAATCCGGGTGCTGTTTCCGCTCGATCCCGCCGACGACAACTTCGTGAGAGGCCAGAAGACCTTCGAGATCGGAGGTCGCGAGTCTCAGGGCACCTTCTACATCGACTACGCGGACGGAAGCGGGATGGTCTATGCGGCCTGGTCCCGCGACCCCTTCAAGTTTGGCGACTTCGTCCGCGCCGACCATTGGGATTACCGGGTGTTCGAGCAGTACAGGATACAGACCGATCCCGAAAGCGAATTGACAGACCTCGTGCTGCGGATGACCGACCGTGAATTCGACTTCGCGGTCGCGCGTTATACCATCTACGCTCGTGCCGACTACTCCAGCGAGTCTTACGGGGGAACCACGTACGTCGGCCTCTCGTTCGGATGGGGCTATCCCTCCTATTGGTATGATTCGTATTACCCGTATTGCTGTGGCTTCTATTATCCGACGCATCTCCCGTGGTACGGGTATCCGTATTACCCGTATTACGGCGGCGGCTACTACCCGTATTACCCGTACTACCCATACCATCCGTATTACCCGTACTACGGCTACCGGCCGGGATACCCGGGGTATCCGGGTTACGGCTATCCCTACGGCAACAACCGGGGGCCCTACACCTTCAAGCCGGGCGGTACTGTATTCGGGCAGCCGACAACCTACCGGCCGCGTACCGAGTTCGTGAACAAGACATCGGTGTTCGAGCCGGCGCGGCGCCCCTCGCCCACGACGTCCTATCGCCCGCGTGGCACGACCGCCGCGCCGACCGGCGCGGCGGGCACAACCCGCCCGTCGACTGAGCGGCGGCCCGCTCCGTCCGCGCGCTCCACTGAACGGCAGCCGGTGGCGGGTGGTCACGTCGAGGCCGGCCGGAAGCCAGCGACCGCGAAACCGGCGCCGATGCCGACTTACGTCCGTCCTGAGTCGCGATCCGGGACCACCACGGGCCGGTCCACTGAGCCACGCCGTACCGCTGAGCCGCGGCCGGCTGATCCGTCGAATCGTTCGACGTCGTCCCCACGATCCTCCACGACGGCGCGCGGTGAGCCTCGCACCAGCCGCCGGGCGAGCAGCTCGACTCGCGAGGCGCCGATGCCCGAATACATTCGGCTCGAGCGCCCATCGGACAATACCCGGAGCGGTGGGAGCAGGAGTGGCAGTCGAGGCGTTCCAGAGTACGTGCGTCCGTCTCGCGGCGGCGGTACGCCCAGCGGAAGCGAGCGACCGTCCGCGCGTTCGCCGGCACCGAGTCACGGGCCGGGCTATTCCGCCCCGTCAGGCAGAAGCCCCGGATATTCCGCACCAGCGGGGAGGAGCCCAGGCTATTCCGCACCGGCGGCTCGCGCTCCGAGTTCTGCCCCGTCCTCCCGGGGCGGCATCTCCGGCGGTGGCGGCGGGCGAGGGCGATGACATGATGTGATGAGGCCCCCGGGAGAGTATCTCCCGGGGGCCTCGAGCATCGGGTGCACCCGTGGTTCATTTCGCCTTTCGGCGGGCGTAATCCAACCCCCACTCCATCAATTCTGCGCTTCGGAGTCCCGCTCGCATCGCAATTTCGACGGCGTCATCCTCATCCATCCCGTTGTCGAGCACCAGGTGCGCGATCAGCGGGCCGCCCACCCGGTTTCCGCTGGCACAATGGAGGAACACGGCGTCCTCGGACCGATTCCTGAGCACGGCGAGGATGCGCTCCATGGTTTCATCGCTGAGCGCTCCGGACGTGACGGGCACGTTGATGTAGCGCATCCCGATCCCGCCGACCGCGGCGACCTCGTCGAAGGGGCGAGCCTCCATCGGATCGCGGATGTCGAGCACAACGGCGGCACCGGCGTCACGCAGCGCCCGGAGATGGGCCTCGGCCGGCTGACCGCCGGTGGCCAGGCCGGGGAGTGGCTCGCTGGCGTTGGCGACGCCCGCGAGGGCGTCGAGCAGGGAAGGGTTTGGTGGGGTCATGTACCGGTCGGGTGGGATGAGGCCTGCTCGGGGCGGTAGGCGATGATACGCACCTTTTCGAGGGTGATCAACCCGCCGCCCATCAGGGCATCGATCTCCGGGAGGACCGCCTGGATCTTCGCCTCGGTGTCCACGCACTCGATCACGATCGGGAGGTCCATCGAGAGGCGCAATACCTTGTCGGTGTGCAGGCGGGCCGTGGCGCCGAAACCCATGATCGCGCGTGTGACGGTAGCGCCGGCCAGGCCGCGGCGGCGGAGCAGAGTGACGATCGCTTCGTGCAGCGGGGTGCCCTCGTACTTGTCACGCTCGCCGAGGTGGATCCGCATCAGCGTCCCGTCGCCGCTCAGTCCGTGCACGACGCGCCTCCTATGCCGATCGCCGCAGGGTGAGAACCTCGCGGGCCACGGCGAATCCCGCGAGCGTCCCAGCCACGGTCAGGAGGACGCTCAGGCCGACATATGCGGCCAGCCGCGTCCACTGACCCTCTTCCAGCATGACGGCGCTTTCATAGCTGAACGTCGAGAACGTCGTGAAGCCGCCACAGAAGCCAATCGTGAGGAACCCGCGAAGCTCGGGGCTCACGGCGGGTGTCTCGAGAGAGTAGCGAATGATGAAGCCGAGGAGGAGCGATCCGACGACGTTGATCGCGAGGGTGCCGCTCGGGAACGGAGTGTCGAACAGGCGCTGAATCAGGCCGCCGAAGAGGTAACGGCTCACCCCTCCCAGCGCGCTGCCGATGGCGATCCAAACGACCATGTCCCTCCCTCATGGCGGCGGTTCCATCCTCAGTGCTCTTACCTGCTTCCCTGCACCCTTTAGATTACCGCCATGCTCCACCTGGCGATAGTCCAGCTCCGCCCGCACAAGGGTGCGTACGAGGACAATCTTGCTCAGTTGGGCGTGATCCTCCGGGATCTGGCCGGCTCCCCCGAACCCCCCGACCTGCTCGTTCTCCCCGAAACCGCACTCACCGGTTATTTCCTCGAGGGCGGAGTCCGGGAGCACGCCCGAAGCGCCGAGCAGCTTTACGCCGACCTGGATGCGCTGCATCGCGCGTCAGGTGCTCCCCCTGTGGACATCGCTCTCGGGTTCTATGAAGTCTGGCGGAACCGCCATTACAACGCCGCCCTCTACGCTTCACTGGGTGGGACAGCCCCCGGCATACACCACGTCCATCGCAAGGTGTTCCTGCCGACGTACGGAGTCTTCGATGAGGAGCGGTTTGTAGAATCCGGCACGGAGGTGCGCGCGTTCGATACCCGCTGGGGACGCGCGGCGATGCTGGTCTGCGAAGACGCATGGCATTCAATCATGCCGACGCTGGCTGCGCTGGACGGGGCAGAGCTTCTAATCATTCCAAGCGCCACTCCGGCGCGCGGAATCCAGGGCGAGGAAGCGCCTGCGAATCTGCAGCGGTGGGAGCACCTTGCCGCCGACGCCGCGGCGGAGCACGGGATCTTCGTTGTGGTCACGCAGCTGGTTGGGTTCGAAGGAGGCAAGGCGTTCGCCGGAGGCTCGGTCCTCGCAGGCCCGACCGGCCAGGTGCTGGCGAGGGGACCGCTTTTTCAGCCCGCGGTTGTGCCGGTCACGCTCGACTTCGACGAAATCACCCGTGCACGGGCAGAGCTTCCACTGCTCGCCGACCTCGAAATCCGGCTGCCGCGACTATTGGACTGGCTCGGGCGGAGTGATGGAGCAGCCGGGAAGGAATCGACCTGGGAAGCCCGCCCCGTGATCGAATCCCGGGTCGCACGGCCTGCGCGCCGATCGCGGCCGCCGATGGCACCGCCCGCGGGAGATCCGCTCGGCATCAATCCCGACCTGACCCGGCGCTGGCTGGTCGAGTTTCTGCGCGACGAGGTACGCCGCCGCCGAGGATTCGAACGCGTCCTGCTCGGCGTGTCCGGGGGCGTCGACAGCGCGCTGGTCGCGTACCTGGCGTCCGAGGCCTTCGGACCGGAGAACGTCACGGCTGTCCGGATGCCCTATCTCACCTCCAGCCCGGAAAGCCTCGCGCACGCCCAACTGGTGATCGACCGCCTGGGCCTCCCGAGCCGCACCGTGGATATCACCGCGGGCGTCGACGGCCTCGTGGGCGCAATTGGCGACGGGAGCACGCCCGCCCGGCGGGGCAACATCATGGCGCGGGCCAGGATGATCGTGCTGTTCGACCTCTCTGCCGAGCTCAACGCACTTCCGCTCGGGACGGGGAACAAGACCGAGCGGCTGTTCGGGTACTTCACGTGGCACGCCGACGACTCACCGCCCGTGAACGCGATCGGCGACCTGTTCAAGACGCAGGTCTGGGCGCTGGCGCGCCACCTGGGCGTGCCCGATGTGATCGTGGACAAGCCTGCAACGGCGGACCTCATCCAGGGCCAGACGGATGAAGGCGACTTCGGCATCTCGTACGAACGGGCCGACCACATCCTGCACTACCTCCTGTCCGGCTTCCGGCCCGAACAGATCCTCACGCTGGGGTTCACCGAGGCGGAGCTGAAGCTGGTGCGGGCCAGGCTGGAGAAGACCCACTGGAAACGCAGGCTCCCCACGGTGGCGATGCTCAGCCAGACCGCCATCGGCGAGTATTACCTCCGCCCCGTGGACTATTGAGGACAATGATGGCCCCGGAATCGCGCCCCATGTCGTACTCCCGCTCCGAGATTTCGTCGCTCGTGATGCCACACATGCAGAACATCCTCGGCGACCTCTTCGGGGGGAACCTCATGGCGATGGTGGATCAGGCCGCCGCCATCGCCGCTATCCGGCACGCGGGAGGTCCCGCGGTGACGGCGGCGATCGACCGGGTGGATTTCCGCGAGCGGATTCCGATCGGGGCGCTCGTCACCTGCTGCGCGACTGTGGATTTCGTGGGCAACAGCTCGATGGACATCAAGGTGGAGGTGTACGCCGAGAAATTGAGCACCGGGGATCGGCGGCACACTCACACGGCCCACGCCGTGTTTGTGGCGATCGACGAGAATGGCCAGCCCAAGCGGGTGCCCCGCCTCATCCCGGAGACGCCCGAGGAGCGGGAGCGGCATGAGCGCGCCCGCGAGCATCGCGAAGCCTTCCGGCGCCCGTGAACACGACCCAGGTCACGGCGGTCCTCGGAGGGGGCGGTGCCAAGGCTGCAGCCCAGATCGGTGCCCTTCGTGCGCTGGCCGAATCCGGGCTCGCGCCGGCGCGATACATCGGCACGTCGATGGGCGGCGTCGTGGCAGCGGCGGCGGCGGCCGGGCTTTCCCCCGTGGAGATGTCGGCACGGTTTTCTTCGGTGCGCCGACCCGACGTGGCCCGTCCACGGGCGCTGCTGCCGGCGGCAGGGATCTGGCTTCCGTCAATGCTCCGGCCGGAGCCGCTCGCCGCAACCTTTGCGCGTCTCATCCCCGCCAGGCGATTTTCGGAGCTTCGGATGCCGTTGACGCTCACCTCGGTCGATCTGGACAGCCGGGAGCTGGTGCTGTTCGGGGCTGGCGGACGAGATGTTCCCCTCCTGGACGCCCTCGCTGCGAGCACGGCGCTCCCCGTCTACTACCCGCCGCACGTCATCGAGGGACGGCGCTACGCTGACGGCGGGCTCCGCGCCGTGCTGCCGCTGGACGTCGCGGCGGGATTCGCCGCGAGCCTCGTGATCGCCATTGATGTCGGCCCCGGGCTCGACGACCCGGAGCCGGCGGAGCCGCCGGGCGGGCCGGCACTCGTGCTCGCACACGACCAGAGCGAGGCCGTCCTGATGGGGCAACAGGCGCGCGATGCCCTGCAACGGTGGGCACTGACTCCCGGGCTGCCTCCCCTCCTGCATGTGCGTCCGCCGCTTCCGCGGCACGTCACGTTCGCGGTGGAGCGATTTGCGGAATTCGAGGCAGCCGGCCATTTGGCGGCCTGCGATGCACTCAGCCGGGCCGGGTACCAAGCCATCGGCCATGCCTGAGAACCCACGGATCTTCACCGTCGACGAAGCCAACCGGACGCTGCCGCTGGTCAGGCGGATCGTTCATGACCTGATGGTGGAGCACCAGGCATGGCGCGAGAGCCTTGCCCGGTTCGAGCTCGTGTCGGCGGGGGTCGGCCCGGCCCGGGGATCCGTGGCCGAGGCGGACGCGCTCCAGCGCCAGGTGGTCGCGCACGCCGGGGCGATCGAGCGGTACCTCGCGGAGCTCGAGACGATCGGCTGCCTGTTCAAGGGCTTTGAGGCGGGATTGGTGGATTTCTACTCGCTGCGGGCTGACCGGCTCGTGTTCCTCTGCTGGCGCGAGGGGGAAGACGGCATCACGTACTGGCACGAGCTGGAGGCGGGGTTCGCCGGCCGCCAACCCATCGACTCACACCTTCTCTCAGGAACGACGCCATGATCCGGATCTGGCTGTTTCTGCACTACCTCGGGCAGGTGATGTGGCTCGGTGCCGGCATGGCAGCGATGGTGTACGGTGTCGTAGGTAAGAAAGAGACGGGGGCGTCCCGCACCGCCACGCTACGCGGCCAGCTCGTGGTGCACAAGATGCTGATCGGCCCCGGAGCGTTCTTCATCGCATTTTCGGGTGTGTTCCTCTCGCTTCGGACGTACGGTGGCGAGACATCCGCCGGCGGCCCTAGCGTGTGGCTGATGGTCATGCAGGCGACGGGAATCGTCGGCGCGCTCATCGTCCTTTTCTTTGCACTTCCCTCCATGTCCCGGCTGGCGCGGCTGGGTCCCGGCGCCGACGACGTGCTATTCGAGCAGCTCCGCCGCCGCCACGCGGCCATCGCCACCCTGTCTGGCACACTTGGGCTCCTGGGCCTCGTGTCGGCCGCCTGCCTGAGGTATTGATGCGGCGCCGGGACCTCCTGCGCGCGGCCGCGCTCTTTCCTGCCGCGGCCTGGCTGCCGCAGGTCGGGCGGCCGGTTGCTCCCGTGGCGTTCGACCCGGCACTCCCCGGGGACGACGAGACCTACTGGAACGAGATCCGACGCCAGTTCCTGATCGCCGACGGGATCTTCTTCAACACCGGCACCTTTGGCGCCTGCCCCAGGCCCGTGCTCGACGCGCTGGTCCGGAACCTCACTGCGTTCGAGACCGTCTTCCACCAGCAGCCCCTTGACCTCGCCGCGCTGCGGAACGAGCTGTCCGCGCTGGTCGGAGCACCCCCCCACACGCTGGTCTTCACCCGCAACACCACGGAGGGGATGAACGTCGTGGCGCAGGGGCTCGATCTCGCCGCAGGCGATGAAATCCTGACGACCACGCACGAGCACGTCGGCGGGCGCTGCTGCTGGGAGTCCGTTGCCCGGCGCCATGGGCTCGGCCTGGTGACATTTGCACCGCCCGTGCCTGCGGAAAGCGAGGAGGCGCTCCTGGGTGCCTGGCAGGCCGCTGTCACTCCGCGAACCCGGGTGCTCAGCATTTCCCACGTGTTCTTCACGACGGGGGCGATCCAACCGGTGGCACGCCTGTGCGCGTGGGCCCGCCAGCGTGGCCTGATCACGGTTCTGGACGGCGCACACCCACCGGGCATGCTGGCCACCAACCTCCAGGCGATCGACTGCGACTTCTACGCATCGAGCCCGCACAAGTGGCTGCTGGCGCCGAAGGGCTCCGGCCTGCTCTACATCAGCGAGCGCTGGCTCGACCGCTTGTGGCCGCTCGTGGCCTCGGGCGGCTGGGACGACCTGGCCCTCAAGGCCGACCGATTCGATCACGTCGGCACCCGGAACGACAGCCTGCTGGTGGGGTTTCAGGCCGCAGTCGGCTTTCATCGGGCCATTGGGACGGAGCGGGTCGAACGCCGCATCCGCGGCCTCGCCACACGTCTCGACGCAGGCCTCCGGACGCTTCGAGGGGTCAACCTCCGCTCGCCGGCATCGCCCGCGATGCGGAGCGCGCTGATCTCCTTCGAGGTCGAGGGCGTCCCAGCGACGGAAGTCATTCGCCGCCTGTGGGACCAAGGGCCCGTCCGGGTCCGGCACGTTTCCGAGAACGGGCTCGATTACGTCCGGCTCTCAACCCACATCTACAACACGCCGGGAGAGGTCGATCGGGTAGTGGGCATGATCGGGCAAATTGCGAATCACTAGTGGGGAGGACTGCGGCCAAGGACGGCCGCCAGGGTCGATTCAATCCTTTGTTCTCGCTCCAGTCCAGCATGCGCTCCGAACCGGGCATTCCACACACCGCGCCACTCTCGCCGTGCACACCAATGCGCCAAGCTCCATGATCGCCTGATTGAACGACCAGGCGGACGGCCCGCGGCGGGGCAGGAGGGCCCTGGCGGTGCGAAGCAGCGAACGCTCGCCGGCCGCACCGCGCGCCCGCGGGTGAAACGCGCGGCGGAGCACCCGGGCCACATTGGTGTCGATTGCCGGCGCCGCGTGCTCGTACGCGAAACTGGCCACCGCGCCGGCGGTATATGGGCCGACCCCTGGCAGTCGTCGAAGCTCTTCAGGCTGCTCGGGGATTCGCCCGTCGTGCCTGGACACAACGACCTGCGCCAACTGGTGCAGATGAGCGGCCCGCCGATAATACCCCAGCCCTTCCCAGCTCTCCCGCACCGCTCCGGCCGTTGCCCCGGCGAGCGCATCCACGGTGGGGAAGCGCGCGAGAAAGCGGGGCCAGTATTCCTCGACTCGCGCCACCTGCGTCTGCTGCAGCATGAACTCGGAGACCAGGATCGCCCACGGGTCGCGCGTACGGCGCCACGGCAGATCGCGGCCGTGCCGGCGGAACCAGCGCAGGAGTCGCCGGCGGAAAGCCGCGTGGTTCGCAGGAAGGCGTGGGGTGGACTTCGCAGCCATGGCGGGGCAAGATAATACCGATGTTTGAGACCTTCCTCCGCCTGCCACATGCCATCGGCCGCGCCGTGCTCCGCTCGCTTGCCCACGTGGGCCGCTTCAGCCTGCTCACGGCGGAGCTGTTCCGGGCGATCGGCGAGTGGCGCATCTGGCTGCCGCGCACCCTGGACGAGGCGCAGAATATCGGATTCGGCAGCCTGTTCATCGTGCTGCTCATCTCGGGGTTCGCCGGCGCGGTGACCGCGCTGCAGACCGGCTACCAGTTTACCGGCAGCCTCCCGTTGTACGTCGTGGGCACCCTGATCGTGGAATCCATCGTCCTCGAGCTGGGGCCGGTGCTCACCGGGCTGATCCTCGCGGGGCGGATCGGCGCCCGCTACGCTGCGGAGCTCGGCACCATGCGCGTCACCGAGCAGATCGACGCGCTCGAGAGCCTCGGCCGCTCGCCGGCGTCGCATCTCATCATCCCGCGGGTTCTGGCCGGCCTCGTGATGGTGCCGGTCCTGACCGTCTTCGCGAACGCGATCGGCGTCCTCGCCGGATGGTGGTCCGCCAAGCAGGTCCTTCCCATCAGCAATACGGACTTCGCCTACGGCGCACAGTATTACTGGCGGCCCTTCGATGCCTGGTACTCGCTGATCAAGGCCTTCTTTTTCGCCGCCTCGATCACCCTCATCCCGTGCTATATGGGATTCAACACCAAGCAGGGTGCCGAGGGCGTTGGCAAATCGGTGACGACGGCGGTGGTGGCAAGCTCCGTCATCATTCTGCTGCTCGACACGGTGCTGGCCCGGATTCTCCTGCACACATGATCGAGCTCCGCGGCGTTCGCAAGCAGTTTGGCGACCAGATGGTCCTGGACGGGGTGGATTTCACCGTCGGAGATGGGGAGACCGTCGCCCTGCTCGGGCCCTCCGGCACCGGAAAGAGCGTGCTGCTCAAGCACATCATCGGACTCATTCGCCCCGATGCCGGTGCCGTGATCGTGGACGGAAAAGAAGTGGCGCGCCTCAGACGGAAGGAGCTGTCCGAGCTCCGGACGACGATCGGCTACGTATTCCAGAACGGCGCGCTGTTCGATTCGATGTCCGTCTTCGAGAACATCCGCCTCGGCATCACGGATGAAAAGCTCTACAGCGACCGTGCGTATTGTGCCGAACGCATTCCTGAGTGCCTGAAGCTCGTGAATCTGGAACCCGAAGCCGCGGAGAAGTTTCCGGCGCAACTTTCAGGCGGAATGCGCAAGCGGGTCGGTATCGCCCGCGCGATCGCAGGGCAGCCCAAATACCTGCTGTACGACGAACCGACATCGGGTCTGGATCCCGTGAACGCCGACATCATCGACGATCTGGTCAAGCACCTTGCCGAGACGCTCGGCGTGACCAGCGTGATGGTGACGCATGATGTGCGCGGCGCCTTCCGCGTCTCCGATCGCGTCGCCCTGCTGAGCGACGGCCAGATCGTGCTGGAAGGTACGCCCAAAGAGTTCCTCGCCTCCTCCGATCCGCGGGTGAGGGCGTTTCTCGAGCGCGACTTCCACCATCACCCTTTCGCGGCCTGAGTCCCTCATGGATCTCCACTACAAACGCGAAGTGACGGTCGGGGCGCTGGTGCTCGTCGGTCTCGCGGTGTTCCTGGGCGGGACGATGTGGCTCGGAGGGCGGTCGTTCGCCCGGCGCGACCTGCTGGCGATCCGATTCACCGATGTCGGCAACCTGAAGGTCAGCTCGCCGGTCAAGATCTCCGGCGTCCAGGTCGGCAGGGTGGAAAAGATCAACTTCGAAGGGGTCGGAAACGTCGTGGTGCTGGCGGGTTTGCCGAAGGACATCGTTGTCCGGACCGATGCCGAGGCGGTCATTCAGGGTGTCGGCGCACTGGGCGATGTTGAGATCGTCCTGAACCCGGGCAAGGACGGGCAAGCACTCCCCAAGGGCCAGGAGCTGGTGGGGCGACTGAGCCCGGGACTCTTCGAGGAGATCAGCGGCCAGGCGTCAGCGGCGCTCGGCGGGGCGCAGACGATTCTGAATCAGCGGACGGCCGACGACCTGCACCGGACGCTCGTGGCGATGGAACGGGTGATGGCGCTCTACGCGAACCCCAGCCGGGGCCCCAGCGCCGAGCTGTCGGCCACGCTGACATCACTCCGCGGGTTGAGCGACCGCCTCGATTCGACGCTGGCGAATCCTGCCGTGGCCAGGACCTTCGAAAACCTGGACACCGCCTCCGCCAACTTCGGCCGGTTGGCCGTCCAGTTGACTTCGACGACAGCGCGACTCGACACCCTGCTCGGCAACGTGAACCGGGGCCGCGGTACGCTCGGCCAGCTTGCGACCGACCCGGGGCTCTATAACGATTTGCGCTCGACCGTGCAGTCCATGCGGGCGCTCATCGATTCCCTGCAGGCCAAGCCGGGGAAGCTCACCGTACAGGTGAAGATGTTCTGAGCGGGGCAGATGGGCAGATGGGCAGATGGGCAGTATCTTGTCTCCCACCATGAGCCTTTCTGTCACTTTCCTCGGCACCGGCGCCGCCGTGCCCTCGCCCGAGCGCAACGTGAGCGCGCTCGCCCTCGCGCGCGAGGGCGAGACGCTGCTGTTCGATTGCGGGGAAGGGACCCAGCGCCAGATGATGCGGTACGGTGCGAGCTTCACCTTCCGCGAGTTGTTCTTCACGCATTTTCATTCGGATCACCTGCTCGGGCTGACTGGCCTGGTGCGCACGCTCGGGATGCAAGAACGCCAGGAGCCGCTCCGGCTGTATGGACCGAAGGGCGCCGAGCGCGTCCTTGGTCATGCGCTGGCAGTGGGCATCGAGCGGACGAAGTTTCCGGTGGAGATCACCGAGCTCCAGCCCGGCGATCGCCTCCACCGCGGCGGGTTCGATCTCGTCCTCTTCGAGACGGATCATCGGGCCGATTCCGTCGGCTATGCACTAGTGGAGCACCTCCGGCTCGGGCGGTTCCATCCCGACCGGGCGCGCGAGCTTGGCATTCCCGAGGGGCCCCTCTGGGGAAAGCTCCATCGTGGAGAATCGGTGACGCTGCCGGACGGGCGGCGGGTCAGAGCCGAGGACCTTGTCGGGCCGACACGGCCCGGGCGAACCATCGTGCTTTCAGGGGACACCAGGCCGTGCAATGCGCTGCTCCATGCGGCCCGCGATGCGGACCTTCTCGTCCACGAGGCGACGTTCGCGGCGGAAGAGTCGGAACGGGCCCGCGATACGGGACACTCCACGGCGGCAGAGGCGGCGGAAATCGCGCGCGAGGCAGGCGCGAGGCAACTGGTGCTGACCCACATTTCCGCGCGCTACAGCCGGGAAGCTCCGGAGCTTCTCGCGGAAGCGCAGGCGATATTTCCGAATACGGTGATCGCGAGGGATGGGCTGACGATCGAGGTGCCGTTTCGGGATGCGGGGGAGGACTGAGCGGCGACCGGACGATGGGGGCGGTGCGTTGGGACGACCGGGGCCGACTGCCGCAAGATGTTGTCCGGCAATCGGTTCTGACGATCGCGCCGGCGGTCTATCGACCCGTTGATCCGTTGACGCATCCTGCCCGTGCGCTTAGCTTACCCCCGCCTGAAGTCGGGGCTGTAGCTCAGCTGGGAGAGCGCTGCAATCGCACTGCAGAGGTCAGGGGTTCGATCCCCCTCAGCTCCATTTACTTTGCCCCGTGGTGTAACTGGCAACACGCCTGACTCTGGATCAGGAGAGTCCTGGTTCGATCCCAGGCGGGGCAATGCCCACCGTGAACAACGGTGGGCGTTTTTTTCTGGGGATCGGCGCGCTGTTCTCAGGGATGCTCAGGTGGCGGGACCGTGTCGAGGTACAGGCGGTCAACATAGCCCAGTGTACGCCCATCGACCACGACGCGATACCACCCCCCTCGGAGCGAGTCGACCAGCACCGCTTGAGCAGGATTCAGTACTCCAACGGCACGGGTTCCGCGCCCGCGGGATTCTCGAACATTGACCCACGTCGTGGCATAGCGCTGCCACAATTCCCCGACGGAAGGTGGGAGCCCCGATGGGGGTGACTCGACCGGGAGGATGCTGTCGGCCGTAGCGGGTGGCGTCTTGGGTACGGGCTGGACTGGGATGGATGAGGCCGTCTCAAGGGTAGCCGTCGACGGTGACCCGGGGATTCCTCTCGGGCCGGCCAGGCGCCGGTCTACCACTAGCATCACAACCACCAGTGCACCGGCGACCATCAGCACCGGCCAAAGACTGCGGCGTTGCGGTTCCGAGACAGGGTGCCGGATAAGGTGCGTCGGGAAGCCGTGACCGCAGCGAGGGCATCTGGTGGAGACACCCAGCGCTCTGTAGCCGCAGCTCGGGCACTCGATGTAGGCCATGGCGCCATGAATATCGATTCAAGTGCCGGCCCCGGGCAACCAATCCGCTCCCACATCGATGGGACGGAACATCGGCAAAGCGCAGCGTGGGAGCCAATGAACTCCAGCGTTGGGTGGCACGAACTCGCGAACGTGGGTGCAAGTCGCTGGGGATCAGCAGCTTAGGACCGCCGCTCTGGATCAGGAGAGTCCTGGTTCGATCCCAGGCGGGGCGATGAAGCCCGGCAACGACTTCGGTCGTGCCGGGCTTCGTATATCGTTGCCAGGCGGTTCCCGTTGCCTGCGGTCGACTCGCCTTAATCGTCGATCAACTGGTACGCCGAAGTCCAGAAGTCGAGGGTGACGGGGGGAAGCGCAAGCCGGTCCGGACGCCGTTGGGTCATGAGGACGCCAACCAAGTCCTCCTTCGGATCGACGTACCAAGACGTGCCGAAGGCGCCGTCCCAACCGAAGCGCCCGGGCACGTCGGCAAGATCGTGGCGCGCGGTGATGACCCCCAGGCCGAGACC
>DASTCF010000044.1:0-5014 GCA_035711365.1 Gemmatimonadales bacterium
GCCAGTGAGTTTACGCGGATGGTGGAGAAGGATGTCCTGCCCCTCCTCCGGAAGCAGACCGGCTTCAAGGACGAGCTCGCGTTTGTCGCCCCGAACGGCACCGAAGCGGTGACGATCAGCATGTGGGATCGCAAAGAGAGCGCGGACGCCTACAGCCGCGATATCTATCCGACCGTGCTGAAGAGCCTGGACAAGGTGATCGAGGGCACGCCGAAGGTGAATACGTACGAGGTGTCCAACTCGACCTTTCACAAGATCGCTTCGCGCAGCTAAGGCCGCTCGCGCTCAGTAGGAGCCAGCAGCTGGTTTGGGGAAGGGGGCGGAGAAATCCGCCCCTTATCCTTTATGGCAAGGGGCCCCGGAAGGCCCTGAGAACTCGACACCGCCGCAGGAGCGCCGCGGGCGTTCAATGGTGTCCTGAAACCAAGTACCGACGAATCCAGTCTTATGGTGAGCAGGTGCGAGGACGCATGGGTTCCCGCCTGCTCCCTCGAGTCCCTGAGGTTGTGATGAGCTCATCTGCTCCGCTTTTACTCCTGAGCCTCGCTGTGTTGGCCTCCCCGGCCGGGGCCTGTGCCCAATCGGCCGACTCGGCCCGATCGACCGCCAAGGACCCGGTCACCTACGTCCTCACTCCCGAATCCCGGCTCGAGGTCAAGACCGGCAAGTCCGGCCTGCTTGGGTTCGCGGGCCACGACCATATCATCCGCGCCAACCACCCGACCGGCCGCATCGTGTATGATCCCACCACGCCGGCGAATTCCCGGGTGGAGATCTCCGTACTCACGAAGAACCTCGAAGTGCTCACCCCACCCGACACCGCGGAGATCCGCAAGGTGACCGAGGCGATGCGGACGGAGGTGCTCTTTATCGACCGCCACCCGGAGATCACGTTCGTTTCGAAGTCGGTGACAGCGATCAAGGGCGGATTCCGGGTACTTGGGAGCCTGACGATCAGCGGAAAGACGCGGGACGTGACGGTCGACCTCGCGACCACGATCGCGCCCGACGCCCTGCGCGCCGAGGGCAGCTTTTCGGTGAAGCAGACGGACTTCGGTATCAAGCCGTATAAGGGTGGGCCGGGTGGGACGGTCCGGGTCGCCGACAAGGTCGACTTCCGCCTGAACGTGGTCGCGACCTCAAAGTCCTGACCTGGGGCCGGTCGGAAACGAAAAGGCGATCAGGGCGGACACCGGATCGGCTGTAAGCGCGTACAACACCTGCCCGTGCACCACGATGGCATCAACTGGCTCGGGCAGCCGCCAGGTGTGCCGGTACGCGCCGCTCGAAAAGTCGAAGACGTCCACCAGCCGGAACGCATCTTCGCCGGTTCCACCGAACAGTACGAACACTTCGCTGTCCGCCACCGCCAGACTCATTCCGCTCACGACCGCTCGACCCAACTGCTCGGCGACCGGGCCCTGACTTCCCACCTCCTGCAGCACGGCGGGGAATGGCGTGCCCTCCGCATAGAATCGCCTGGCCCCAAGCGCGAGTCCGTCCCTCGCGGCGAACCATCCGTCTCCCAGACGGAATCCGTAAATCCACTTGCCATCCACCTCTGTGGCCGTTGTACCCTGGCGCGCGAGCGGCGGCAGCAGCGCGTAGGCAGGCCACGGAATCGCCTCGCTTTGCTCGAAGGCGCCGGCCGCATCCACAAAGCTGATCGGCGCCGTGCCCTCGTTGTCGGACACGAGGATAAAACCGCCATCCGAGCGCGGCACGAACTGCTGGGAGGTTGGCACCCCGGCGAGGGGGACGGTCCGGCGGAGAGATCCGTCAGAGTTGAGCACGGTGATTCGGCCGTTCGGCGGATCGAAGACTGCAACCCCGCCCGGCACGATTTCGAGATCCCGCGCCCCACGAAACTCGAGCGGGCCACCTCCACGTCTTCCCGCGGACCAGCGCCGGCGACCCAGTGGGTCAAAGGCGATCACCGCCTGGGCGGCGTCGAACACGTAGGCGCCGCTCGCATCGGCGGCGAGCATCAGCGGGAACGTGAACGTGGTATCGCCGGCGGTGCCGACCCGCCACCGGACCGCGAGCGACCCGGCATGGACGCGGCGGGATCTCACCGCCTCGTCAACCGGCGTGCTCGGCGCCCGCACCCGGGGGACGGGGCGCTCGCCGCATCCGGCCAGGGCCGAAAGGGCAAGCCCGGCGGCCATCCGCGCGATTCGCTTCAGAGGTGGCCTCCCCGGAAGGATTCCGTGTACGCCCACTCGACGCAGACGAGATTGTAGGGGTACGACGTCTCCATTTGCCAGCGCACGCATCGATTGTAGTCGTACATCCGGCCGCAGGAGATCAGTTGGATCGCGACGCAGCTTGAGCCGCCACCGCCGCCGCCGCATTCAGTGCCGGCCTGACATTTTTCGGCGACGAGCCGATCGGGGCGGGTGAGCGACAGTACGACAACGGCGGCCACGGCGGCCAGGCCGAATCCTATGGAAGACCGGATTGAGGTTGGCACGGGGGCCTCCGGAGTGGGGAATGGGTCGAAACACGGGCCCACGGTACCGCCACTCCCTCAACCGGGGCTCAACGAGGCCATACCCGAACGTGACGGAGGGCGGCGCGCGAGTTACCTTCGACCGGGCTTCCAATCGGAGCTTGGCGCTGGAGACATCCCTGCCGACGGACTCGCCGCACCTCGCGTTCCTGCTGCTGACCGCCGCCGCGCTCGTGCTGCCGCGCCCCGACCGGCGGTTGCGCGCCGCCCTCGGGCTGCCTGCCGCATTGATTGGTGCGGCGAGTCTCCGTCTTGCGGGCGGCTACCCGGCCCCGCGTGTCTTCCTCGCAATTTCGGCGGCACTTCTTCTGATCGGCGTCGTGCCGGCCGCGATCCAGGCCGTCCGGAGTCTTCGCGAGGTCCACGCGCGACGGCTTCCGGCGGCGATCTCTCTCGCCCTCGTCGCCGCTGGGCTAGCCCTGATCGTCCGGCCGGTGTGGGCCGGGGGGCCGGTTCGGACGGTACTGGTGGCTGCAGGCTTGATCCTGCTTGGCGCGGTGCTCCGGGTGGCAGCCGGACTGGTGCGCGCCGGTGACGCGGTTCGGTGGCTGGATACGCGTCTCACGCCATCGCACATCATGGTGATCGGCACCGACCTCGTCACCTCCCCCTCCTGGCACTTTCTCTATTACACGGGGCTTCTCGCCGCCATCGCCGCACCGTACTGGACCCTGACCTTCGCGGGCGCCATCGTCACAGTAATCGCCTTCGATGTCATTGAGCGTCAGCGGGGAGTCGTCCGCCGGTGGCCCCGCTCCTGGCTCGTGGTGCCGGCGATCATCGCGACGTGGTGGTTCGTTGCGACGGTGGCCGGGCCGGGCAATCAAACCATCGCTGGACTGGCCGATGCTCCTTTCAGTCCTCCTGCCGAGCTGATCCTCGCCGGAGTCGTGGGAATCGTCGCCCTGGTCCTGCTCAGTCCCTGGCCGCTCCATGGCAATGCTGCGCACGGGCTGCTCGGTGCCGTCGGTGCGGCAGTCATGCTGAAAGTCGCGCTGCAGGCCGCCCCGCTCGGCATCACCTACTGGCAACCCCTCGCATTCCTGCTCGCGGTCATTGGCGGTTGGGCCGCGGTCACAGCGAGGCGAAGCGACTTGTTCGTGATCGCGGTCACATTCGCGGCACTGTGGGCCGGCGCCGAGGCGGTAATCGGGGCGGCGCTGCTGGCACTCCTCGAGCCGGTGGCCGCCCGGCTGCCGGGGCGTCTGAGCAGTGCCGTCGGCGCAATTGCGCTCACCGGCGTCGCGGCGCCGATGCTGCTGGCGGAAGTCGTCTTCACCCTGTTGCTCGCGGGAGCGGCCACGGCGCTGCTCGCATCCCTCGCGGAGGTGGCCCCGCCACGTTGACCCCCTCGGAGGCGCTACTCATATTTCGCGCACGAACCGACCTGAACGTTCGCCAATCTTGAGGAGCCCCCAATGGCGTTCACCGTGCCCCCGCTTCCATACGACTATGCCGCGCTGGAGCCGCACATCGACGAAGCGACGATGCGGATCCATCACGACAAGCATCATGCCGCCTATGTGAACAACCTGAACGCGGCGCTCGAGGGCCACGCCGACCTGCAGGCGAAGACGATCGAGGCGATTCTGTCGAATCTCGAGGCCGTGCCCGATTCCATCCGGATGGCCGTGCGCAACAATGGCGGCGGTCACTACAACCACACGATCTTCTGGGAAATGATGACACCCGGCGGCGCGCAGAGCCCCGGCGGCGGTCTCGCCAAGGCGATCGACGGCACCTTCGGAAATTTCGCGACATTCAAGGAGCACTTCACGAAAGCCGGCACCAGCCGGTTTGGCTCCGGCTGGGCCTGGCTGTCGATGGATGGGTCCGGGCGACTGACCGTCGAGAGCACGCCCAATCAGGACACGCCGCTTTCGGCCGGCCGCAAGGCGCTGCTCGGCTGCGATGTCTGGGAGCATGCCTACTACCTGAAGTACCAGAACCGCCGGCCCGACTACATGGCGGCGTGGTGGAACGTGGTGAATTGGGACGTGGTCGCGAAGCGCTACGGCAAGTAGGTCCCGTCCCGCGGCGGGTACCGGTGTGACCGATTGAGGCGTCTAACTGCGGTCGTCCCCGCGGAGGAACAGCGTGCCGTCGCCGAGCTGATTCGCGGGCTGGGAGACATACAGGTCACGCTGGCCGCGGCCCCCGACGCCGTGGACCTCGAGCGCGTTGATGTGCTCTGGGTCCATGCGGTGCGGGGGCTTGTTCCAGGGCTGCTGCCCTGGCTCGAGGCAGGTGGCCGCCTGCTCGCCACGCTCGAGGCGGCATGGCTTCCAGCGGAGCTCGGCATCGAGCCCGTCCCACCGGCTGACCTCGCCTCCCACGTGTCATCGAGCGATTTGCCGGCCAGCCTGGGCCTCGCCGCGTTCGGATCACATCCGCTCTTCGAGCATCTGGACCAGGGTACGTGCACCTGGGCGCCCACCGCGAACGAGGCACGCCGCGGAGTGGCATACACCGGCAATCGTCCGAAGGATGGCGCGGTCGTGG
>DASTCF010000045.1:0-2069 GCA_035711365.1 Gemmatimonadales bacterium
GACGCAGCGATCCGTCTCCGCCCTCGAGGAGTCGGGCGGCCAGCCGGGATGCCCCTTCCCCCGGGCGCCCGGTGCCGAGAATGATCGCCAGCAGTTCAGTTGGCGTGAGCGCGGCGGGCCCCAGGGCCCACAGCCGCTCGCGGGGAAGGTCGGCGGGGGAGGATTCGGGCTCGGCGCTCGGCATCGGCCTACGATACCGGGACGTGAGCCTCGGACGGAGCCGGATTCCCGCCTTCAGGCGCAGGAAACGACGCTACTTACCGAGCCCGTGGCACTTCTTGTACTTCTTGCCCGAGCCGCACAAGCGCGGACTCCGCTTCCACGACGTAAGGACGTACCACCGAGTCACCGCGCGCCCACATTGCTGCGACGAAGGCGTAGCGCTTCCGGGCCAGCCCACGCTCGCCCAGCCGTTCGGCGAGCCGGGCGCGCTCGAGTGTGGCCAGCACATAGAGCGCTCCGTGTGAACTCGTCCCGGTCCATGCGTCGAGCAGTGCCGCCGCCTCGACCGGTCGGCCCCGCGCAGCGAGCAACCGGCCCGTGATGAGCTTTTCGTGAAAACAGGAAACGATGATGCACATCGAGTCGGGCAGCGCCAGCAACCGTTCGAGCGCACCGGCCGTGTCGCCGCGCGCAAGGAGCTGATAACCCACGGCGACTGCGGTGAGATATGCGGCGTGACCAAGGGACCACGGCCGGGCCAGCGTGTCACTCGTCTTCCTCGCTCGGGCGAACCGACCGGCCCGATCGGCGAAATCCATCATTGCCGCCGTGTCCCCTATCGCATTCCACCACGCGAGGGCCTCCCGACCGCCTTCATACCAGGCGATGTCGCCTTCCAGGGCAATCCGGACCCCCTTGCCCGTGGAAGCACCCCCAGGGCCCCGCAGTAGGCCGATATCTATCCAGGATCCGCCTTGCCCCAGGCGATGACGGGCGTAGCGGAGATCCGGGAGGCTCAGGGCCGCGAACACCGAATCCGCCGCGCTCAGGTGCCCTCTGAGCGCGAGCTGCGATGCCAGCAGAAGGGCCCTTGCGCTGGGATCCCTCACATATGCAGGGGCGCCTTCGTCGCGGTGTGTCGCACTCAGCGCCAGAGTCCTCGCGAGAGCTACAGCCGACTCCGCGCTGTCGGGCCAGTGGTCGAGGATCAGACTGGCCTGCAAAACCGGTACCGTTGCAGCGGACTCGATCAGTCGCCGTCGTTCGGCAGGCGACGTCCGGGCATCGAGGAGGCGTGACGCCAGCCGGATGGCATCCACCGAGCCGTCAGTCGGCGCGAGGGTCAGGTATGCCCGGGCAAGTCTCCGCGCTAATCTCTCGTCGCCGAGACGGATTGCGAGTTCGACCGTGTGGACGTATGCAGGACTCAGCGCCGAGTCGAGTTCCACGGCCTTCAGGAACGCGTCGAGTGCGGCTTGCCAACCGCCCTCCGGAGGGATGCCGAAATGGAAGCGCTCCTCACCGATGACCTGCCACACCTCCGGATCATCGGGAAAGCGCCGTGCCAGCGTGTCGAGTGTGGCGAAGAAGTATCGATATTCGGCGCCGAACGTCTGACCAGATTCGGCCGCGGCCATCGAATCAACCTGGATTAGGAGGCTGTCCTTGAGAGATAGTCCCCGGTTCGCGGCCACCGCCCGGTGGAGGTAAACGTGACCACGATCGAACCGCGCTGCGGAAGGGGGATCCCAGCCCAGCACCTGAAACATCCGCCGATTAGCCAGTGCGAAACTCGTGTCAAGCCGGGCCGCGAGCCCGTAGTGGGCGAGCGCCGAATCCCAGCGACTTCGGCGATAGTGCTGCTCGCCGCGAAGGAATTCCTTGAGCGCCGCGATCGACCTGGTGCGCAGCGAGCCGTACAGCACCGTCCCTCCGGTCGGTACCCGGCCCAGCAGGCGAAGCACATCCACTCCGGCGGAATCCTGAAGGCGGTCGAGTCGGTTCCGCTCGTCCGCCCGGTCAACCTCGCCGAGCAGCCGATCCTCCACCACGTCGATCAATGTGGCGCGAAGCCGGACCGAATCGCCCTCCGCCAGATCCAGCCGGCCATAGATCGCCAGCCCGGC
>DASTCF010000046.1:0-18206 GCA_035711365.1 Gemmatimonadales bacterium
GGATTTCGCACCATGGCCAACAAGAAGATCATCGCGGTGGCGGGGGCGACCGGCGCCCAGGGGGGCGGGCTGGTCCGCGCCATCCTCGCAGACAAGGGCGGCCCCTTCACGGCGCGCGCCATCACGCGCGACCCGGCATCCGACAAGGCCAGGGCGCTCGCCGCCCTGGGGGCGGAGGTGGTGCAGGCCGACGTGGACGACGTGGGGAGCCTTGAGCGCGCCTTCGCGGGCGCGCACGGTGCCTATTGCGTCACCTTCTTCTGGGCCCATATGGACCCGGAGCGGGAAGGCGCCGAGGCCCGAAACCTGGCGCAGGCGGCGAAGCAGGCGAAGGTGTCGCACGTCATCTGGTCCACGCTCGAGGATACCCGCAAGCTGGTGCCCCTCAGCGACAACCGGATGCCCACGCTCAGGGGCAAGTACAAGGTCCCGCACTTCGACGCCAAGGGAGAGGCGGACGGCAGCTTCACCCAGCTCGGCGTGCCGACGACCTTCCTGGTCGCATCGTACTACTGGGATAACCTCATTCACTTCGGCCAGGGGCCGAAGCCGGACCCGGACGGCACGCTCGCCATCACCTTCCCGATGGGCCGGGCCAGGCTCGCCGGCATCGCGGCCGAAGACATCGGCAAGTGCGCGTATGGCATCTTCAAGCGGGGGAAGGAGATGATCGGCAGGACGGTCGGGGTCGCCGGTGGACACCTGACCTGCGCGGAGATGGCTGCGGCGCTCACCAAGGCGCTCGGCAGGCCGGTCCGTTACAACGAGGTCACGCCGGAGGTGTATCGCGGCTTCGGTTTCCCGGGTGCAGACGACGTGGGCAACATGTTCCAGGTCTACCGGGATTTCGAGAAGGAAATCTGCGGGTTGCGTGACCTGAACGTGTCCCGCTCGCTCAATCCGGAGCTGCAGACGTTCGAGCAGTGGCTCGCGAAGAACAAGGATAAGCTCTCGCTCGACTAGCCTCGGGTGCGGCACGTTGCTAACCTGTGTCCGCCGATGATCCGGGAGGAGACAAACCGATGCGCAAACTGGTCGTGTTCAACCAGGTCACGCTGGACGGGTACTTCACGGATCCCAGGGGCGACATGAGCTGGGCCCACAAGGACCCGGGAGACGCGGAGTGGAACGCCTTCGTCGGCGGCAATGCCAGCGGCGACGGGGCCCTGCTGTTCGGCAGGATCACGTATGAAATGATGGCGAGCTTCTGGCCCACACCTGCCGCCATGGAGATGATGCCCGCGGTGGCCGAAGGGATGAACCGGATGCCGAAGTACGTGGTGTCGCGGACGCTGAAGAAGGTGGCGTGGAAGAACACGACGCTGGTCAAGGGCGAGCTCGTCGCCGAAGTGCGGAAGCTGAAGGAACAGCCCGGGGCCGGGGTCGCCATCCTGGGCAGCGGCAGCATCGTCTCCCAGCTGGCCCAAGCCGGCCTGATCGATGAGTATCAGGTGGTCGTGAATCCCCTCGTGCTCGGCGACGGCCGCACGCTGTTCGAAGGCGTGACGAAACGGTTGCCCCTGAGGCTCACCGGGTCGCGCGTCTTCGGAAACGGAAGTGTGGCGCTGACCTACGAGCCGGTGGCATGAAGGCCTCCGTCTTCATCGCCACCAGCCTCGACGGATTCATCGCGCGAACCAACGGCGACCTCGATTGGCTGCCGGCCGGCGGTGGCGAGCCCCATGGCTATGATGAGTTCATCGCCTCCGTGGACGCGCTGGTCATCGGCCGGAAGACCTACGAGACCGTCCTGGCCTTCGAGACCTGGCCTTACGGCCACAAACCCGTGTTCGTCCTCAGCACCCGCGCACTCGCCCCCGCCCCGCCAGGCGCCGTGGTCGAGCACATGTCGGGGGACCCAGCCGAGATCGTGTCCCGGCTCGCGGCACGCGGCATCCGGCATATCTATGTGGACGGCGGCATTACCATTCAGCGCTTCCTCCAGGCCGGACTCCTCCAGCGCCTTATCATCACCAGGATTCCCGTGCTCCTCGGCGTCGGGATCCCGCTGTTCGGCGACCTTCCGCACGATATCAGGCTCGAGCATGTCACGACACGCGCGTTCGCTGGCGGACTGGTCCAGAGCGAGTACACTGTCAGGGACTGACGCTCATCCTTTACGCCTGGGACGTCTCATGCCGCGAAGGCCACGGCTTCCGAACCTGCCGCCGAATTGGCGAAACCGAGCAGTTGGGCCCCCGAGATGATCGCCCGCGTCTGGCACGGCGTCGTCGCGGCCGAAAAGGCGGACGGGTACGCGGAGTACCTCGCGCACTCGGATCTCGGAGTCCGCGGATATCAGGCGATTCGCGGGAACAAGGGCGCCTCATTACTCCGACGCGCGGAGGGCCCGATCGTCCATTTCCTCCTGATCTCGTATTGGGAGTCCGCCGAGGCCATCCGGGAGTACACCGGGCCCGATATGGAGCGGGCGCAGTACTTCACCTACGATCTCGAGTGCCTCATCGATCCCGAGCCGAAGGTGGCGCATTACGAGGTGCTCATCAGGGCCGAAGATGACGTGGCCTGACGCCCGCAGCCGGCCGCGCTCGATCACCTTGATCGGCTGGATCTTCATCGCCGTCGGCGCCGTTGGAATCCTGAAGGACGTCGTGCCGCTGGTGACCACTGACGGTGCCCGCCAGCTGGCCGTATTGCGGGCGCAGGGCATCTCGGAACTCGGCCCCGCCTGGACGTCCAGGCTTCTTGCCGCGCTCGGCGGTGTGGGGCTGCTGCGGGGCCACCCCTGGGCACGCTGGCTGCTGGCGGCCTGGATGGGATTCCACATCGTGCTGAGTGCCCTGCACGACACAGAGACGCTCCTGGTACACGTCGCGCTCTTCGCTCCCATTCTGTATCTGCTGTTCCGTACCCAGCCGGCGGTGCCTTGACCGGGCGCAAGCCAGGGGAGTGAGACCTTGCGGAAGCCAACCGCACCGTCGCCGCTCGATCCGTTCATCCCCGAACCGGACATCGATGAGCGGTTCGCCATCCGGATCAGGGCGCCCGCCCCGCTCGTGCTCGAGGTCGCGGCCGGGATCGACCTGCAGTCGCTCCCGCTGGTCCGCCTCATCTTCCGGCTCCGGGAACGGCTCATGGGCGCAACGCCGCCGCCGCGCGCGGCGCAGGGTCTGCTCCCGGAGCTGCTCGGGCTGGGCTGGGGCCTCCTGATCGATCGGCCCGGCCGGCTCATCGCCGGTGGCGCCGTGTGCCAGCCGTGGGTGGCCGACGTCGTGTTCCGGCCGATTCCCCCGGATCGCTTCGCCGCCTACGCGGACCCAGGCCAGGTGAAGATCGCGTGGACCTTCGAGGCCGAACCGCTCGGATCGGAAGTCGCCCGGTTCAAGACCGAAACGCGCGCGGCGGCGACGGACCCGGCCGCGCGCGCCAGGTTCCGTCGGTACTGGAGGTGGGCCCGATTCGGCATCGTCGCGATCCGGCTCCTGCTCCTGCCGGCCGTCCGCCGCGAGGCCGAGCGTCGCTGGCGCGCCAGAGCGGGCCATAGGCATTCATGAGCGGGAACAGGGGCGAGCCTGCGATGATGCCACCGCCCCGCGACCGACTGGATCGCGGGCTGCTGATGGCGCCGCTCGTGTTCGTGGCTCACTTTCTCGAAGAGAGCCCCGGGTTCGTGTCCTGGTTCAACGCCCATGTGGAGCGCGGCATCACCCCGTACCTGTTCTGGACGGTGAATATCACCGCGCTGGCGATTACGCTCTTCGTCGTGTTCGCCTGCCGGGCGTCCGATTCCAGGGCGACGGTGCTGGTCGCCGTGGCGTGGCTCAGCTTCCTGATGCTGGCGAACGCCATCTTCCATGTCACGGGCGCCATCGTCGACCGCGGGTACGTGCCCGGTCTGGTGACGGCGGTCGTCCTCTACCTCCCCTACTACGGCTGGATCGCGCGGCGGGTCCAGCGGGACCGCGGCGTCGCACCGGGATGGGTGGCGGCGGCTGCCGTGGCCGGCGCGATCCCAATGGCCGTGCACGGGTACCGGATCCTGTTCCTCGGCAGCCGCCTGTTCTAGGCGCCGCCTGATCCCCGCCTCCCGCCGGTCAGGGCGAGAAGCTGACGCTGACCGAAGGGGCGAAGGCGGCCACTACCGCACCGGTCACCTTCCGCATCCCTGACACGCGCAATGCCCGCAGCCGGGGGAGCCTGGACAGCGTCGCGATCCCCGCGTCGGTCAGAGCCGCGCACGAATCGAATGTGATCTCCTCGAGCGATGGCATGCCGCTCAGCAGCTCCGGCGTGCGATCGGTAATCCGGTTGTAGCTCGCGAAGTACTTCTTGAGCCCTGCCAACCCCGTGATGTGTTGTGTGGCGACGTCGCCGGTGTCCCGGCAGTACATCAGGACCAGGGACTCGAGCCGCTGGCACCGGCCGACGTGCCGGTACCCGTCGTCGGGAACGTCCATCGGCATCAGTTCCCTCAGCGCCGGGAATCTCGGCAGGGCGGAGAGCCCGGCATCATCCACATTCTTGCAGCTCACTGACAGGTGGTGAAGCGCCGGCATGTCGGCCAGCGCCGTGAAACCGCGGCGTCGCAGGTTGTAGCAGCGTCGCCCCCAGAGGAACTCGATAGATCGGGACTGGCTGAGCGCCGCGAATCCGTCGTCGCCGGCGACGGTGTCCTGGCACATCAGGAAGCGAAGGTGAGGCAGGGCTGCAATGTGGGGCATCGCGTCGTCCGTCGCATCGAAGGCCAACATGGCGAGGTGGGGCAGGTTCACGAGCGGTTCGAGCCCCGCGCCGGTGATCGCGAGCCGTCCGTCGGCCACGTCCAGCGCATACAGTCCGTCGAGCCCGACCAGCCGTGCGAGGCCCTCGTCGGTGAAGGAGCCGCGCAGCTGGAGGAAATTTGGCCGGGCGTCGGGGCGCGTCAGCCCCAGCTCCTCCTCGCCACCCTGCCACGCCTTGAACACCGGCAGCTCGTGGAGCCGCGCGAGCCCGGAGTTTGTGACCTCATTACCGGACCGGAAATCGCACAGTCTCCCCTTGCCGGCGAGCGCCTGGATGGCGCCGTCGCCGGACGGGGTTCCGGTGAGGTCGACCTCCCGGAGCTGCTCGCAGGCTGCGAGGTGTGCCGCTCCGGCGTCCGTAATCGACGTCCACGACAGCACGATCGACTCGAGCGCCGCCAGGTGCTGCAGCACCTCGAGACCCCGGTCCGTTATGCCGCAGCCGGCAAGGTTCAATTGCCGGAGCCGGGGCAGCCTCGCGAGGTGGCGAAGGCCGGCGTCGGTCAGGTCCCTCGAGCTGTCGAAATCGAGTGAGGTGAGGTGATCGAGCCGCGAGAACCGATCGAGCAGCCCATCGGTCATCTGGCCGTTCGCATGCAGGCCCGGAAGCCGGCGCTCGGCCATGACGGCGTACAGCTCGTCCCAGTCCCGCGTGCGCGCGGCGACCTCTCTCGACCCTGACTCGGTGACGGTGTATGCCCCCACACCCTTTGCGGCGATCGTGGTCTTGCCCGGAGGAATCGAGGCTGCGAACGACGCCAGCGCCACCCAGTTCTCGAACCCCTGCGCCCGCGCGACGAGGTCGCGCGCCTCCGCGAGCGTGAGTTCGTCCTCCTCCGGGCTCTGCGGTCGCTCCGTCTTGCCGAGATCCAGTCGCACATACCGCCGCATGACATCCCACGCGCGCATATGGCCGAAGTAATCCCAGACGACCCGCATCGCGCTCCCCTCGCCCGTCCGGTACGCCGTCACCAGCGCATCGGCCACCCGCTCATAGCGCCGCATCGGCGCATCCTGGGCGAGCGCGGCTTTCAGTGCGGCCCACCCCGGCAGTCCGTATTCCCGGGCGAGCGCGTGTTGCACGTCGCGAAGCGTCGGGGTCCCGGGAGCATCGTCGAGCGCACGGTGAAATCGGGCGCGTGCCTCTCCGATGCCGGCGCGAAGCGCCTTCAGCCAGCGCTTCGCTTCCTTCTTGACGTTGTCGAGGGTGGTCCTGGGCGTGATATGCCTGGGCATGAGACCTTCCTCCCATGACGCCTGGAGTCCGCTGAGTATCAGGCTGGAAGAAGGTTCGATGAAGCAGCTACGAACCAGTTGGGTGGGAGCTGGCTCCCTTGCCGCGGACAGGAGGCGCCCCAAAGCGCGCTACCCGAACTCTCGCTTTTGCGGCCGCCGGTTGTCAACCCGAACCCTGTCGCCGCCTGGTCCGGT
This sequence comes from Gemmatimonadales bacterium, assembly GCA_035711365.1. Taxonomy (GTDB): domain Bacteria; phylum Gemmatimonadota; class Gemmatimonadetes; order Gemmatimonadales; family GWC2-71-9; genus DASTCF01. The sequence continues at coordinate 6,174 of DASTCF010000046.1, forward strand.
GAGCGCAGCCTTGCCCGCTCGGGGACCGGCACTACCTTGAACTTCGTTGCACCCCCACCACTCGAGGATTCAGCTATGCGCGGAAACCGCGTCTGCCTGTGCGCCCTGCTCCCCATGCTCGCGACGGCATGCGGAGCCGGCACCGGCGGAATGACGCGCACCTACTATGTCGCAGCCGATGAAGTGCCGTGGGATTACGTCCCCGGCGCCCGGAACGGAATCACCGGCGGTCCCTTCCAGGACTCGGCCTTCGTCCGGACGGGCGGCCCGAAACCGGTGGCCACCACGTACAAGAAGGCGCTCTACCGCGAATACACCGACAGCACCTTTCAGACGCTCAAGCCCGTTGCCGCCGAATGGACCCACCTCGGGTTCCTCGGTCCCCTCATTCGCGGCGTGGTCGGCGACACCATCAAGGTCGTGTTCCGCAACAACGGGACCCACCCGTACAGCGTCCATCCGCACGGCGTGTTCTATAACAAGGATTCGGAGGGCGCGCCCTACGACGACGGAACCACCGGCGCCGACAAAGCGGATGACGGGGTGCCTCCCGGCGGGACTCACATCTACGTGTGGCCGGTGCCGGAACGCGCCGGGCCGGCGGAAGGCGAGGGCAGCTCGGTGATGTGGATGTACCACTCCCATGTCGACGAGGCGAGGGACGTCAACACGGGGCTGCTTGGCGTGATGATCGTCACGGCACGCGGACGTGCCAGAGCGGACGGGTCACCCAGCGACGTCGACCGGGAAGTCGTCGCCACTTTCGCGCAGGTGCACGAGGAGCTGAGCCTGCTGGCGGCCGAGAATGTGGCCCCGGCGCTCCTCGCCGCGGGTCCGATGGCGGATCCGTCCGAGCACGACAACTTCTATCCCTGGTTCGTCAAGTTCTCGATCAATGGCTTCGAGCACGGTGCCCTGCCCCTCGAGTCGATGACCTTCCGCCGCGGCGAACGGGTGCGGTGGTACGTCATGAGCTCCACCAATGACTTCGACTTCCATACACCGCACTGGCACGGGAACACCGTCACCAGCCACCATATGCGCATGGACGTTACGGCGGTCATGCCGATGGAGATGGTCGTGGCCGACATGGTGCCCGACAATGCCGGCACCTGGCTCATCCACTGCCACGTGAGCTTTCACAACGCGGCGGGGATGACGGCGCGCTATCGGGTGACGGACTGACGACGGAGGCCCCGTAATCGCTCTTCTGGATTCACGTCGGAGGCAGCGGGCAAATCTGGTGGTGGCAGAACCGGGGAGAAGTCGTGGTGCTGTACTGCTTCATCTGGCTGGTCTTTGCCGCGTGGGGAGCCGGACCGCTCAGCGTCGACCGGTGGATGTCCCGCCGGGCAGGCGCGGCGTGAGAGGTCGCCAGGTTATCCTTTCAGCGTCATTTGTCCCCCTGACCTGGAGCGCCATATGGCCGTCGCCAAGATTACCGAGATTCACTCCTCCTCCACCAAGAGCTTCGAAGATGCGATGCGGACCGGGATCGCCCGGGCCGAGAAGACCCTCCGGAACCTGACCGGAGCGTGGGTCAAGAGCGAGAAGGTGGTGATCGACAAGGGCAAGATCGTGGAATACCGGGTGCTGATGAAGGTCACGTTCATCCTGCAGGACTAGCGGCAGCAGCCCGCGGCGCCGACCTCGAGCCTCAGCCTACTTGAGCTCGAGATCGGCGCTGTACCAGATCGCCTCGGGATCGATCCGGATCAGGTTGGTCTTCACGCTGAGCGCGAGCCGCCGCTCCCCCACCTTCACGCTGTCGCTGACGCCCGCCGGAATCCGGAACGGCTTGAGCTTGTCGAGCGGCAGTTTCACGTTGAAGCCCTTCGTCTGGACAATATTCGCCAGGATCCCCTTCACATCCACCTTGTCCAGCACCCAGCCGCACGCGCCATGCTTCTCGGCGAGGATGGAATCAATGGCTGCCCATGAGGCCTTCGAGGGAGTCACCCGGATGTTCAGCCTGGTCTCCGGGAAGGCCATGGTGCCGATCACCTGATTCCCGGTGAGCGCAAATCGCAGTGTGCCCGACACCATGTATTTGGTCGGGATCACCGAACCGGTCACTTTCTGTGTGACGTCCATGTCTCCGCAGGTGAGGTCCGCGACATTCTTGCCATCCCACACGAAATGCAACTTGGCGCCCCCCGTGCCCTCGACGACTTCGACAGGCAGCGACAAGGACACCCGGTTGCCGGTGAAGGCCATCCCGGGTTCCTGCGGCTTGAGCTTGCCGACCACGGTGATGCTGTCCACATCGAGCACGAACTCGCCGACCTTTACGATCTTCTTCACCGACTTGGCCACGTGGGCCTTGATGCCGCTCAGGCGCAGGGTGACCTTGCTCACGACGTCGGTGAAGAGCCGCCCCATGACGCTCTGAACGAAGGCCGTCGGCACGGCGATCACCACGTCGCCCTTCGGGATGGCCTTGATCTGGGGATCACTGGCCACGAGGACGGCTGCCCGGGCCCTGAGGGAGTCCTGCTCCACCTGAAGTCGCTGCATCTCGGCGTTCCACGCCTGCAGTTGCTTCTCGGAGGGCTTCCGTGTGCAGGCGGCGGCAGCAAGGAGCACCCACACGGCGAGCACCACCCGGCATCCCCGGACCCGGCTCACTTGGCACCCGCCTTCCCGGTGTCGGCTTCGGGAGCGGCCGGCTTCGCAGGACCCGGCGTCGTGGGGGGTGGAGCCGCTGCGGCCTTCTTCTTCTTCCCGACCGCGACGCCCAACCCTTCATCGGCTCCCGTCACCTTTCCCACCTCGGCGCCGACCGTCACCCAGAGCTTGCCGCCAGCCGCCAAGACCCGCTCGACCGACAGGTTCAATGGCACGGCGAGCGAATCCAGCTCGATGCCGCCCTCGTGGATGGAGGGAATCCGGATCCGTTGCGCGAGGACCACCGGGACCTGGATGGCAGGTATCGCGTCCTGCAGGATTCCGCGCCCCCGCTCCGCGAGGAGCTTCTTGCCACCGCGGCCGATGATCCCTTCCAGGACGCCGGCCTCCAGCAACTCGATGTGATCAATGGCGATCTGGATGTTCAGCATGCCGGTGGCAGGATCGATCGTGACAGGACCGAGTCCTCCGTAGACCCGCACGGCGGTCTTGCGATCCGGGGTCGCCACGCGATGGACGTTGCCTTCAATCACGACGGCGCCGTACTTGTCCCGCAGGGACACCTCCGCCTTCTCGAGGTGCACGACGAATCGCTTTCCCAGGGGGCGCTCGAGCGGCAGCTGGGACTCGAACAGGCCGCCAATGACGGATTCATCGAGCCCGATCAGGAACCGGCCGGTCGGCACCAGGGTGCCCTTTTCCGCCTCGGCGATGAGCTCCCGGATTCCCGTATTCTGCCGCGTCAGCATCGCCTGCCGGGCCAGAAAGTTCGTTTCCTCCTCGGACGGCGCGCACCCAGCCAACAGGCCGGCGGCAAGCAGAAGGGCGAGGCGGCAACGGGGAATGATCATCAGGTCCGGTACACCGTCTGAGAAGTGAGGAAAGCTATATCGTAGCTGGTAGCCTCGCTACGCGGCCACCCGAACGTAGCCGGATTCCTGACTCTGGCACCTGGGTCGGTTGTGAGCTACCGCCGGTAGGACCAGCCGATCGTGAGCGAGGAAATGAAGTCGTTGGTGGCAGCGGTTTCCTCGGGAGGATCCGTGTCGAAGGTGTCGGTGAACTTGAGCCCGACGTTGAAGTCGTGGAACACCTCGTACTTGATCCGCATCCCCAGCTCGCCGCGGAGCCGCCCGAGGGAGGACAGGCTGGGATAGAGGGACAGCGAGGTCGAGAAGTCGAGCTTCGGGGTGTCATATCGGAACGCGTCCCACTGGCCGTACAGCAGCCCCTCCAGATTGGTCTGCTCCTCCTCGGCGGCCGCCGAGTCCCCTTCGGCCGGCTGGAATCGCTCCCGCGTCACAACGACACCGGCGGCCGCCACCAGCTCGCCGCTGTTCGATTGACGGAGCATCCGGCTCGCCCCGCCGCCCAGCGTGAGCCGGAGGTCCAGGTTCAGCTCGTCGTTCTGCTCCGCCAGCGCCAGCCCGACAATCGACCAGCGATCCGGCAAGAAATATGTGCCCTGCAGCTCGGCCGTGTTCCGCGTGGTCGTCTGAACGGCCTCCTGACCCTGTGCATAGGACTCCACGTAGATCGAGGAGCCGTACCTGGGGCCCCGATACCTGATTTCGGCATCCAGGTTGAAGGTCGTCGCCTGGTTCGCCTTGGCGTAACTGAGCCCCAGGTCCAGATAGGCCGTCACCCGCTGCAGGAAGGCAGCGTTCAGCGGGTTGATCCGCACAACGCTCGGGACCGCGAGGGTGTCGGCGCGGTCGAGCTTCACGACGATCGCGCCGTCGAGACCCGCTTCCGCCAGCCGCCCGAAGTACTTCGCCCCGGATGCAACCTCGACCTCGAAGTAGTGCGAGCTCGTGAGTCGTTGGACCTTCACCCATTCGATGCTCGGCCGGCCCGCATCGTCCGTGTTGTAGTCGAGCTTGCCACGGGAGAGTCCCTTGACCTCTCCCGTGATCCGGTCCCCGTTCTGGAGCACCAGCACGTCGGTCTTCTGGGCAAGGAGAGCCCCCGGCCGAAACGCGACCACGCCGAGCATCAGCAGCAGGCCGATTCGCCGGATGATAGAGGACAATTCGATCAGCGCCCCTGTGCCTGCTCGCACGCCTGCGAGGATCAAGGCTCCTCTGCCCGCCGCGCTTTCGCAACTAATGAGGTCACCATGGCGAAGAAGAACCCTGTCGACAGGCCACCCATGAGGAGGCCGGTCAGGGCCTCGATCGGCGCGAGGAGCCGCCACGGCCTGACCAGCACCAGGTCGCCGTACCCGACCGAGGTGTACGTCACCCCGGAGAAGTAGACCGCCGACTCCAGGTCGGGCATCGATCCACTCCGCCAGTAGAAGACCGCCCAGGCGGCGATCCCGATGACGTGCACCACCAGCAGCGCCCAGGCCACGCGGACCAGCAGCCAGGACCCGCTCCAGAAGCGCTTCGCCTCGGCCAGGTGCGAGCGCGACACCCAGCGGAAGATGAGCATCAGCCCCACCGCGTGCACCACGACGGTGAGCGCCACGAGGAGTGCGGCCGTCGTGAGCGGGCGGGGGCTCATCCGCCGAGCGCGATGGTGGCGAGCACCAGCACGGTCCCGAGCGCGAGCATCCCCGTGCCGAGCCGCCAGGTCGAGAGCCCGGCGTGTCGGGCCAGCGACCATCCCCCCGCAAACAGCATCACCAGGGCGATCCCGTTCGACACCCGCATCGCCCGGTGCGTCTCGTGGAGGAACACGAAGGGGAGGGCCACCGGAAGGGTGGCGAGCACCACCAGGAGGAACACCCCGAGTGCGCCGCGAAAATCCTCCGCACGCACGTAGGTCCGGGGACGGTGATCGGCCTCGCCCGGCCCGACTTCACGAGCCCGCTGGACCAGGGCCGTGACGACGTACATCACCCCATCGACGAGCCCCCAGGCAATGTTGCAGGTGAGGGCGGCGACGAGCATGCTGCGGACCTCCTCCCGATCCGCTTCCGCCACGCTGATCGTCCCGGTAAAGGTGAGCGCCATGATCAGGCCGAACAGGATCTCCGAGGATCGATCGACAGGGTCCAGCACGCGGCGGCGGCTCATTGCACCTCCGGCATGAAGTAGAACATGGAGGCGATGGCAGCGTAGACCACCAGCAGCTGCACTCCCTTGAACCAGTTCCCCTTCCCGTCGCCCGTCACGATCGCCCCCAGGAGAACCGCGAGAAACAGCGCCCCCAGCTCGGCGCGACTGAACGTCAGGTACAGCTCCGAGGGGCCGATCAGCCGGCTTAGTAACACGAGCATGGGCGCCACGAAGAGGGCGATCTGGATGCAGCTGCCGAAGACGATGCTCGTGGTCAGGTCGAGCTTGCCCTTCCGGGCCGCCCCGATCGCCGACAGGCTCTCCGCGGCTCCGCCCACCACGGCCACCACCACCAGCCCGATGAACACCGACGACATCCCCAGCGCTTCCCCGGTCCCCTCGGCGGCGCCGACGAGGATCTCGCTCATCCACGCGGCAAGCGCCGAGGCACCCAGCAGCGTGAGGAGAGCGCGCGGAACGCTCCAAACGGCCTCGTGGTCGTGCCCGCCGCCCCCGCCTGTGCCAACCGCCTTGAAGAGATGAGGATGGGTGCGGAGCGAGAACACCAGATACAGCCCGTACGCGGCCAGCAGCAGCACTGCCATCCACGCGTTGAGCGACCGCACCCGCTCCAGGTGCTCTGCTGACGAGAAGAACCGTCCGAAGGCGCTGGGGACGATCAGGCTCACGACCGCCAGCAGCATCATCGAGCCATAGAGCCGCGCGGCCCCTGGGTTGTACTCCAGGTCTCGGGTCCTGAGGCCTGCCAGCAGCAGGGCGGCCCCAAGCGCCAGCAGCAGGTTGGCGAGGATGGCGCCGACGATCGAGGCCCGCACCATGTCGAGCAGGCCCGCCCGGACGGCGACGACCGAGATAATCAGCTCCGGTGCGTTGCCGAACGTGGCGTTCAGCAGTCCGCCGATGGCGTCACCGGAGCGCAGGGCGATCTGCTCGGTGGCCTCGACGATGAACCGGGCCAGCGGAATGACGGCCAACGCGGCGCAGAAGAAGAGCACCGGCGGGGAGGCGGCCTCCATCCAGTCCAGGGCGATCACGACCGGGATGAGGATCAGCAGCCAGTTTAGCGATGGGCGCACGGTTATCCCTCCGGCAGAGGAGTGTATCGCGGCGTGCGTGGAGTCTTGCGAGAAGCTACCTGCGAAACGACAAACCGACAGACCCCGGCGTGGCAACCGCTGTGGGACAGGTAGATTGTACTCTGCCGAACATACCGAGGATTGCGAATGCGCAAGTGGATCCGCCGGATCTGGTTGGCGGCCGGGCTTTCCTTCACCGCCTGGCTCGTCTGGAACGCCCAGGCGCAGGGGGTGGACCCGGCCATGCTGCAGTCGAGCGAGACAGTGACCGTCCACGACTCCGGCGCCGTACTGCAATATTCACCCCGTCCTGATACCGCATCCGTGGGCCTGATCTTCCTGCCGGGCGGAGCCGTCGATCCGCGCGCCTACGTTCCGTTACTACGGGCCGTGGCCGAGGCCGGGTATCCGGCGGCGCTCATTCGCCTGCCGTGGAGGGCTGCCCCCAATGAGGCGACCCGGCGGGAGGTGTGGCACCGGATTCTCGCCGTTGCCGGGACGGACCCCGGTCGCCGCTGGATCCTCGCAGGGCACTCGCGCGGCGCGGCCCTGAGTGCACGCTTCGCGGGAGAACACCCCGACGCGCTCGCAGGTCTCGTGCTGATCGCCACCACGCATCCGAAAGACTTCAGCCTGGCGACCCTCCCGATTCCGGTCACCAAGATCTACGCTACGAACGACTGCGTCGCGGATTCCGCCGCTGTACTGGCCAACGCGGGCCTGCTGCCGGTGGACACGCGCTGGGTGCGCCTGGAAGGCGGCAATCACCGCCAGTTCGGCTGGTACGGCGCGCAATTGGGCGACTGCGCCGCGACGATCAGCCGCGAAGCGCAGCAGGCCCGGACGCTCGAGGTGCTACTGGAAACCCTTCGGAGACCGCTCCCATGATCGATCACCCGCAGATCACGCAGGCTGCGGCCCAGCCGGCCGCCGTCATCCACTTCACAATTCCCCGGGAGGAGATCCGGAACGTGATGGGTCCGGGGATCGGCGAGCTGATGGCCGCTGTCGCCGCCCAGGGCATCGCTCCCGCCGGCCCCGTGTTCTCGCATCATTTCAGGATGGATCCGAAGACTTTCGATTTCGAGATCGGCCTGCCCGTCACTGCTCCAGTCTCCGCCACGGGCCGCGTGAAGCCGGGCCAGCTGCCGGCGGCGACCGTGGCGCGCACCGTCTATCACGGCTCCTACGAGGGCCTCGGCCCGGCCTGGCAGGAATTCGACGCCTGGATCGCCACCGAGGGGCACACTCCCGCGTCGGATCTCTGGGAGCGGTACGTCACTGGTCCAGAGTCGAGCCCGAACCCGGCCGACTGGCGCACCGAGCTCAACCGGCCGCTCACCCGCCGGCGCTAGTCCGCGCCCACACCACCTGAAACTCGAGCCGCATATGATCCGATCCACCATCCTGGTTCTGGCCGTGAGCCTCGGCATCGCGAGCCTGGTTTCCGCCCAGGCTGCACCAGCTCCAGCACCCCTGCCGTCGATCTCCCTGCCGCCGGAGCTCGACCGGGTGCTGCGGGATTACGAGAAGGAATGGTCGGGGCGCTCGCCGAGCGGCCTGGCGGAACTGTTCACGGAGGATGGGTTCGTGCTGCAGCCGGGGCGGCCGCCGGTGCGGGGCCGGGGCGCCATCGCCACCGCGTACGAGGGATCCGGCGGGCCGCTCGCACTCCGAGCGCTGGCGTATGCGACGGAAGATACGGTGGGCTACATCGTGGGCGCCTACGCCTCCACCGCGGGAGAGCCGGATATCGGCAAGTTCATTCTCCTGGTGCGGCGGGAACGCGGCGGAGTCTGGCGGATCGCCGCCGACATGGACAACGGGAATCGGGGCCGGTGATCCGGCCCCGGCCTTCCCGTCGGAGGGCTCTTCTAACTGACGCCGTGCCGGGAGCGGTGGATCAGTCCGCCGAGCCAGGCGCAGGGTAGCGAGGAAAGCACAAGCGCGATCGGATACCAGGTCGGGCCGAGATCCGCCCGCGTGATCGCGACGTACGCGCCGAGCGAGCTCAACACGACCCCGACGAGGCCCAGGGCGAGGGCGTGAAGCATCGGAGCATACGGGGCGAGGCGCGCGGCGAGGTAGCACCCCAGGACCGCATAGACGCAGCGGTAGGCGAGCGCGAGGAAATTCAGGCCCGGCTCGTACATCGGCTGCCCCCAGGGCGGATAGACGCCGAGCACGTGCAGGATCTGGTCGGTGCCGAGCGAGAGCACGAAGATGACGACCAGCCCAGCGAGGATGGCGGCGATGCTCCGCCCCAGGCGGCGGGGCTGGGCGCTCATTCCGGTCGCTTGTGTGGTCACATGGCCTCCGAAGGTAGAGTTGCCCCGACGCGGGTCATCTGGACCTGGCCAAGCGCACCAGCGCCCGAAGCGCCTCGGCGACTCGACCGCCCGTCGCCGTCATCCGAGCGTATCGAGCAGCGCATCGAGCCGCGCGAAGCTCCGCTCCGTCCCATCCGTCATCCCGGTCTTGAGCGCCGCATCGCGCGCTTCCCTGCTGGGATAGGCGATGGCCAGGGTGGTCGTGGTCCGGCCCCCCGATTCGGTGAGGACCAAGGTATTCACGGTCTCCGGCCACTCCGGACCCCATTTCTCCGTCGAGACCAGCCGCTCGGGCGGTGCGACCTCCAGATAACTGCCGGTCATCGCCATTTCGGCGCCGTCGGCCTTGCGCCACACGTAGTGCCACGACCCTCCCGGGCGGAGGTCAATCTCGCACACAGGCATCGTCCACCCCTCGGGCCCGAGCAACCACTGCCGCACGTACCTGGGATTGGTCCAGGCCTCCCAGACCAGCTCCCGCGGGGCATCGAAGAAGCGCGACATCACGACTTCCCGGTCGGTGGGCGTCGTGACGTTCACGGTTGCGGTGTTCGTCATGGCCGATCTCCTCGTTTGGTATGTCCACGGTGTTGCTGCTGAGTCTTCAATTCTTCGAGCAGGACGTCGAGGCGCTGGAAGTTGCCCTCCCAGAGCTGGCGGTAATGCTCCAGCCATGCATTCGCCTCGGCGAGCGGCCGGGCCTCGAGGCGACGGGGCCGGCGCTGCGCGTCCCGGCCGCGCGAGACCAGGCCGGCGCGTTCCAGGACCTTGAGGTGCTTCGAGATGGCGGGCTGGCTCATCGCGAACGGCTCGGCCAGCTCGGTCACCGAGGCCTGCCCCGACGCCAGCCGGGCGAGGATGGCCCGGCGGGTGGGATCCGCGAGCGCGGCGAAGGTCGCATCGAGGCGATCCGGGGTGATATGACCAAAGTGAAGAGTTCGCATAACCAGTAGGTTATATACGCAATGGCGAGCGACGCGTCAAGCCCCGGCGCAGCTGCTGGTGCGCATTTGCCTTGGACTGGCCATGGGGGGAGATAACTTCCACTTCCACAGGAATGGAGGACCCATGCGCTGGATCACCCGAGCCCGGCCGAAGATCGATCGGATCGCCTGCCCGTGGCTCATCAAGCGTTTCATCGACCCGGACGCCGAGTTCCACTTCGTCCCGCCGGAGGAGGTGCAGGCCCGTGCCCTCGAGCTCGGCGCGACCCCGTTCGACGTCCAAGGAGTGGAGCTGAGCCACGAGGGTCCGCTCTGCAGCTTCGACGCCTTCCTGCGGAAATTCGGCCTCGAAGACCCCGCGCTGCGGGAGATCGCGATCATCGTCCGCGGGGCCGACACCGAGCACCTCGAGCTGGCGCCGCAGGCGGCCGGCCTGCTCGCCATCTCGCTCGGCCTGTCCCGCAACTTCGCGGACGACCACGTGCAGCTCGCCCACGGCCTGGTGCTCTATGATGCGCTCTATGCGTGGGCGCGATTCGTCCGGGACGAGCGGCACACCTGGAATCCCCAGCGTGGGCCAACTCCAGTACCGGCGGCCGTGTAGTCCGCGCCGGCAGGACGGCGAGGGACGGCGGGCCATTGCTGGCGGTCCGCGCGGCCCGTAACTTTGCCCTCTCATGCCATCCCCCCAGTTCGCCCGGGACGGATACCTCGGGCCCATCCCGGTCTTTACGCAGTCGGAATGCCGCCGCATCGCCGACTACCTCCGGCAGAAGCCGACCCCCTCACCCGCGGGCTGGGAAAAGGCGCGCGCGGTGCACGAGCGGTTCATCTACGAGCTCGCCACCCTGCCAGCCCTGCTCGCGCCGGTCACCGAATTCCTGGGTGACGATGTGATCCTGTGGGGGGCCAGCGCGGTGCGCCGGGTCCCGGGCCAGGTCCACCCGTGGCACTGCGACATCGAGTCATGCGCGCCCGAGGGCGGATTCGTCACCGTATGGGTCGGCGTCGAGCACACCAGCCGTGACTCGGCCCTTCAGGTGATTGCGCGGTCGCATCGGATCGGTCGGACGGTACAGGAGGCCCGGCGGGAGGCGGGCATCGGGCGGGATTTGGCCACGCCCGAGGCGATGCTGCAGCTGGCCCGGGAACGCGAATCGGAAGCAGAGCTGATCTGGCCCGACATGCGCAACGGCGAGGCGCTCTACTTCGATGGGCGCCTCTGGCACGGCTCGGATAACCGTCGCCGCACCGGTGAGCGGGTGGCGCTGATCTTCCAGTACGCCGCCGCCGACCGGCCGGTCCGGATTCCGGACTTCAGCCAGCTCGACTGGCCCTTCCGGTTTCGGAAAGTGCCGCAGCCGCCGGTGATTCTGGTGCGCGGAAGCGACCGCGCCGGGGTGAACCGCGTGGTGCCGGCCCCCCCTCCCCTGTCCGCAGGTGCCGCCATGGTGGAAACGGCCATCCATACGTTCGACCTGCCCGTCGGCGAGGCGCAGTCCGCGAAGCCCTGGCAGGTCTTCAACGCGTTCCGCGGACCGACCCGGAGCTGCACCGACATGTCGTGCCACGCCTCGGTGCTGGTCGGCGGTCACGTGCCGCATCCACCGCACCACCACATCGAGGAGGAGTTGCTGATACCGCTCCACGGTGAGGTGGAACTCACCATTCCGCGAGGTCCGTCGGACGCCTCGCCACGGAAGGAGCGGCTGCGCCCCGGGTCATTCGTCTACTACCCGGCCTGGCAGTATCACACGATCCGGAACCCCGGTACCGCGCCCGTCGGCTATCTGATGTTCAAGTGGCACGCGCCGCTCACCGGCGCCGCGAACCAGTTCGGGGTGGACGTCCTGCGCTTCGAGGACGTTGTCGCGCCGGAAGGCGCGCCGCCGTTCTGGACCCACCGGATCTTCGAGGGGCCGACCGGCTGCCTCGGAAAGCTGCACGCCCACCTGACCGTCCTCGCACCCGGGGCGGGATACGAGCCGCATCGGGACGCGTACGACGTGGCAATCGTGACCCTGTCCGG
>DASTCF010000047.1:0-11346 GCA_035711365.1 Gemmatimonadales bacterium
CATGCCGCTCTGGAACGAGCCCCGGCGCAAGGAATGGTTCGGCGGCGGGTACGACTATCCCGGCATTCACTCGATCTGCGTGGACCCGCGCGACAGCCGGCACGTGACGGTGGCCGTTTCGTGCGGCGGCGTGTGGGTGACGGCCGATGGGGGTGAGAGCTGGGCCTGTCGCGCGGAGGGGATGTTCGCGGCCTACATGCCGCCGGAGCAGCAGAACAACCCGGCGATCCAGGATCCGCACCGCATGGTGCAATGCGCGGGTGAACCGGACGTGCTCTGGTGCCAGCACCATAACACCGTCTTTCGCTCGATCGACGGCGCCATGAGCTGGAAGGAAGTCAAGCGGACGAAACCGTCGAAGTTCGGCTTCGCGGTGGCGGTCCATCCCGATCGGCCGGACGTGGCGTGGCTTGCCCCGGCGATCCGCGACGAGTGCCGGGTCCCCGTGGATGGGAAGGTCGTAGTCTCACGGACCATGGACGGCGGCAAGACGTGGAAGGTCCGCCGGCGCGGGCTGCCGCAGAAGGGCGCCTACGACCTCATCTACCGGCATTGCCTGGACGTAGACCCAAGCGGAGAGCGGCTCGCCATGGGCTCGACCACCGGATCCCTATGGGTGTCGAGCGACCAGGGCGATTCCTGGAAGTCGGTCTCTGAGCACTTGCCGCCGGTGTTTGCGGTGCGGTTCGCGGGCTAGTACCTGTCGCGACGCGCCTTCCGGACCGCACCGACAACGACCCCGAGGGCGGCGAGCGAGCCGGTGAGGATCCCCGTCTTCACCGCCTTGCGGGTCACCTTGCGGACCGTCTCCATCTTGGTCCTGACCGCCTTGCGACCCTGTGCGATTAGAACGCGCTCCTCGACCTTCTTATAGGCTTTCCGCGCGGCACGCTTCCCGCGCCCGGTCAGTTTCTCCGTCATCGTCGCCATGAAGACTCGCTCCTTGCTGTGCGATCAGCACTGCTCGTCGCCCGCCCAGGCGCCCCGCCCCTTTCCCGCCCCAGCCGCGGCCGGATGCGCCCGCCACCGCTTCATGCAGGGCATCACCCGATTCAGCAGCTCCCGGGCCTTGGCCTCGGGCATGATGTTACGTCTCGCCATGATCGAAACGCACCGGTCGATCATCTGTTCCATTGTTACGTCGGGATCGGTGAAGGCGCCGCCCATGTAGCAGTGGCGGCAATAGTCGTTCACCCGATACCCGCTCTTATCGCTACCGAACTCCTCCGGCCTGGTCAAGGGCATGCTGCAACTCTGGCAGAATGGCCCGCGGGACTCCTGGGATGGCATTGTTCCTCCTCCTCACGAAAGGTGCCTTCCGTGCTGCATGGTATACGAGGAGGGGCAGGGAACGGGTGAAACGGAGGTGAATCGCGCTTCACGGCCGGTTTCCCTTGCCGGCCGCTCTCCGATTGCCCAACGATCGTCTCCCGTATAAATCTCGACCGATGAAGCGCCTGCTGCGGTGGCTCCGGCTCGCCCTGCTCGGGATTCTCGCCCTGGTGATCCTGGCCGGGGCCGTCGTGTATGTGCTCTCCGAGCGCATCGTGCGCCGCCGGTACGACGAGCCGCTGGTTGCGATCGCGGTTCCTACGGACTCCCTGTCGGTCAGCGAGGGACAGCGGCTCGCCACGCTGCGCGGGTGCTCCGGTGGCTGTCACGGATCAGTGAGCGAGGGGGGCGTCTTCATCGATGAGCCGCTCCTCGCACGGCTGGTAGCTCCGAACCTGACGGCCTCAGTCCGCACGTACTCGGATGCGGAGCTCGCGCGCATCATCCGGCGCGGAGTGCGGCCCGACGGGCGCAGCGTGGTCGGCATGCCGTCGGAGATGTTCAGTCCGCTGACCGACGCCGACCTCGGACGGATCATCGCCTACCTTCGAAGCCTGCCACCCCAACCAGGGCCGGGTCGCGAGGTTCGGCTGGGCCCCCTGGCGCGTCTGGGAATCGTCACCGGGCAGTACGCGCCCGCCGCCGCCTGGGTGCGCCGGGCCGACCGACTCGCACGGAGCTACCCCGGCCCGGGCGATTCCACGGCGCGGGGCGCGTACCTGGCCCGAACCGCGTGCACTGAATGCCACGGGCTCGATCTCCGAGGCGGCGAAACGACGCCGGACCTGCGGATCGTGGCCAGCTACTCGCTTGACGCGTTCACGACGCTCCTGCGGACCGGCACGCCGGCCGGAAACCGGGAGCTGACCTTGATGAAGCAGGCGGCTCTTAAGCGCTTCAGTCACTTTACCGACGCGGAGATCGGCGCGCTCTACGCGTTCCTCAGGGCCCGGGCGGCGACACCGAATTCGGTGAAATAGCGGGACCCGTTCGCCGCACGGAGACCGTCGTGACGCCTCGTTCGGCACTCTGATCCCTCTCGCCGCCTTCCCGTCGCTGTACTCCTGCTGTACAATCCCCGCATATCTCTCTGGAGCTCATCATGCGCCTGTCCCCAACGGGCCGCAGCCAGAACCTCGAGGATCGCCGCGGCGCGCGCGCGCGCCCGATCGGCCTTGGCATCGGCGGCATGCTCATCCTCCTGCTCATCGGCTATTGCACCGGAATCAATCCCCTCACCCTGATCGGTGTCGCGAACCAGGCCCAGCAGGCAGCGCCAGGAAGCGACGAGACGGCCCCCGTCACGGACGCGGCGGAGGAGCCGATGGTGAAGTTTCTCTCTGCGGTCCTGGACGACGCCCAGGCATTCTGGGCGACGGAGTTCAGCCGCACCCAGACTGCTTCGTACCGGGACGCCAAGCTGGTCCTCTTCAGGGACCTGACCCAGACCGCGTGCGGATATGGCCAGGCCGCCTCGGGCCCGTTTTACTGTCCCGGGGATGAGAAGGTCTACGTGGACCTGGGATTCTACGATGAGCTGAAATCGCGCTTCGGCGCTCCCGGCGATTTCGCACAGGCCTACGTGCTGGCCCACGAGATCGGCCACCACGTGCAGCGACTCACGGGCACCGATGAGCAGGTGCGGGGCTTTCAGCGCCAGCGCCCCGATCAGGCCAACCAGGCCTCCGTCCTGCTGGAACTGCAGGCCGATTGCTACGCCGGGATGTGGGGGAAGAGCGCCGCGGAGCGCGGATTGCTCGACCCGGGGGACCTTGAGGAAGGACTCGGCGCCGCCGCGGCCGTGGGCGATGACCGTCTCCAGCGCCAGCAGACGGGAACCGTCAACCCCGACGCATTCACGCACGGGACGTCGGACCAGCGGATGCAGTGGTTCCGGCGCGGGTTCGATTCGGGGAACGCGGCAAGCTGCGACACGTTCGGAGGCACTTCCTGAGCTACGGCGGGCGGACAGGCAGGCGGACAGTCGGTCAGTCGGGCGGCATTTTCGGCTGGCCCGCTTTTCCGCTTTTCCGCTTTTCCGCTCTTCCGCTTTCCCGCTTTCCCGCTTCCCCGCAGACCCCGTGCGCTCCGGAATCGTACCCTATCAACCTTGATAGGGATTGACGCCCGAACGCCCGCTTCCTATCGTCGGCGTGGAACTCCATTCCCCATGCGCCGACTTCTCGCGATACTCTTGTGGGCCCTCCTTCCCACCGTCCTCGCCGCGCAGGCCCCGACGGGATTTACGGTGCGTGCAGACGCCGCGCCCTGCCTCAACATTCGTCCCCGGCCCGAGAGCGATGCGACGGCCTTCGCCTGCCTGCCGCCCGGCACGCAGGTCGAGGGTGTCGGCACGGCGCCATATTGGCGACAGGTGCGGCTCGCTGACGGACGGATCGGGTGGGCGGCGAAGAAGTACCTGGAGGCGGCTGCAATGGCCGCCGGCCCGCCCGCCGCAGCGACTGATCGCGACGACGCCTGGCTCGAGATCCACGTCGTGGATGTGGGGCAGGGCGACGGCATCTGGATTCACACCTTCGACGACAACGTCCCCGGGAACGGCATCTATGAGGGCCTGAACATCGTTATCGACGGCGGGCCGAACAGCGCCGACGCGAGCAATGAGTTCCTGAAGTATCTGCTCGAGCGGGCGCATCCGGGCGCCGTAATCGACGCGATGATCATCACCCACCCCCACAGTGATCACTATCCCGGTGCCAAGGGGATTCTCCGCCACTTCGACGTGCGGCAGTTCTATGACTCCGGATACCCGAGCGGGCTGCTTGACTGGCCGAAGTTCATGGCCCTCGTGGACTCCGAAACGGTCGAGGGGCAGCCCATCGTGAAGCACATCGGCCGAGCCTCGTTTGGCACACCCGGTTGGGGCAGCGAACTCGAAATCCGCTTCCTCTACGCCTATCCGGGTGTGTCAGACGGGCTCGGCAGCGGCAACACCCTGGAGAACAACGCGAGCATCGTCCTGCGGATCGTGTACGGAAGCCAGAGCATCCTGTTGATGGGTGACGCCGAAGGGAAGGACCGCGGCGATGGAGCCGCGGTGCCCCGGTATGTCGAGCGCTGGCTGCTCGACTCCGTGGGCGCAGGCGGTCTGCACTCGACGGTGCTCAAGATCGCGCACCACGGAAGCGAGACTTCGAGCACGACGCCGTTTATCGAGGCGGTGGATCCCGATTTCGTGGTCGTGTCCTCCGGGCGGAAGTCGTTCAGCGGGACGTTCCTCCCCGACGCCACCACGCTGCAGCGGTACTGCACCCACAAGACTTCGACTCGCATCTACCGTACGGACCAGGATGACGCAGCCGAAGGCCGCACCGCCGCTACCGACGCCGACGGCGATCACGTCATCATCCGGACCAATGGGAAGATGACCACGATCGAGGCGTTCTCCGGCGGACAGGCGATCAACCAGACGAACTGCGTGGCCTGACCGGCGGGCAGGCGGGCAGGCGGACAGGCGACCCGGCGGACCGTTCGGTTGACGCGTCCTCCCGACGTCCTCACCTTGTGGCATGAACAGCCATCACCACCAGGAACACGGGTTGCCGGCCGCACCTCGCTCCGCGGCACCTCCCCACCATCACCCGATAAATGCCGCCGGTCATGATCGCCACGCGGGCCACTCGGTGGCGATGTTCCGCGACCGGTTCTGGGTTGCGCTCCTTCTCACGGTACCGATTCTCCTCTGGGGCCACATGGTCCCCGGCCTGGTCGGTTTCCACCCACCCGCTTTCCCCGGATCACAGTGGTTCGCACCCGGGCTCGGCACGATCGTCTTCCTCTACGGCGGTTTGCCGTTTCTAAAGGGCGCGGCCGGCGAGATCAGGGCGCGCCTGCCGGGCATGATGGTGCTGATCGCGCTCGCGATCAGCGTCGCCTTCATCTTCAGCGTCGCTGTCGAGCTTGGCTACCCTGGCATGCCGCTGTGGGAGGAGGTGGCCACGCTGGTCACGATCATGCTGCTCGGCCACTGGCTCGAGATGCGATCGATCGGCCGCGCCCGCGGTGCCCTGGCGGAGCTCGCCCGGCTGCTTCCCGATACGGCCGTCCGGGTGAAGCCCGGCGTCGCCGACGAACAGGTGGAGGAGGTTCCCGTCGGTGAGCTCCACGAGGGCGACCTGCTCCTCATTCGCCCCGGCGCGCGGGTGCCGGCCGACGCGACGGTGCGGGACGGCCGGAGCTCGGTCAACGAGGCGATGATCACCGGCGAATCCCGCCCGGTTACGAAATCGTCAGGCGACCCTGTGATCGCGGGGACCTTGAATGGCGAAGGCTCTCTCCGCATCGAAGTCACGGGCATCGGCGAACGGACCGCCCTTGCGGGCATCATGCGCCTCGTGGAGCAGGCGCAGCAGTCGCGGAGCCGGGCTCAGGCCCTGGCCGACCGGGCCGCGGGATGGCTCACGGTCGTCGCGCTCGGCGCCGGCGCGATCACCATCACGGCCTGGCTTCTGGCCGGCGCCGAGACTTCCTATGCGGTTGAGCGGCTCGTCGCCGTCCTCGTCATCGCCTGCCCGCACGCGCTTGGCCTGGCCATCCCGCTCGTCGTCGCGATTTCGACTACCCTCGGTGCCCAGAACGGGCTCTTGGTAAGGGACCGGCGCGGGCTCGAGGAGGCCCGATTACTGGACGTCGTGGTGTTCGACAAGACCGGCACGCTGACGCTCGGCGAACATCGGGTCGTCGGGCTGCGTGTCGAGCCGGGCCTCGATGAAACCGAAGCGCTCGGGCTCGCCGCCTCGGTCGAGCGGGACTCGGAGCATCCGATCGCCCGCGCGCTGCTCGCGAGTGCCGGAGAGCGGCGAGCCCAGCTCGTCACGGCATCCGGTTTCGAGGCGGTACCGGGCCACGGAGTCCGCGCCACGGTAAACGGACGCGCGCTGGCGGTGGGCGGTCCGCGGCTGCTGGAGCGGATGGGAGCCGCCATCCCGGGGAATGCGCAGGAATTCACACGGGAAGCCGCCGCCCGCGGTCAGGGCGTCATCTACCTGATCGAGGGGAATCGGGTGCTCGCGACGTTCGCGGTGGCCGATGCGCTGCGCCCGGAGTCCCGGGAAGCGGTCTCCCGGCTCCGGGCGCTCGGCATTGAGGTTGTGATGCTGACCGGCGACGCCGAGGCCGTGGCCCGGGGCGTCGCGGCGGAGGTCGGCATCGAACGGGTACTCGCGCAGGTGCTGCCCGGATCGAAGGCGGAGCAGGTCGAGGCGCTTCGGCGGGAAGGACGGCGGGTGGCGATGGTGGGAGACGGCGTGAATGATGCACCGGCTCTCGTCGCGGCCGATGTCGGGATCGCGATTGGCGCCGGCACCCAGGTCGCGGTGGAGGCGGGGGACGTCGTGCTGATCAGGAACGACCCGCGGGACGTGGCACGAATCGTCGCGCTGTCCCGCGCAAGCTACCGCAAGATGGTCCAGAATCTCTGGTGGGCCACGGGCTACAACGTGCTGGCGATCCCGCTCGCGGCCGGTGTCTTTGCGTTCGCCGGGGTGGTTCTCTCGCCCGCCGTCGGCGCCATCCTGATGTCGCTCAGCACGATCGTTGTCGCCGTCAACGCCCAGTTGCTCCGCCGGACGCGGTTGTGAGCGGTGGGGCCTCACTCCGTTCGGAATGTGAACATCATCCCTCCGCCCATCATCCCACCACTCATCATCCCGCCCCCGACCATCTGGCCTCCCATCCCGTAGCCGTCGTCCATCCCGATCGTATGACCGGCATCGTCTCTCATGCCACCGCCCAGATGAAGCGTGTAGTCCATATGCGGCCCGAGCGGACCCTGCGGCTGGCAGGTGATTGTGGTGTGGTCCGCCGACCACTCGCACGCCATGGGATGAATCGAGCCGGTGACGCCGGCTCCCTGATGGAGCATGACGTATTGCTCCATTCCGTCCATCATCGCTCCGCTGAACTGCATGATCATCGTAGCGGTTGTGGGGACGTTGGTAGCCCCGCCCGTGGGCGTCACGGATTGGAGCTGCACCTCCGCCAAAGCGGGTTCACTCGCATTGTCGCTGCACGCAGCGCCCACGGCGAGGGTGGCCACCGCAACCGACAGTGCTCGAAGGATTGACATCTTCATTCACTCCTGACGAAGCCCCGCGCCGCACGGCCCGTGCAGGCACGGCATGACGGGGACGGGGCATTTTAGAGTCCGGTTGCTGAGGGTTCGTTCAAGTAGGTGTGAAGGTGCGTTCATCCGAGCCGCCGGCGCCGATAATGACTGGTGGCCCGACCGGCTGGTGCCTAGATTGCGATCATGCGAATGAAGTCGCTCGTAGCCGTGGTCGCGCTGGTGCTGTTCGCTCAGGATGTGCTGCTGGGCGGGGCATCGGTCTGTGCGGCATCGCACCCGGATGCAAGCGCGGCCGCCTCGGTGCATCAGGCCCACGCGGGGCCTCCGGGGCCCGAAGCCACGGGCGGCCACCGGCACTGCCTCACCGCACCGGCGAGTCACCGTGGCAGTCATTCTCCCACGACGTGCGCCGCGATGACGGGCTGCACGACGGCTCCCGCACTGGCGCGTATGTTCGAAGCGGGGATGAAGTTGCCGAACTCCGCTGGACTCCCAGGCGCACCAATTGCTGGGCCACACACGTTTCACCTCCCCCCGGTTCCTCCTCCTCCCAAGGTCTGATCCGCACGCAGTTGCAGTCTCGAGACCGGGCGTAACTCGACTCCCGGTGTCAACTCCGTGACCAGGATCAGAACATGCCGAACCGACTTCCGCGTCGGGGATTTCGTGCCGGACGGCGCTTCCGCAGCGCGCGGACACTGTTCCCCGTTCTCTTCGCCGCACTGACGGCGCCTCCGGCGCTTGCCGCCCAGGATCAGGCCCCGCTGACCATCGCGGATCTCTACCGGGCCGTGGATGCCACCAACCCCAGCCTGCGCGCGGCGGGTGCCTCCGCGCGGGCGTCCCTCGCACGGGTTCCCGGTGTTCGGCGGCTGCCGGACCCCCAGCTCGAATTCCAGCTGATGAACCGGGACCTGCCCGGCTTCGAGCTGAATGATCCCCTGGGAATGACCCAGCTGCAGGTGATGCAGATGGTGCCGCTCCCCGGCAAGCTCGGCCTGGCCGGCAACGTGGCCCAGGCGCGCGCGGACGCCGCGGGAATCCGTGTGGCGGATGTGGCCTGGGAGCAGAGGGCCCGCGCGGCGATGGCGTTCTACGATCTCTACCGGGCCGAGGCGGTGCTGGAAGTGAGCCGCGGCACCCTGCGTCTGCTCGAGGATCTCTCCACCGTCATTACGCGGATGTATGCGGTCGGCGAGGCGCGCCAGGCCGATGTCCTCCGTGCCCAGCTCGAAATCGGGCGCATGAGCGCGGACATCGAGCAGATGGAGGCGATGCGGAGCGCGATGCGGGCACGGCTCAACGCGGTACTCGATCGCGGGCCCGATGCGCCGGTCGGGACGCCCGCGCTGCCCGAGCTCCCCGATTCGACTCCGCCCGGCGATTCGCTCCTGGCCCGCGCGCTCGCGCACCGCCCGATGCTCCGCGCCGGAGAGCGAGACCTCCAGGCGGCGGGGGAGGCGGAGCGGCTGGCGCACCGCGAAATCTGGCCCGATCTCACGATCGGGGCGATCTACGGGCAGCGGCCGATGGACGGCGGCGGCACCGAGCGGATGCTGAGCCTGATGTTCGGTGTCAACGTGCCGCTCTGGGCCGGCAGTCGCCAGCTCCGGATGCGGGATGAAGCCGCCGCGATGCGACAGATGGCGCAGGCGGATCTCGACGCCATGCGCGCAGAGACCCGGGGGCGCATCGGCGAGCTGGTGACCGAGCTCGGACGCACCCGGCGACTCCGGCGACTGTACCTGCACAGCATCCTGCCACAGGCCGAAGCCACCGCGACCTCCGCACGCACCGCCTATCAGGTCGGCACCGTCGACTTCATGACCCTGCTCGACGCGCTGATGGCCGTCAACACCTATCGCGAACTCGTTCCGCAGCTTGAAGCCAAGGAAGGCCAGGCATTGGCCGAGCTTGAGATGCTCACGGGCATGCCGCTCGTCCCCGGCGTCCCCACAGTTGCGGTCACGACTCCTGGAGGCACCCAATGACCGACTCGCCCTTTGGCCGGCCGGCCCGGAGCCCGCGCCAGCGTGCGTGGCGGGCCGCTGCCGCCGTCGCCATGCTGCTCGCGACGGCTGCCGTCGCCTACCTGCTCACGCGGACCCCGGAGTCGGCCGGGCCGGCCGAACACGAGCACGGTGTGGCGGCCACGGCCGACAGCCTCCGCTCGGTCATGCTGTCGCCTGACGAGCAACAACGGATCGGCATCACCTTCGCGACGGCGACCCTGGGTCCCTTGGCACGGGAGGTCCGGACCGTCGCGCAGGTCAACTACGACGAGACCCGCGTCGCCACCGTGGCCCTCAAGGTGGAGGGCTGGGTGGAACGGCTCTTCGTGGACTACACCGGGCAGGCGGTCCGCCGCGGGGATCCGCTGATGGCGGTCTACTCACCGATGCTGGTGAGTGCGCAGGAAGAGCTGCTGGTGGCCCGCAGACTGCGAAGTGACGTGGGGGAGGGCACCGCGAGCGCCCAGTCGGGGGCGGCCGAGTTGGGCGATGCCGCCCGGCGCCGACTGCTGTTCTGGGACGTCCCGGAGGATCAGGTACGTGGCATCGAGACGGAAGGCCGGGTGCGCCGGACACTGACGTTCGTCGCCCCGGTAAACGGAGTCGTGGTGGAAAAGGCGGTCCTCCCGGGACAGCGAGTGATGCCGGGCGAGCCGCTGTACAAGGTGGCCGACCTGAGCCAGGTGTGGCTCGAGGGCGAGGTGTTCGAGCGGGACCTGTCGGCCGTGCGCCTCGGGCTGTCGGTGGCTGCGGAATTTCCATCCATGCCGGGCGAGGTCCGGCGCGGCCGGATCACGTATGTGTCTCCGGCGCTCGATCCGGAGACCCGCACCGCGCGGATCCGGGTGGAGCTGCCGAACCCAGGCCTGCGGCTCAAGCCCGGAATGTACGCCACGATCCGCTTTCAGTCCGCGGGCGGCCCCGTGGTAAGCGTGCCGCGATCCGCCGTGCTCGCGACCGGGGAGCGGAACCTGGTCTTCGTGCGCGATCCGGATGGGCGCTTCACCCCGCGGGACGTTGCACTCGGCGCGGCGACCGACGAGCGGGTTGAGATCCTGCGAGGAGTCCATGCAGGCGAGGTTGTGGTGGCCTCGGCGACTTTTCTGGTGGACGCCGAGTCGAACCTCGGGACCGTGATGGGTGGCATGGGCAACATGCCCGGGATGGACGTGAAGGCGCCCGGCCCCGACACGGGAGGCCATGATGCTCACTAGAGTCATCGACTGGGCCCTGGCCAACCGCATGGTCGTGTCGCTGTTGACAGCGGCCGCGGTCGTCGCCGGGATCTACGCACTTCGGGCCACACCGCTCGAAGCGCTTCCCGACCTCAGCGACGTGCAGGTCATCGTGCAGGCGGAGTTCAGTGAGCAGGCCCCCCGGACCGTCGAGGACCAGGTCACGTATCCGATCGCGGCCGAGATGCTGAAGGTGCCGGGAGCCCGCACGGTGCGCGGCTATTCCTTTTTCGGCATTTCGTTCGTGTACGTGATCTTCAAGGATGGCACCGATCTGTATTGGGCGCGGTCCCGCGTGCTGGAGTACCTGAGCGGGATCAAAGGCAGGTTGCCGGAGCGCGTTACACCCACCCTCGGGCCGGACGCGACCGGGCTCGGCTGGGTTTTCCAATACTCCATCGAGGACACGACGGGCCGGCTCTCACTGGCCGAGTTGAGGAGCCTGCAGGACTGGCATCTCCGTTACGCGCTTACCGCGGTCCCCGGGGTGTCGGAAGTGGCCTCGATCGGCGGTTTCGAGAAGCAGTACCAGGTGGACCTCGACCCGGCCCGACTGCAGGCCTACAACGTCCCGATCCAGCGCGTCATGGCGGCCGTGCAGAACGCCAACGCCGACGTGGGCGCCATGGTGATCGAGCTCTCCGAGCGGGAGTACATGGTGCGCGGACTTGGCTACCTC
>DASTCF010000048.1:0-29014 GCA_035711365.1 Gemmatimonadales bacterium
CGGCTTGCCCGCGAGGGGGCCGATGTCACCGAGGCCGAGGACCGCGGTGCCATTCGACACCACGGCGACCAGGTTTCCCCGCGCTGTATAGCGGTAGGCATCTTCGGGCCGCTCCTGGATGGCGAGGCACGGCTCGGCGACGCCCGGTGTGTAGGCCAGGGACAGGTCGCGCTGGTTCTGGGTCGGCTTGGTGGGAACGACCTGGATCTTGCCGGGCCGGCCCTCTTCGTGATAGCGCAGGGCGTCCTGCCGGCGGTCGCTCACGGGGAAACGAATCGCTGAACGGGCCCATCCGCCCATCCGCCCATCTGCCCATCTGCCCATCCGCCTGTCATCGGACCGGAACCATATTCGGCGGGTAATGCGAAAGCACTTCCGCCGTCTGCCGGTCGCGCTCGCTCAGCACGGTCGCCTCCGGATCGGCGAACATCATGTCGATCGGATCGCCGGTGTGGCGGAAGATGCCCAGCGAATGGCCGATCTCGTGAGTTGCAGTGATCTCAAAGCACTCCGACAAGTCCACCAAAGCCGGGTCGAACTTCGGATAAACGTACATCCGTACCGGCAGCTGGAGCTGGAACCGGGTGGCGGCGGTATCGATGTCCGTGGCGCCCTCGCAGCCCGGGAACGCCGTCAGGGCGCGGGCGGCTGTCGCGACGGCCTTGGGGGGCGGGGTCAGCACCCGCACGAGAACATCCGCGTCGGTGGAGTCCTCGACCAGGACGGCATCGTACTCACCATACAGGAACGCGTCGCGCCAGATCCCGATGCCGTGCTCCACGTGGGCCGGCATGTCGAGGCTGTCTTCCACCCAGATCCTGACCGGGAGCATCTCCCGCGGCCAGTGGAAGCTCAGCGTGTCGGTACCCACCACGAGCCGCCACTCGTAGGGCTCGTCGCGCGCGGGCGTGGCGATGTCGGAGCAGGCGAGGCCGGTTGCAAGCACGACGGCCAGGGGAAGGAGGTGTCGGTTCATGGCGTGTCCCACGCGGCCCCGACCGAAAGCCCCATGCGCTGCACCTGCTGCGACTGGGTGAAGCCCTGAGCCTCGAGGGCATCGGTCGTGAAGGTGTGAAAGTCATAGCGGAGGCCGGCGATGATCGCCCAGGCGGTCGAAATCGGCTGTCGCCAGTCGAGCCCGGCGCCGAAGAGCAGGGTGGTGTGCCCGCCGTCGCGAAAGATGCCCTCCTCCTCCGATGGCAGATACGTGAGCCCGCCCAGACTCAGCCGCCACGAGAGGCGGGACAGGATCGGGCCGGACAGCCCTACCGTGTATGCCAGCGTGCCGACGCTGCCGAGGTCTCCGGTTTGATCTCCGCTCTCCTGGACCTCCGCCGTGCTCGTCGCATAGGCGAGCTCGAGGTCGGCCCTCAACTTGGGGTTGACCGCCAGGGACGCCCCGATGGTGAGCGTCGGTGCGAGGGCGGGGACGACCTTGATGTCCTCGACGATCTGGTCCTTCACGATGGCGGTGGAGCCGGTAACGCCGGCGCGCGCGGCCAATCGGACTTGCGCGGCCGCGGGCGCTGCCGCCACGAGCAGCAGCATCAGGAGTGATCGCATCGGGGGAAGATGGAGGTGGGAGTGGGGGGCGTCAACGCGACGGCTTCCCGCCGCGCGCATAGGCCCGCAGGCGGCGGAGCATCGCGCGGTCGTTCGTAACGAGGTCATCGCCCTTCGGCGTCTCGAGCACCTTGATCACGTCGCGGAAACGCGGGTCCGTCATGATGCGGCGGAACGGCGCCGGGCCGAGTGATCCCTCCGCGATGAGCTCATGGCGGTCGCGACGGGAGTTGCACGGCGTCTTGGAGTCATTGAGATGCAGGCAGCGCAGGCTGGACAGGCCGAGGATGCGGTCCCACGCCTCCCATACCGCGTCGTAATCGCCCACCAGGTCGTATCCCGCACTGTAGAGGTGGCAGGTATCGGCACAGAAGGCGAATCGATGCCGCAGATCCGACGGTATCAGATCCCGCAACGCGGCCAGTTCCTCGAGCGTGCTGCCCAGGGACGTGCCGGTGCCGGCGGTCGTTTCGAGCAGGACGGTCACCTCCCCCGGCGCGCGCCGGAGGCACTCGGCGTAGGCCCTGGCATTGCGCTCCAAGCCTGATTTCCGGTCATCGAGGTAGTTGCCCGGGTGCGACACAACGGCCGGAATCCCCAGGGTGTGACACCGGGTCAGCTCGGCAGTGAAAGACCCGATGGATCGGGCGCTTAGGGCCTTATCGGGGGAGGCTAGATTGATCAGGTACGAATCGTGCGCCACCACCCCATTAAGCCCACTCCCTTCATAAGCCCCCCTGAAGGCGTCGGCCATGGCTGTGTCGATTCCCGGCTCGCGCCACTGGTTCGGGGTCTTGGTGAACACTTGAATCGCCGTGGCGCCAATCTCCACGCCACGGGCGGGAGCCGTGTGCATCCCGCCCTGGACGGAGACGTGGGCGCCGAGGCGTTCGCCTGTCCGTCGGGTACGCCCTATCTTTTTCGCGGTGATCGCATCGCCCATGTCGTCTCCGAATGCCGGTGCCTGACCGAAGTCCCGCCGATTCCCTGGCGCGTCCCCGCGTGCTTCTGCTCGGGGACCCCGCGGCTCGGCCGGACGGACTGGAGCGGGCGCTGGTGCGGGGTGGATTTCAGGTCACGGAATCCGCGCGTGTTCCCCCCGGCCGCCCGGCCGGTCCACTTCCCGATCTCCTCCTCATCACCAGCGCCGCGGCCGATGAACAGCTCGAGGCGGAGATGCGCTCACTCGACCCGGATTTCTGGGGCGCGATCCCCGTGATGGTCGTCCTCGCGGCCGGCGATCCCGAGGCGCCCTTCCGCGCGCTCCGACTCGGCGCCAGCGACGTGATGGTGGCACCCGTGCACCTCGGCGAGCTCTGCGCCCGCGTGGATGCGCGGCTCCGCGGCCGGATCGACGCCGAAGCCCTGCGGCAGGAGCAGCAGGTGAACTCGCTCTCGTTCGACATCTTCGCCGAGGTCTCCAGCGCGATCCGTCCCGACGAGATCATCCAGACGCTGGTGCGCCGCGTCGGGCAGGCGCTGCAGCTTTCGCACTGCTCGTTCATCCTGACACGGCCGTCCGAGGAGGTCGGGCGGGTGGTGGCGGTGCACGAGTCTCCGCGGCTGCGCGATCTCACGGTGGATCTGAAGCGATACCCCGAGGTGCAGGCGGCGCTTCGCCTGGGACGCGCGGTATTCGTTCCCGACGTCTATTCCGACCCGATGTTCGAGGAGACCCGCGCCCGCTGGACCGAACTGCAGCTCAAGGTCGACGTGCGGAGCGTCCTGGCTATTCCGGTGCCGATGCAGGCGGGGACGTCCGGGGTCTTCCTGATCCGCACCCGCCGCGCCGATGCCGAGCTCACGCCGCGCCAGGTGGCGTTCGCGGAGACCCTGACGGGCGCCGCCGCGCGCCTGCTCGAGAGCGAGGAGCGCCGCACCTCCCTCTACCGGCGCCAGGCAAGCGCGCCCACGCGCGATCCGCTCACCGGCTGCGGAACCCTGGACGCGCTGGACCAGCGTATCCGCGAGGAATTCGAGCGGGCGCGCCGCTACGCTCTGAGCTTCAGCCTGATCCTGCTCGACGTCGACCAGCTTCGCGGCATCAACGAACGGCTCGGTACCGCGGGCGGCGACCTGGTACTCTCCACGCTTGGCGGCCTGCTCCAGCGTGAGCTGCGCGCCCCGGATTTCGTCTCCCGCTATGGCGGTGACGAGTTCGCCCTCATCCTCCCCGAGACCGACCTCGAAGGGGCACGGCGCTCGATCGCGCGCGTGCGCGAGCGCATCCTCAGCGGCGCGTTCGGCGAGATCCAGCCACAAGACCGGCCCCGCCTCAGTGCCGGTATTGTCACCTTCCCCCATCCCTCCGCCGTCCAGACAGAAGATCTGTTCGCGCTCGTGGAGGCCGCCCTGCTCCGCGGCAAGGCCCAGACCGAAGACCGGATCGGCACGGCCGAGTCCGTCGCCGCCTAGCTACCGCCGCTTCCGGAGCCAGTCCTCCGGGTCGAGCGCGATCGAATTCTCGCCCCGGATCTCGAAGTGCAGGTGCGCGCCCTGGTCCGAATTGGCGCCGCCCACCGTCGCAATCACCTGGCCGCGCTGGATGTCCTGCCCCACCACGACGTTCGCCTCCAGCAGGTGCATGTAGAGCGAGCGGTAACCGTTGCCGTGCTGCACCACGATGGTCAGGCCGTACGTGCCCAGCCGCTGCACCAGTTCCACGCGCCCGGTCTCCACCGCCTTGACCGGCGTGCCTTCCGGCGCGGCAATCCCCACGCCGTTCCAGCGCACGATCCCTCCGCTCGGCAGCGTCGTCCGGCCGAAATTGTAGATCACGCGACCGTCCACCGGCCAGTCGAGCCGCCCGATGTCGGCCGCGCTGAGCGCGCCCGGCGCCGCCGTGGCGCCCCGGCTTGCCGCCGCCCGCCGCGCCCGTTCCAGCGACGCGAGGAGCTCGTTGAGCCGGGCCTCGTCCCGCTCCAGCGCCGTGATCCGCTCCGAGGTGACCCGTCCGGAGCGGCGCAGTTCATTCAGCCGGCGCTCCCGGGCCGAGGCCAGGCTCGAATAGCGACGGAGCTCCGCCTCGCGCTCGGCCCGGGTGAGATCCAGCGACGTGCGGATGCCAAGCAGCTCGCGCCGCTGCCGGCCGACGCGATTTCGGAGCGACTCGACGTCCGCGACGAGCTGCCGGTCCTGATTGCTGGAAAGGAAGAGGTACTTGTAGCGGGCGAGCAGGTTGCCGAACGATTCGGCCGCGAGCAGGGCCTGGAACGTGTACAGCGGGCCTCGCTTGTAGATCTCGACGAGGCGGCGGTCGAGCACGGCGCGCTTCTCGGCCAGATTGTCCTCGGCAAGGACCAGCTCGGCGCTCACCCGCTCGAGACTGTTATTCAAACCGCCGATCTGCCCCTCGATCTCATTCACGATCCGGTTGGTCGTTTCGCGCTGGCGCTCGATGTTGCGCAGCTCGGCACCGACGTCCTGCACCTGGCCGCGCAGCCGCTCCTGCTCGGCCTCCAGTCGCTCGCGCTCGGCCCGGATCGAGTCCAGCCGCTGCCGGCTGCGCTCCATCTCCGAGACAACGTTGCCCTGGGCGCAGAGCGGGATCGAAGCGAGCAGAAGCAGGCCAACCACGGCGAACAGGCGAACAGGCAGGCCGGGTCGGCGGCGACCGCCCATCGGCCCATCTGCCCATCCGCCGATCGAGCTACACATTCCTCAAATGCCGCCCGACGCTCACCAGGCTTCCGCCCAGGCCGATCGCGATGCCGAACAGGAGCCCCATGGCAATGTGTCTGGTCTCAAAGAAGACCAGGGACTGCAGCGCGAGGACGTCGCTCCTCCGGAACACGAGGAACGCGGCCCAGCTGATCCCGACGGCGAGCAGCCCGCCGAGGAGTCCCTTCGCGGCCCCATCGAGCAGGAACGGCCCGCGAATGAAACTGTCGGTGGCGCCCACCAGCCGCATGATGCGGATCTCCCGCGCCCGCTGCAGCACCGTCATCCGGATCGTCACGCCGATGATGACGATGGCGACGCCGGCGAACGCGAGGCCAATGACGAGCCCGACGACCCCGGCCAGGTTGCGCAGCCGGTCCAGCCGCTCCACCCAATCACGGCCGTACCGGACGTCATCCACGAAGGGAAATCCCTCGATCCGCTCGGCGACCTGCGCCACGTGCGAGGCGTCCCGAAAGCCCTCCTTGAGCCGGACCTCGATGGACGCGGGCAGCGGGTTCACACGGAGATCGCGGTACGCGTCGCGAAACTCGACCATCTCCTGCTGCGCCCTCTTGAGAGCCTCGTCCTCGTTTACGTAGGTGACGGTTGCCACCTCGGGGAATGAGGTGATGTCCTGCGTGGCGAGGGTGATGGTCTCGACCGGCGTCCCGCGGAGCACGAAGGCCACGATCTCGACGCGGTCCTCCAGGCCACGCAGCGACTCCCGGAGGTTCACGGCGACCAGCCCGAACAGCCCTATCGTGAAGAGTGAAAACGCGATGGCCGTGACGGACAACGCGGAGAGGAGCGGCGCCCGCTGAAACGAGCGGAAAGTTTCGCGGGTAACGAGCCTCACGAGATCCCCTCGCTCGCGATCGGGGTCTCGGCACTGTCGTATACCACGGCCCCTTCCCGGAGTTCGATGACGCGGTGTGTCGTCTGCCGGACCAGATCCAGATCGTGGGTCGCCATGACGACGCAGGTCCCGCCTGCATGGATGTCGCGCAGCAGCTGGAAGACTCCGCGCGTGGCGCGCTCATCGAGGTTGCCGGTGGGTTCGTCGGCGAGGAGAATCGGCGGGTCGTTCACCAGCGCGCGCGCGATCGCCACGCGCTGCTGCTCGCCCCCGGACAGTTCGGTGGGGTAGGACCGGGCCTTGGAGGCGAGTCCCACCTGCGTGAGCACCCGGTTCACCTTGGCGGCGATCGAGTCGAGGCGGGCGCCCGTCACCTCCAGCGCGAACGCCACGTTCTCCTCCGCCGTCCGGTCCTGGAGCAGGCCGAAATCCTGGAATACGATGCCGAGCCGCCGGCGAAGCCGTGGCACTTCGTGCTTGGTGATCTCGCCGACGGAAAATCCGGAGACTCGTACCTCCCCCTCGGAGGGACGGAGTTCGCCGTAGATGAGCTTGAGCACCGTGGACTTGCCCGCGCCGGAATGGCCGGTCAGAAAGGCGAATTCGCCCTTCGCCACCCGGAAGGTGATGTCCTTGAGAGCCATCCCGCCGCGCGGGTAGGCCATGGAAACGTGGCTAAAGCGAATCACGACGGGAAGATACTACTTGCCGAGCGCCTGCTCCAAGTCCCCGATGATGTCTTCCGCGTCCTCGATCCCGCAGCTCAATCGAAGGAATCCATCCGGAATGCCCATCTTGGCGCGCCCCTCGGCTCCCAGCGCCTGGTGCGAGGTCAGCCGTGGCTCCGAAATGAGGCTTTCGACCCCGGCCAGGCTCGGCGCGTGCGAGATGAGCTTGAGCTTCTTGAGGAACCGCTCCGCGGCGCGGACACCCCCCTTGAGCTGGAGGCCCACCATGCCGCCGAAGCCGTCGAGCACGGTCCTGGCGTAGGCGTGGTCAGGATGCGAGGGCAGGCCGGGGTAGTGGACCGCGACGAACTCGGATTGCTGCTCGGCCCAGCTCGCGACCGCCATCCCGTTCGCATTGTGGCGTTCGATTCGCACGGCGAGCGTCCGCATGCCGCGATCCACCAGCCAGGCGGCGTGCGGGTCGATGGCCTGGCCCCACAGGCGCATCAGGCGGGTGACCTCTTCGATAAACGACGTTGAACCCGCAACGGCCCCCGCGATCACGTCGCTGTGACCGTTGAGGTACTTGGTCGCGCTGCTGATCGCGACGTCGGCGCCGTGCTCGAGCGGGCGCAGGTTGATCGGGCTCGCGAATGTGCCATCCACCAGCAGCGCCAGCCCGTATTCGCGCGAGACCTGGGCGATCGGTGTGAGGTCCACGACCCGCAGAAGCGGATTGGTCGGCGTCTCGACGAAAATCGCCCGGGTGGCCTTCCGCACTGACTTGCGCCACATCCGGTGCTGCACCGGGTTCACATACGTGACCTCGATGCCGAACCGGCCGAATTCCTCGTCGAAGAGCCGCCGGGTGCCGCCGTAGATCCATTCACTGGAGAGCAGGTGGTCGCCGGGGCGGAGCACGGCGAGGTGGGCCAGCGCGGTGGCGCCCATGCCGCTCGACAGGAAAAGCGCGTCCTCCGCGCCCTCGAGCAGCGCGTACTTTCGCGCCAGCTCGACCTGGGTGGGGTTGTTACCGTAGCGGGTGTAGAGAACTTCGGCCGCGGAGCCGACCGGGTTGATGAAGGTCGTGCTCTGCATGATGGGACTCACCACCGGCGACCAGTCGGGGAGGCGGTGAGGAATACCGTGGATCGCGATGGTCGAGCGGCCCGGCCGGCGCGGTGTCATGTGGGAAGCGGTCGGTAGGTTCCGCCCTCGGCGCGAAGCAGGCGGAGGAGGGCCAGTGTCT
The DNA here is from genome assembly GCA_035711365.1 of Gemmatimonadales bacterium. Lineage (GTDB taxonomy): Bacteria > Gemmatimonadota > Gemmatimonadetes > Gemmatimonadales > GWC2-71-9 > DASTCF01. The sequence goes on from DASTCF010000048.1 coordinate 8,000, forward strand.
GCAGGGCATCGGCCGCGCGCTCGAGTGTCCAGTTGAGGACTTCCGCGACCCGGACGGCGTCGCCCGGGCCCAACCGGAACACGCACACGAACACGGCCCGCAATTCGGGGGTGACGCGACCGAGCAGTCGCGGCGGCTCTCCCGGTGCCGTCAGCGCCGCCACCGCCAGCGCATGGTGATTCAGGACGTGGTCGATCGCTTCAACGTGGTCTTCCCGGGCGCCCCCCAGCATGACGTACCGGTCTGTTCCCGGGTCGGCGTCCAGCAGGAGCTTGGCCACGACCTCATCGGCGCAGCTGAAGTCGAGCAGGCCGATCCCGGTGAAATCGAGCAGGGTTGTCGCCGCGGCGGATTGCAGCATCGCGTCCTGAATCCGGCCCCGGATCGCGGCTCCCGTCGGGCGGGTGACAAGGTCCGTGTATGGTGTCATCACCGTTTCGCGGAGGACACGCCCGAGCTGAATGGTCTGGATCATCGCGTGCTGGGCTCCTGGGCCGGGATGACCACCTGCAGCTGCGAACCGGGGAAGAATGCCAGATGCTCCGCGAGCGGGATGTCGTCGTCCCAGCGGGGCACGATCGAGAGTCGCGCCGTGCCGCTCCGGATGGAGATCTTGCCGTCCCACCGGCTCAGGTATCGCTTGATCCCCGCGAGTCCCTGACCCCGGCCGGGGTCGCGGAACCGGCTGACGCCCTGAATCAGCGCGGCCTCGAGCGCCGCCGCATCTCCCCAGCGGTCGCCGAAGCGGCGTGCCTGCGTGGCCTCGAGAGAGCGTCGGAAGCCGAGGCCGGCGTCGCTGACCGCGATGACGACGACCCGGCGGCCGAGCCGCTTCCGCCAGTTGTAGGCATGGACTGCCACCCAACCGGCCGTTCCCGCGTGTTCCACAATATTCTGACAAGCCTCCGAAAGCGCCATTGCGAATCCCATCGTGGCCTTGGCCTCGAGGCCGAGCTCGCCATGAAGGATCCTTGAGGCACCCTCCTGGATCTTGCCCACGACCTGGTGGACGTCTTCCGAGGCCCGGACCGGGGTGACGCCCAGCAGGACGTCGGACGCTTCGTCGGGTGGCGTCTTCGGCACCCGGCCGTGGATCTCGAACAGGTCCGCCGCGTGCCGGAAGAAGCCGGTCCGGGCCCAGTACCGCCGGACGTCCTCGCTGGCCGGGACCGTGAACAGCGGCCGCTCCGCGTGGGCCTCGAGGAGCGCCTGCCCTGCCGTGAGGAGCCCGATCAGCCCGTAGGGCGATGCCCACTGCGCGCCGCGCGCATCGAACAGGACGCGGGCATCCGGCGGCCACGTCCCGAGTGACGCGGCGAACTGGTCAAAGCTCTTGTCGTCGAAGTAGGCAGGAATCTCCGCGATGCGCGTCATGAGGTCACCAGCTGCCCACGGAGATACTGGCTCAGGCCGCTCGCACCCCGGAATCCCGCGGTCCGCGCGGCCACGCGATTGGCGCCGGCCACCGCGTCCGCGATCCCGTCGCCTGCCAGGAGCCGCGCGCAGAGCGCCGCACCGAACGCATCCCCGCACCCGGTCGGGTCCAACACCTCGACCTGCGGCGCCGGTACCAGCTCCGTCCGCACCGCCCCCCCGGCCTGCTGCCCTCCGACTCCGCGCACTCGCCAATCTGCCGCCCCTCTGCCCATCTGCCCATCTGCCCATCCGGCAGCTCCTGCCGCCGCCACGTACGCCGCCCCGCGGGGTCCGACGGTCACCACCAGCAGCGACACGCCAGCGCCCAGGGCATCGGCAGCTACTCCCATCGGATCTTCGGCGAGCTGGCGCATCTCATCCTCGTTCATCTGCACCGCATCGAAGCAGCGAAACCATTCGGTCGCCTCCACCAGCGGCCGGAGCACGCGGATTCCATCGTGCTGCATGCCGAGAAACAGGCTATGCAGATCGGCGTAGATCGGACCCGTGAACCCGTGCCGCAGGGCCTGGGCCGTTCCGAGGCACAGCTCGAAGCCGGAGATGAAGTTGATGTAGAGGGCGTCCAGGTCCGCGACCATGGGCCCCAGCTCGGGCCAGGTCCACGACGGAACGCCGCCCTCCATCCGCTCGCAGCGGCGCTCCGCCGACTGATAGCGCAGGACGACGCGATTGTTCGGGACAGGAACTTCGACACACCGGGCGCCCGGCGCCAGCCGCGTGAGCCCGCGCAGGAACTCCGCGGCGCGTCCGCTCAGGTCCCGGCCGACCTTGATGAGGGGAACGATTTCCCAGCCGTCGGGCAGCGTCGCGTCGAGCGAAGACAACGAGTACGCGATGCCGCCCCACTCCTCCACCGGGGGGCCCGCGGGGTCCCGGCCGTGAATGATGTCCCAGACGAGCGACCCGACGATGCCGACGCGTCGCACCGCGTCAGGCTCCCAGGTGGTCCAGGAAGACCTTTGCCGCGCCATAGACGCCGGCCGTCCCGGTGAGTTCTCCGGGCACGATCCGGCAGGCGGCGACCGCCGGCTTGAACGCCCGGCGGCTCACCTCGCGCTGGAGCGGGACGAACAGCCGGTCGCCGGCGAGAGTGACGCCACCGCAGACGACCACCACGTCGGGATTGAACACGTTGATGAGATTCGCGATGCCGGCGCCGAGGAACTTGGCGGTGTCCTGCACGACCTCCAGGGCGAGCTGGTCGCCATCGTGCGCGGCTTCATAGACAGTCTGGGCGGACAGCTGGGACAGGTCGCCGTTCACATAGCGGCGGAGTCTGGTCTCCCCACCCGACTCCATCGCTTCGATGGCCCGGCGGGCGATGGCGGGCCCCGAGGCGTACGCCTCGAGGCATCCATAATTGCCGCAATTGCAGCGCCGGCCGTTGATCTCGATGGTCGTGTGACCGATCTCGCCCGCGCAGTCGGAGGCGCCGTGGTAGAGCCGGCCGTTGAGGATGAGTCCTCCGCCGATGCCGGTTCCGATGGTCATCCCCAGCGCATGGCGGGCCCCTCGGGCCGCTCCGCGCCAGTGCTCGCCGAGCACCGCGCAATTGGCATCGTTGTCGAGCTGGGCCGGGAGCCCGAGCCCCTCCGCGACCCGATCCCGAAGGGGCATGTCCACCCAGCCCAGGTTCGGCGTGAGCAGCACGATCCCGCGGCTCGTGTCGAGCGGCCCCGGCGCGCCGACCCCGACACCCACGATCTCGGCGGCCGGCACCAGGGAACGGGTGTCGGCTATGGAGGCGCGGCCCATGGCGAGCAGCCGGTCGATGACGTCGTTCGCGCCGTGCTCCGCATGGGTGGGCTCGGTCCGCTCGCCGAGGAGCCGGCTGCCGTCTTCGCTCACGCACCCGGCGACGAGGTTGGTGCCGCCGATGTCGATGCCCAGGATGTATCGCATGTTCAGTGCGCCGCCACCTGGTGGGAGATCCGCTCCACTGCTGCCTCGACCTGCGCGACGGTCGTCTCCCGCATGCAACGGTGATGGCCGAAGGGACACACCTGGGGCCCGTGCGGCGAGCACGGCCGGCACCAGAGCTTCGGGTGCTGCACGATCCTGCTTCCCCGGCCGATCGGGCCGAACCCCTGCGAGGGAACCGTCGGGCCGAAGATGGCCACGGTCGGCGTGCCGACACCGGTCGCGAAATGGAGCGGCGCGGAATCGTTGGTGACGAGCAGCTCCGCCCGTTCGATGATCGCGGCCGACTCGCGGAGTGAGAGCTGCCCCGCCGCGGAGTGCGCGCGGCCGGGAGCGGCGGCCGCCACCTGCGCCGCCAGCGGAACATCATCTGCGCCGCCGATCAATACGGCGGGTCGGTCGAGACGGGCCACGAGCTCGGCGTAATACGGCCAGCGCTTGGTTCCCCAGATCGAGCCCGGCGCCACCGCGACGAACGGACCGTGCACCCCGTGCTCCTCGAGCCAGCGGCCGGCGGCTGCGCGATCGTCCTCGGTCAGGGCGAGCGTTACGTGGGGCGGGGGAGCCTCACCGCGCGGCGGCGGACCGGCCAGGGCAAGCAGGCGCATGCTTTCGTGACTCTTCACCGGCCGACGGATCCGCTCGGTGTAGAGGAACGCGGCGGGGCTGTCGTCGAAGCCGATCCGCTCGGGAATCTGCGCCGAGAACGCGAGCGCGGCCGAGCGCCAGGAGCGGTGGGGCAGGTAGGCGCGGCTGTAGCGATGCTCGCGGAGCCGGTCCGCCATGCGCTGGAAGCCGGTCCATCCGCGATCGGCGCCGCGCTTGTCATAGGCCACGACCCGCCGGACGGCCGGGTGCGTCTCGAGGAGCGGGGCGGCCGCCGGTGTGGTGACGACGTCCAGCGGACCATGGCGGTCTGCCAGGCGGGTGAGCAGCGGCGTCGTGAGCACGACGTCGCCGAGGAAAGCCGTCTGAATGACGAGAACTGGGCCGTGACGCATGAGAGTCCCGGTTGGTCGCAGGGTGCCGATGGCGTGGGTTACTCGTCGACCTGCAGGACGGCCAGAAACGCCTCCTGTGGGATTTCGACGGCGCCGATCTGCTTCATCCGCTTCTTTCCTTCCTTCTGCTTCTCCAGCAGCTTCCGTTTCCGGGTGATGTCCCCGCCGTAACACTTGGCGAGCACGTCCTTCCGGAACGCGCTGATGGTCTCCCGCGCGATGATCTTCTGGCCGATCGCGGCCTGAATCGCGACCTGGTACAACTGGCGCGGAATCAGCTCCTTCAGTTTCTCCGCGACCCGGCGACCATACTCGAATGCCTTGTCCCGGTGGATGATGACGCTGAAGGCGTCGATCGGGTCCCCGTTGATGAGCATGTCGAGCTTGACGAGATCCGATTCGCGGAAGCCCGCCATCTCGTAGTCCAGGGAGGCATATCCCCGGCTGATGGACTTGAGCCGGTCGTAGAAGTCGAGCACGATCTCCCCGAGCGGGAATTCGAAGTCGAACTCGACGCGGGACGTGTCCAGGTAGTGCATTCCGTTATAGACGCCGCGCCGGTCCTGCCCGAGCTTCATGATGCCGCCGATGTAATCGGCCGGCGCCATGATGCGGGCCTTCACGTACGGCTCCTCGATGTGGTCGATCTCGGCGGGATCCGGCAGGTTGCTCGGGTTCTCCAGTAGGAGCTGGGTGCCGTCCGTGCGGTACACGTGGTATTCCACGGTGGGCACGGTCGTGATGAGGTCGAGGTTGAACTCCCGCTCTAGCCGCTCCTGGACGATCTCCATGTGGAGCAGCCCGAGGTAGCCGCACCGGAACCCGAAGCCGAGGGCGGTGGACGACTCCGGCTCGTAGTGGAGGCTGGCATCGTTGAGCACCAGCTTCTCCAGCGCGTCGCGCAGGTTCTCGTATTGCTCGGAGTCGGTGGGATATACGCCCGCGAACACCATGGATTTCACGTCGCGATAGCCCGGCAGGAGCTCGGCGGCGCGGTCGTGCGCGTCGAGAATCGTGTCGCCCACGCGGGCATCGCGGACGCCCCGCAGGCTCGCCACGACGTACCCGACCTCGCCCGCCTCGAGCTGGTGCGCCGGTCGCTGGCCCAGGGCGAGGTATCCCACCTCATCCACGTGGAACACATCGTCGGGATGCGCGCCGAAGGCGATCTCCATTCCGGCCCGGAGCACGCCGTCGACCACACGGATGCTCGGGATCGCCCCGCGATAGCGGTCGTAATAGGAATCGAAGATGAGCGCGCGGAGCGGCGCTTCTTCCTGCCCGGCCGGCTGGGGAATCCGGGCGACGATCGCCTCGAGGAGGGCCGGAATCCCGGTCCCTTCCTTGGCGGAGACGGCGAGGATCTCCTCGGGCCTGGCGCCGATCAGGTCCATGATCTCCCTGGCGCGGCGCTCGGGCTCCGCACCGGGCAGGTCGATCTTGTTCAGCACCGGGATGATTTCGAGGCCCGCGTCCAGCGCGAGGAACAGATTGCTGAGGGTCTGGGCCTGGATGCCCTGCGAGGCGTCCACCACCAGGATCGCGCCCTCGCAGGCCGCGAGCGATCGCGACACTTCATAGGTGAAATCGACGTGGCCCGGCGTGTCGATCAGGTTCAGCTCGTAGGTCGCGCCGTCGTTGGCGGGATACAGCATCCGCACCGCGTTGAGCTTGATCGTGATCCCGCGCTCGCGCTCCAGGTCCATCGTATCCAGGAGCTGCTCCCGCATCAGGCGCTTTTCCACTGTGGCCGTGGCCTCGATGAGCCGGTCGGCCAGGGTGGACTTGCCGTGGTCGATGTGCGCGACAATGCAGAAGTTGCGGATGCGGGACTGTGACATGGGCCAAATATAAGGCGGGGAGCCGGGGAAGGCAGACGGAAAAGACGGAAGGGACGGAAGAAGACGGAAAACAACTTCCGTCCCTGCCATCCCTTCCGTCTTTTCCGTCGCTTCCGTCCCTATCGCGATCCCTACTCGCCCTTCACAATCGCGTCGTAACTCGCCGGCACCCACACCGGCCGGGCGGGACTGTTCCCGACCTCCTGGCCCAGGTAAAAGACCAGCTGGAGCAGGCGCGCTTCCTTCTCAGCATCGATCTTCTCGGGTGAATCGGAGACGGCGTGATAGTCCGGGTGAAGTCCGCTCGTGAAGAAGAGGATGGGCACACCCTTCTTCGCGAAGTTGAAGTGGTCCGAGCGGAAGAAGATCCGCTCCTCCGGCCACGGGTCGTTGACCGGAGTCATTCGGAGCTCGGGGTGGCGCGCCGCCACGCGGTCGAGTGCCTGGCCGAGGTCGGAGTGTTCCCGTCCGACCACGGCGACGGTGTCCCGCCAGTTCCGGCCGATCATGTCGACGTTGATGTTGGCGATGATCTGGGTGAGCGGCACCGGCGGCTGATTCACGAAATGCTCGCTGCCCCAGAGGCCCTTCTCCTCGCCGCTGACCGTCAGGAAGATGAGCGACCGTTTGGGGGCCGCGCCCTTCCGGCTGAACGCCTCGGCCAGCTCGACGATGCCGATCGTGCCGGACGCATCGTCATCCGCGCCGTTGTTGATGCTGTCGGCCCGGCCCGGCGTGATGCCGATGTGGTCCATGTGCGCCGAGAAGACGATGTACTCGTTCTTGAGCTGCGGATCGGTGCCCTCGACGATGCCGACCACGTTGGGGGAGGACGTGGTGCCCAGCACGGTATCTTTCACTACGACCGACACCTCCCAGTCCGTCAGGACCTGCGAAATCGTCTGCGGCGCGGCACGGAACTGGGCGAAGGTCCGCGCCGCGTCGGGGAACTGCGCCACAATCGCTCCTTCGGGCACGCTCAGGGCCAGGGGCATGTCCCGCGCACCCGCGCCCGCCCGCGTCACCATTACCTGACTTGCCGCCGCCGCGGCCAGCTTCGCGAAGTCCGCGGTGTCGCGGTTGCTGATCACGATGATCCCGCGGGCCCCTGCCTGCATCGCCCTGGCGTAAATCTCGCCCCCGGCCTGCTGCATCGACGTATCGGCGATCCACACGAGCATCCGGCCCTTGAGCACGCTGTCGCTTGGGAGCTCGGCCACCTGGATCCGTCCGCCCAGCAGCACCAGCTCGCCGCTCACCGGCCCGCTCAACTCGCCGGCCCAGTGCCGGACCGACGTGCTGTAGGGGAGCACGATGGTGCCTTCGCCTTCGACCTGCGTGAACTCGACGTAGGACTGCTCGGCGAGCCGTCGCTTGAGCACGAGCGGGAACCGCTGGAACCAGGTGCCGCTGTCCCCGCCGGGCCGGAGCCCGAAGCGCTTGAACTCGGACGCGATGTAGGCGGCCGTCATTTCCAGGCCGGGGCTGGGCGTATCGCGCCCCATCATCGAGTCATCCGCGATGATGGCGACGCGGCGGGCTACGTCCGCCTTCGTGATCGTGCCCGCGGCGTTCCTAACGGCCTTCGACTGGGCGCCGGCCGGCGCCGCGAGCACCATGACGGCCGCCGCAGCCGCCAACAGCAGCTTCCGGTGCACCTGAGGCCTCCATCTGTCCGACCGCCCGCCGGACCGGCCGACGGCCGGTGCGCGTCTCACTCCCGACCCCCAACCACGATCTTCTGGTAGCTGTCCGGATTCCACTTCGGCCGCTCCGGCGTATTCGCGATCTCCTGCCCGAGGTAGAAGAGCAGCTGCGTGATCCGGGCGTGCTTGTCGGTCCCGATCTTGTCCGGCGAGTCCGAGGGCTGGTGATAATCCTCGTGGACGCCGTTGAAGAAGAAGAGGATGGGGACGCCCTTTTTCGCGAAGTTGTAATGATCGGACCGGTAGTAGAACCGCTCCTCAGGCCACTTGTCGTCGATGGCCGTCATGTTGAGCTCGGGGTGCGCGGCGTTGACCCGCGCCAGCGTCTCGCCGAGGTCGGAGTGTTCCCGCCCGATGGCGACGATCGTGTCGGCCCAGTTCCGGCCGATCATGTCGATGTTGATGTCGGCGACAATGTTCGGCAGCGGCACGGTCGGATGGTTGGTGAAATGCTCGCTGCCCCACAACCCCTTCTCCTCACCACTCACCGTGATGAAGAGGACGGACCGCTTCGGCCTGGCGCCCTTCTGGCTGAATGCCTCCGCCAGCTCGACCACCGCGACGGTGCCGGACGCGTCATCGTCCGCGCCGTTGTTGATGCTGTCGGCCTTGCCCGGGGAAATCCCGACGTGGTCCATGTGGGCGGAATACACGACGTACTCGCTCTTGAGCCGCGGATCGCTGCCCTCGAGGATGCCGATCGTGTTCGGCGCGGTGGTCTTCTTCACCACCTCCTCCTTCAGGTCCAGCATCACCCTGAGCGCGGGAACTTCGCGAACGAATGCCGTCGTCGACGCCCGGATCTCGGCCGTGTTGACGCCGGCTGCCGTCAGGACCGTCGCCACCGCAGGCTCCCACACCTCGACTGCCGGCCCGCCGGCGGGTGCTGCTCCGCGCCGGAGACTCGTCCGGTACGGCTGGGCCATCATTGCGGCGACCTGGGTGGAATCGCGATTGGACAGGATCACGAGCGCCGCCGGACCCTTGAGCCGGATGTCGCGGAAGGCCTGGTTGAATCCGGGAGTCGGCGGCTTGCGATTGTCCACCACCAGCACCACCACCCGCCCCTTGAGCTCGACGGCCTTCAGCGCCTCCCCGTCGAGCGCGCCGCCGATCACATAGGCGGTCCCGCCGAACTCACCGGCCGGTATGGTGCCGTAGCGGTAACGGGCGCTCCTGGTGAACTCCGCCTCGACGTGCTGGTCCCCCGCCATGAAACCGACGTGCGAGGCCGCGGGCGTGAAGCGGGTCTGGATGATGTCATAGCGCTGAAACCAGGTTCCGTTGTCCCCGCCCGGCTTGAGGCCGAATCGCTTGAACTCGTCGGCCACGTACTGCGCCGTCATCTCCAGCCCGGGACTCGGTGTGTCACGCCCCATCATCGAATCGTCTGCGATGATGTGAATGCGGCGGCCGACATCCGCGGCGGTGATCGTCCCTGCGGCCTTCTCGAGCGCAGGCGAGGGCTTGACGGATGCGGTCTGGGCGGACAGCGAGGAAGCAAAGGCGAGAAGGGCAATCGGGATCAACGGGCGCATGCGTGCTCTCGGACAAGAGGAAAAATGGCAGACAGCCCGGCGGGCAAATTAGCGCAGCCGGGGCTGGTGTCGCTACGTGATGTCGAGGGAACCGGTTTCAGGGGCGCCGGCGGCGCAATTCGGGTTCGCCGGTCCCACGGGCCGGCGCGCTTGGCTTGGCCCGGGGTCGGTCGGGCTGGCGTTGTGTCGGCTGGGCGCGCGGCCGCTCGGATGTGGGTTGCCGCGCGGGCTGCGCGCGTGCAGGCTGGGTTTCCTTCGGCTTCGCCTGCCCGCCCGGCTTCTTCGCCGGCTCCTGCCACGCGACGGTCCGCACCGGCAGCCCGCCTCCCGTCGCGTCTTCGAAGACGAACCGCGGCCCGGGACGTCCAGCGGGTACCAGCACCCCGGTCCTGCCGGAAACACCAACCGGGTAAGCTGCTGGAGCGGAGGCCAGCACCACCCGTACCCGCGGGCACGCAGCCCCGTAGGGATCGAATCCCGGGAGCGGTTGCTGGTGGCAGCCATAACAGGCGAATCGCGGGTAGGCATAACGGGCTTCGACGTCGTACTGGGCGATGTTGTAGTCGTACCGTTCTGCGAGCGCGGCCGCGAGGTCTGTCAGTTGCGTGTAGGGATCACCCTCGAGGCGTTCCGCGCCGAGCGCCGCCAGGTGCCATTCGCCGCCTTCCTCGAAGACCTCGAGCCGAAGCGGATCCGGCGACGCCACCGCGAGCAGGTACCCGATGCCCGGCGGGTCGTCGGCAACGAACGTGTAGCCGTCTTCGCGCCCCTCGACTTGATAGGTCCGTCCGCCGCGCGCGAAGGCGTCATCTTCCGGGGTGTATGGGAAGAGCAGGACGAGGCGGCCGTCGGTATCAACCCGAACGACGGCGATGTACGCATCCGCGGCGGTCCGGACATAAGTTTTGACGCGGGAATGCTGTTCGAACGGGCCCTCGCGATTGGTCCACACTCGCACCCGCTCCCCCGTCGGCGCCGAGTTAAGCGCCATCAGAGTGGTCAGGGCAGTGAGGGTGGTGGCGAGAACCACGTGGCCTCCGGGTGGGATGGGACAGCCGGACTTCGGCAAAGGAGCACCTCCCATGCCAGTCCGGTCCCGAAGGATAATGCCTTGATGCGCAACCAGTTGCATGTCCGGTCTTCGGCGTCCGTCGCGCCCGGCCTGTCCGGGGCGGCGGACAGGCGTCCCCGCGTTGACTAATCCTGCCGTCCCCCGGTACGTTGCCGCGCCGATGACCATCTCGTCCCCACCCGCCAACCGCCCCGATCTGCTGGATCCGCTCGAGGTATCCCGACTGGGCGGCATCGAAGTCACCACCGCCGGCCTGGTTGAGGGCTTTCTGAGCGGCCTCCACCGCTCACGCCGCCGCGGCTTCTCAGTGGAATTCGCCGAGCACCGGATGTACCAGGCGGGCGACGAGCTGCGCTACGTGGATTGGAAGCTGCTCGGCCGGACTGACCGGCTCTATGTCAAGCAGTTCGAGGAAGAAACCAACCTCCGCGCCATGCTCGTGCTGGATGTGAGCCGCTCGATGGGCTGGACCGGCGCCCCCGACCGGCTGCTGCCGAAGCACGAGTACGCGAGGCGCCTGGCGGCCGCGCTCGCGCTCGTGCTCCTGCGCCAACGCGACGCGACGGGATTGCTCGCCTTCGATGAAGACGTGCGCGCAACGCTGCCGCCGAAGGTCAGCACCGCGCACTGGCACCGGCTGCTTCGGATGCTGACAGGTCTCGAAGCCGGCCGGGGCACGGCCGCCGACCGGGCGCTTCAGCGCGTGGTGGAGCAGCTCCGCCGCCGGGGCCTCGTCGTCTTTATCTCGGACCTGCTGCTGGATCGCGAGCTCGTCCTCCGCGCACTCAAGTTCCTCCGCCATCGCGGCCACCAGGTCCTCGTCCTTCATGTGATGGACCCGGGGGAAGTGACACTGGAGGGCTCCGCGGAGGCGCGGTTCGAGGATCCCGAAACGGCGGCCGCGGTCATTCTCAGGCCGAACGACTGGGCAGAGGTCTATCGGCGGACCGTCGAAGGCGTGGTGAGTGACTGGCGGCTCGCGCTCCGGCGCGAGGGGATCCGGTATCACCGTCTGACGACTGACCTGCCGTTCGGCCTCGCCCTGCGCGAGGCGCTGGTGCGGCCCCCCGGCCTCGCGTGATCGGTTTCCTGCATCCGCTTTTCCTCTGGGCGTTGCCGCTCGCGACGCTGCCGCTCGTCCTGCACCTGGTGGCGAGACGCCAGCCGCCTACCGTCCTGTTCCCCGCTGTTCGATACCTCCAACAGGCCACCCAGGAACATCAGCGTCGCCTCAAGCTGGAGCATTGGCTTCTGCTCGCGGTTCGGACCCTTCTTGTCCTTGCCGTGATCCTGTCGGCGGCCGGGCCGACCGTCGCGCGGAAGGGCCTGCCAGGCCACGCCCCGACTGCCGTCGTGGTCGTGCTCGACAATTCCGCCAGCAGCGCCGCCGTGGCCGGCGGGACGTCACGCCTTGCGCTGCTCCGCGGAGCGGCGCGCGACGTGCTCGCCAAGGCCACTCCGGACGATGCGCTCTGGCTCCTCACGGCCGATGGCACCGCCCGCCGCGGCGCGGCCGCGCGCCTCCTCGGCCTGGTCGACTCCCTCTCGGCTTCCCCGGCCCGTCTCGACCTTGGCGGAGCCCTGACGGTCGCGCAGGGCGTGCTCGAGGGCGAATCCCGGCCGTCGGAGATTGTGCTTCTCTCGGATCTGCAGGCCAGCGCACTGGGGCAGGCGGAGCTTCGGATTCCGGTTGTCGTGGTCCGCCCCGAAGGGAATCCGCCCTCCAACGCCGGCATCGCGTCTCTCGATCCTGGACCCCAGCCCTGGTCACCGGACGGCGGGTCGGTCCGGGTGACGCTGAGCGGGGAGTTGGGGCGTTCGGTCCCGGTGTCGGTGTCGCTCGGAGACCGGCCGCCGCGGCAAGGTCTCGGCACTGTCGGCGAGACGCTGACCCTGCCACTGGCTTCCGTTGCGGCCGGGTGGCAACCAGTCACAATCCGACTCGACCCGGACGAATTTCGTCTGGACGATGAGTACAGAGGAATGGTGCGGGTGGCGCCGGTGGCAGGCGTGACCTGGGACGCGACCGATCGTTACCTCGACGCCGCGGCGGCGACGCTTCGCCAGAACCGTCGGCTCGTCGACGGACGCGAAGTCACGCTTGGCGGCCTCGGCGCCGGGGCCTCCGTGGTGCAGCCGCCGGCTGAAGCCTCCGCGCTGGGGGCGCTGAATCGCGCGCTCGAGCGACGGGGCGTGTTGTGGCGCTACAGCGATCCGGTGGGGCTGCTGCAGGTCTCGGACAGCGGGCCGCTCGTCGGCCGGGAGGAGGTTCGCCGCCGGTATCGGCTCGAATACACCGGTGGGGCTCCACGCGGAATCCTGGCGACGGTCGCCGGGCAGCCGTGGATCGCACGCGCGGGCGACATCGTCCTGCTGGGAAGCCGGTTGGAACCGGAATGGACGGCGCTCCCGCTGTCGGCGGGATTCGTGCCCCTCGTGGACGCGCTGGTCAATCGCCTCGCCCGAGGGGAACAGGCCTCCATCTCCGCCAGCCCCGGTGCCCCGGTGCTCCTGCCCGACCTGGCCACCGAGGTACGACTGGATGACCGTAGGTGGACCGTCGAGGGCGGCGCGCCGTTCCGGCCGCCGGGGGTCGGGACTTACTTCCTCCTGGCGGGCGCGGACACGCTCGGTGCGATCGCCGTCAACGTGGACCCGCGTGAATCCGACCTGACGCCCGCGACCGACGCGGCGATTCACGGGCTGTGGCCCGATGCCAGAATCGTCGGGCCGGACGGCGCGCGCGCCGCCGCCTTCGCCGCCGGGGCCCGAGGTGATCTGCGCGGTCCACTGCTGTGGGCGGCGCTCCTTTTCGGACTCATCGAGATCGCGCTGGCCAGTGGCCGGCACCGGAAGAGCGCGTGACGCTGCCCACCCTGCTCGATGCCCTCGACCGAACGAATACGGCCCTCGATCTGGCGCACCGCCTGCCGAGCCGCGGAAGCATCCTCCGGGCCGGCGGATTGCCCGGCTCCAGTGCCGCCGCAGTGCTGGCCTGGCTCGCGCGGCGCGAGCCTCAGCGCATGTTCGCGGTCGTCGCACCCACTCCCGCGGAGGCGGAGCGCTGGCTCACGGACCTGCGGCAGCTCACCGACCTGCCGCTCGCCCTGTATCCGCAGCGCGAAGCACTGGGTGAGGATGAGCCCCACCTTGAGATCGCCGGCGAGCGCGCCGAGACGCTTCAGGCCCTGCTCGAAGGGCGGCTTCGCATCCTGGTGACGACGGCGCGGGCGACCGCGGAACGGACACGAGTGCCGGCGGCGGTGCGCGAGGCGACCCTGCGACTGAAGGCAGGTCAGCTGGCTGGCGGGTCGGCGGGTCAGTCGCTTTCGGACGTGGTACGGAAGCTGGAGTCGATGGGGTATCGTCGAGTGCCGACGGTCACGGAGGTCGCCGAGTTCAGCGTGCGGGGTGGTATCGTCGATGTGTACGGATTCGGGATGGCCGTGCCCGCCCGCTGCGAGTGGTGGGGTGATCAGCTCACGTCGATGCGCGGGTTCGACCTGACGACCCAGCGGTCGCTCGATGCGATCGACGAGATCACCGTCTTGCCGATAAGCGGGGAAGCGGGGACGCGGGGAAGCGCGCCCGCCCTTCCGTCTCTTCCGTCTCTTCCATCTCTTCCGTCCCTTTCATGCCATCCGTCCACCCGCCAATCCCTGCTCGAGCTCCTCCCCGCCGACACGCTCCTCATCGAAGAGGGCGAGGGAGCGGATGTCGACGAAGTGGAGCGCGCATGGCACGAAGCCGCGCACCATCTCGAGCTGGCCCGACGAATGGGCGAAGACGTTCCCACCAGGGACGAGCTCTTCGACGCCCCGGCCACCTGGGTGGAGCGCCGCGGGGCGTTCCCCCGGCTGCTGGTGCGCGCGGAGGACGCCGAGCTCAACCTCGGGTTCCTCCCGCCCGAACGGATCGACCGCGACATCTCCCGTCTTCGTGGGGTGCTGGCCGGCGGGCAGCCGACCCTCATTCTCTGCGACAATGAGGGCCAGCTCGAGCGCCTCGAGGAGTTGCTGAGCGAGGGCGACCGCGGCCCCTTCGCCGCGCTCGCCGTCGGGGCGCTCGACGGCGGCTTCATCCTTCCGCGGCTCCGCGTCCTCACCGACCACGAGATCTTCCGCCGCGCCCGGCGGCTGCGTCGTCCCCGTCGCTACCGTCAGGCCGCGCCGTCGGCCGCCACCGGGGCACTGAGCGCCGGCGATTACGTCGTCCACCTCGATCACGGCATTGGCATCTACCGTGGGATCGACACGATCACGGTGGGTGGGGGCGCCCTCGAGGTCGCAGTCGTCGAGTACGAAGGTGGCGACCGGCTCAACGTACCTCTCTACCGGCTCGACCAGCTCGAGCGCTATCGCGCGGCGGGCGAGGACGGCGACCGCCCGCCGCCGCGGCTCCACCGCCTCGGCGGCGGGACCTGGCAGCGCACCCGTGAGCGGACCCGCCAGGCGATTCGCCAGATGGCCGCCGAGCTGCTCGACCTCTACGCGCGCCGGACAGTGCACGCGGGCTTCGCCTTTCCGCCCGACGCGCGCTGGCAGCGCGAACTCGAGTCCAGCTTCCTCTACGAGGATACGCCGGACCAGCGCCGCGGCACCGAGGAGGTCAAGCGCGACATGGAGCGGCCGCTTCCGATGGACCGGCTGCTGGTCGGCGACGTCGGCTACGGCAAGACCGAGGTGGCGGTGCGCGCGGCGTTCAAGGCGGTGCAGGGGGGGAAGCAGGTGGCGGTGCTGGTGCCGACGACCATCCTCGCGGAGCAGCACGGGCGCACGTTTGCCGAGCGCTTGGCGGACTTCCCGGTCAAGATCGAGGTGTTGTCACGCTTCCGAACGGCGCGCGAGCAGAAGGCCGCGCTGGCCCGCCTTGCCTCGGGGGAGACCGACATCGTGATCGGCACGCACCGGCTGCTCTCGCGCGACGTGGCGTTCAAGGACCTCGGCCTGCTGGTGGTGGACGAGGAGCACCGCTTCGGCGTGAAGCACAAGGAGCGCCTGAAGGCGCTCCGCCTTTCTGTGGACGTGCTGACGATGACGGCGACTCCGATCCCGCGCACGCTGCATCTCTCCCTCTCCGGCCTCCGCGACCTGACTCTCATCGAGACTCCACCACGGGACCGGTCGCCGATCCTGACCTTCGTGGAGCCGTGGGACGACGCACTGCTCGAGGAGTCGTTCGCACGGGAACTCGATCGCGGGGGCCAGGTATTCGTGGTCCACAACCGGATCGAGACCATCGAGACCATCGCGGCGCGCGTGCGCGCCCTGGCCCCTCGCGCGCGCGTCGGCGTCGCCCACGGGCAGATGCCGGCGGACGACCTCGAGAGCGTGATGCGCGCGTTCGTCGCGGGGGAGCTGGACATCCTGGTGTCGACGATGATCGTCGAGTCCGGGCTCGACGTACCCAATGCGAACACCATGGTGGTGCACGACGCACATCGCTTCGGGCTGGCGCAGCTCTACCAGCTCCGCGGCCGCGTGGGCCGGAGCCACCGGCGCGCCTACTGCTACCTGCTGGTGCCGGACACCATTGATCCGGCGGCCGAGGACCGGCTCAAGGTGCTGGAGCATCACAGCGACCTCGGGGCCGGTTACCGCATCGCCCTGAAGGATCTCGAGCTTCGAGGCGCCGGGAACCTTCTGGGGGCGGAACAGTCGGGTCACGCCCATGCCGTCGGTTTCGACCTGTACATGCGATGGCTGGAGGAAACAGTGCGGGCGCTCCGGGGCCAGGGTGGGGGCGACGAGCCGGCCCCGCCGGAAGTGGTGCTCGACCGCCCGGCGCAGTTGCCGGACTCGTACGTGGCCGACGACGAGGCCAAGCTCGACCTCTATCGCCGACTGGCGCGGGCCGGCTCGTCTGGCGAGATTTCCGGGCTTCACGACGAGCTCAGGGAGCGCTTCGGACCCCTGCCTCCCGAGGCGGAAACTCTGCTCCACATGACACGGCTCAGGGTGGTGGGCGCCGGGCTGGGTGTTCAGCACCTGGTGGTGCGTGGCGACGAGGCCCGGTTGACATTCCGGGCCGGGACTGCGCCACGCATGGCCGGGCTCGCCATGGCGCTCGACAACGTGCAGCTTGCCGCCGACGTCCGGCGGACGGTCCCGCTCTCCCTCCGGCTCACGCGTCTGGGCGGCGAGCCGATCATTCCCGCGCTGGTCCGCGCCCTCGAGATGGTGCGGGCCTAGCCTCAGGTGCAGTACTCACGATTCGGAGAATCCATGCGCAGGCTCTTTCTGGTGGCGGGCATCCTCGCGGTGGCGGGGTGCTCCAACTTCCGCGACCTCCTTTCGGCCCACGCCGACGTGGCCGCGGAGGCCGCGGGACAGACGCTCACCACCGACCGCCTCGCGGAGATGCTGGGCCGCGCCAAGGGCGCCCAGCTGACGCGCGAGACGGCCGAGTTCATGGCCTCCGTGTGGACCGACTACACCCTGTTTGCGCAGGCCGTGGCCGCAAACAAGATCGAGATGGACTCCGCCGCGCTGGCCGAGGTGCTCTGGCCCGAAATCGCCGAGGCGAGGGGCGCCCACTGGTATGACACACTGACGGCCCGGCGCACCCAACTCTCCCCGGCCGTCGCGGACAGCGTCTACCGTGCCGACTCAGTCCGCGTCCTGCAGCACATCCTGTTCACTGCCCAGCCGACGGCCACCGCCGAAGAGCGGGCGACAGCCCGGCGCTCCGCGGAGCGCACGCTTGCACAGGTGCGGGGCGGCGCCAACTTCGGTCTCCTGGCCAGCCAGCTTTCCGGTGATCCGGGCAGCCGCCGGGACGAGGGCTTCCTGCCCCCGTCGGCGCGGGGCGCCTTCGTGACGGCATTCGACAGCGCCGGCTGGCGTCTGGCCCCCGGCCAGGTGTCGGGTATCGTCGAGACGCCATTCGGGTACCACATCATCCGGCGGCCCGCCGTGGAGGAGGTCCGGCAGCGCATCGTTTCCTGGCTGGGCCAGGACGCGTCCCGCCGCCTCGACAGCATTTACATGGACAGCCTGGGCATCCTCAACGATCTCAAGATCTCCGACCAGGCTCCCGCCCTGATGCGCGACGCGCTCGAGGATCGGGAGGGCAAGAAGAGCTCGAAGAAGGCGCTGGTCAGCTTCAAGAGCGGCTCGCCGCTCACGGTGGCCGATTTCCTGAAGTGGCTCGGCGCCCTGCCGCCGCAGTTCGCCTCCCAGGTGCGCGAGGCCCCGGACGACCAGCTCAAGCAGTTTGCCCGCGCTCTCGCGACCAACCAGCTCCTCCTGCGGCAGGCCGATTCCGCCGGCATCGGGCTTTCGCAGGCCGAGTGGCAGTCGCTCGATCAGGGCTACCGCTTCCAGGTGGACTCCCTGAAGATGTCCATTGGCCTCGGTGCCGACGTCACGGACTCGACGGTTTCAGTCGATGAGCGGAAGAAGGTCGCGGCGCTCCGGGTGGAGTCGTTCTTTAATGAGCTCCTCGAGGGCCGCGCGCGGCTCCGGCCGCTGCCCTCCACGCTGGCGCAGGTGCTCCGCAATCGCGACCAGAACCGCACGTACCCAGCCGGCATCCAGCGTGCTGTCGAGCTTGCCGAGGCGGCGAAAGCGGCCGCGGGTGCCGCTCCGGCGGCCGGGCCACAGCCGACCGCGCCAGGCGCCACCATTCAGCCTGCACCCGGCGGCGCACCAATCGGCGGCCAGCAGGGCGGGGCGCCGGCACCTTCGAAGCCGTGATTCGCGCTCTTTCCGCACTCGGGCTCTTCCTCACGGCGGTCGCTCCGGCGGCCGTTGCGCAGGACGAGCCTGTTCTTGTTGACAAGGTGGTGGCCGTCGTCGGCAACCGGCCGATACTCCGGTCACAGGTCGATGAGGAGATCTTCGCCCGGCAGTCGCAAGGGGTCAAACCGCCGGCGTCCGCGGATTCACTGCGGGCTCTCCGGCTCGAAATCGTGCAGAACCTCGTGGACGAAGAACTCATCGTCCAGCAGGCCCTGCGGGACACCGCGGTCAAGGTGACGGATCAGGAAGTCAGTGACGCCGTGGACCAGCAGATCCGGCGGGTGCGGCAGAACTTCAGCACCGAGCTCGAGTACCGGGAAGAGCTCAAGAAGGCCGGCTTCCAGACACCCGAGGAGTACCGGCGGTGGCTGAGCGACCAGCAGCGCCGGAAGCTGCTGCACACCGCCCTGCTGACCGCGCTGCGCGATCGCGGCAAGCTGAAGCCGGTGCCGCCGACCGAGCAGGAGATGCGGGAGTTCTTCGACAGCCAGCGCGCACAGCTCGGCCGCCGGCCGGCAACCATTTCCTTCCGACAGATCGTCATCGCCCCGCGTCCCGATTCCGCAGCCAAAGCGCGGGCCCGCGAGCGCGCGGACTCCATCGCGGTCAGCCTCCGTTCGGGCGGGGACTTCGCCACGGCGGCGCGGCGCTTCTCGGAGGATCCCGGCTCGAAGGAGCAGGGCGGCGATCTTGGCTGGCTGCGGCGGGGTCCGCCGCTGGCGCCCGAATTCGAGCGGGCGGCCTTCGCGCTCAAGCCAGGTCAGATCTCGGAGCCGGTCGAGACCCCCTTCGGGTACCACGTGATTCAGGTCCAGCGGCTCCAGCCCGCCGAGGCACAGGTTCGCCACATCCTGATCATGCCGGAAGTGACGGCGGCCAACGTGGACAGCGCCCGGGCCCGTGCCGAGGCCGTCGTATCCGCGCTCCGCGGCGGCGCAAGTTTCGACTCGCTCCAGCGGGTGCATCATGACCAGGCGGAGGAGAAGGAAGCCGGCAGCGTCGCGATCAGCCAGCTTCCGGAGGTGTACCAGCAGGCGTTGGCCACCGTGGATTCCGGCAGTGTGAGCCCGGTCTTCGTACTGCAGGGCGGCGGAGGGCGGTCCAAGTTCGTGGTGGCCTGGGTCACGGCCAAGTCGGCCGAGGGAGAGGTGTCCTACGCGGACGCCCACGAGATGATCCGCAATCTCCTCAGCCGCCGGCTCTCGGAGCGGCGCTACGTCCAGCAGCTGCGCGAAGCGGCGTACGTGGAGATCCGCGAGTTGTGACGGTGCGGCTCGCCGTGACGCTCGGCGATCCCCGCGGGATCGGGCCCGAGATCGTTGCGCGGGCGCTGACCGATCCGCTCGATGTCGACGTCACGCTGATTGGCGCCGAAGACCAACTCGAGGGCATTCCGGCGGCGCACCGCCTGCCGGTTGGCACATGGGGCCTGGGGCCCGGGGAATCCTCCCCGATGGCGCCGGGCCCTTCGCGCGCTGTCCGGGCGGGGCGGATCACGGGTCATGCCATCGAGGCCGCCGCCCGGCTGGCCCTCGCAGGGGACGTGGACGCGATCGTGACCGGCCCCGCCCACAAGCACGCGCTGCGACTGGCCGGCTTCCCGTATCCCGGACATACCGAGTGGCTCGCCGAGCTGGCAGGCGGAGTCGAGGTCGCGATGATGCTCGCCTCCGACCGGCTCCGGGTCGTGCTGGTGACGACCCATGTGGCGCTCCGCGACGTGCCGGCGCTGCTCACGCAGGACCGCATCATCCGGACCGGCCGCGTGACCGCGCGGGCCCTCCGGGAGTGGTTCGGCATCCCGAATCCCCGTCTCGCCGTTTGCGCGCTCAATCCGCACGCGGGCGAGTCGGGCCTCTTCGGGGACGAAGAGGAGCGCGTGTTCGCGCCCGCCGTCGCGGCGCTCGGCGCCTTCGGGCCGCTGCCGGCCGACACGGTATTCGTGCGCGCGATGCGTGGAGAGTTCGACGCCGTGCTGGCGCCGTACCACGACGTGGGGATGACCGCGATCAAGGTCGCGTCATTCGGCCAGGGCGTGAACGTCACCCTGGGCCTCCCGTTCCCCCGTACCGCGCCCGATCACGGGACGGCATTCGACATCGCGGGGCAGGGCAGGGCGGATGCGGGGAGTATGAGGAAGGCGCTGGAGCTGGCGGTGCAACTTGGGGAGAAATCAAAAGGACTGAGGACTGAGGACTGAGGACTGAGAGCCGGAACTCTATGTCGAGTCTCAGTCCGCAGTCCTCGCCCCTCAGTCCTGCTTTTCCACTACCCTCACCTGCTTCACCCGCCGCCCCTCCATCTCCGCAATCTCGAATGTCCGGTTCCCTACCGTGACCCGGTCGCCCACCCGGGGGAGACGACCGAGCTGGCCGAACAGGTAGCCGCCGATGGTGGTATAGGCATTGTCGTCGAGGTCCGTCTCGAACTCGGTGTTGAACTCGGAGATCGGCATCGCCCCGTCCAGGACGGGAGCGCCACTCGCGACCGCCGGTGCCGTCTCCGGCCGATCGTACTCGTCGTAGATCTGACCGACGATCTCCTCCAGCAGGTCCTCCATCGTCACCAGCCCAGCCGTCCCGCCATACTCGTCGAGCACGACGGCGAGATGGGTCTTGAGCCGCTTCATGTCGGCGAGCACGTCCTCCACTTCGCGGGTGCCGGGCACGAAGAGCGGCGGGCGCATCAGGCTTTCGACCCGTGAAGATCCGTTCACGCGGAGCGCGCGGAGGATATCCTTCGCGTGGGCGACGCCCAC
>DASTCF010000049.1:0-7413 GCA_035711365.1 Gemmatimonadales bacterium
ACTGAGGAGTCGCCTGACCGGGTGATGCTGCTGTGGATCGCAGTCGAGGTCGGAAGCGGCGGGCCCGCTGGCGCTCGCTCGCGGCGACATCTCTAAGGCGTTCGCATCAGAACGCCAGCTCGTCAGGTAGCGGACCGACGCCTCGGGGTTCCCCCTGACCGAAACCGCCCGGATCACCTGCCCCCACTGCCGGTCGGTGACGACTGAGCTCATGCCTCACACGGCCTGTCTCCACTTCTGGCCCTGTCCCCGGTGTGGCCGCACGCTGCTTCCGCGCTCCGGTGATTGCTGCGTCTTCTGCAGCTATGGCGACGCTATCTGTCCCCCGCGGCGTCGGCATCCCGAGGCACTGGCATGACCGACGAAGTCACCTTCCTTCGCTGGCGGCGGCTGCACCGCGGGTCGAGTTGGCTCTTGGCCATTCTCGCCCTGGTCCACTCGGCCCTCACCTTCAGGCTCGGCGTCGGCTGGGCCCCTGAGGCGGTGTGGTTCCTGGGCACCGGCCTGGGGCTGCTCCTCTTGGCACTGCTGAACCTCGCCCACGTCGGCCTCGGTCCCTGTCCGCAGCCAACCGCCGTGGCGGTGCGCTATGTCAACTGGTTGTTTGTGGCGTTCGGCGTCGCGGCCGTGGTGGCCGTGCCCGAGCCGCAGGCATCCTTGGTGCTAGCCGCGCTCGTTGGCCAGGCCCTTGCCGGGACACGCACGCCACCGGCCCTGCCTGATGGGCGCTTGGAGCCCGACGGGCGCCGTGGCGGTCGCTCATTCTCGGCGTAGTTTCAGGGGCCTGAAGTGCGCGGGGTACCTTGGCTGGCCGATCCTCGCGCCGTGTCTCCCACGACGTCGCCTTGACTGCTCGGAGGGGAGTAGCACTGCTCCGAGATGGGGTTGCATTCGAGCCCATCGCAGCAGCTCACGATTCCGCAGGGCTCGCCCTGCTTCGAGCACTCCGGCAAGGCGATGGTGTCGGCACCAGAACTGCACGCGGTCGCGCCGGCAGGGAGCGACCCGTAGCTGAACAGGGCCAGCCCGGCAGCCAGCAGTTTGGGGTATTGCATGGGCCCCCCTGGAGAAGAATCACGCATCTCATGACCATTCGATGAATGCGGGGATGCAGCTGAATCCGTCGTGAAGTGGAGGTGAGGTTTCTGCACCGGATCACCCGACGCCCGGGCCGATGGGAGACCGCCGACGTAAGCTCCCCCGTCAAGCAGACAGTTGGGGGTGGGACGCCGGGATGCTGGTTGGCCTCGGCAAGAACATGAGCGGCGGCACCCCGCCGACGCCTGGGCTTCACTCGACCAGTGGCACAACCCGGTGAGGCCTGTTGAGCGACATCGAGGAGAGACTTGCCCGCGTACGCGCGGTGCGAACGCGGCTTCATGAGGAAGGCCCCACCCACGTCCGACCATACGCCGGCGACTTCGAGCGTGTCGCACTTCCTCCGCAGGACTGTACCACTCTCCGCGACGCCCTGATTGCGGAGCAAGCAAGGGTCGTCATCGAGGTCGGACTCGCGTATGGCAGTTCTGCCCTGGCCATCGGCGAGGCGCTGTTGCACCGTGAGGCAACCGGCATCTCCCACGTCCTGATCGACCCCTATCAGGAAAGCGCATATGCCAACGTCGGCTGGGAAGCCCTGAGCGCGGCCGGACTCGCCGAGAGCTCCATGCTGATCCGCGAGCCCTCTTCCATCGCACTCGCGCGACTGGCAGGCGAGGGCTTCACGGCGGATGCCGCGTTTGTCGACGGCAGCCACCGTTTCCACGAGGTGTTCGTGGACCTGTACTATATGAGAAGGCTCGTCCGTCCCGGCGGCGTCGTCATCCTGGACGACGCGGCGTGGCCGTCGGTCGCGGCGGCACTTCGCTATTACGATTCCAACCTGGGCTGGCGGCGAGAGCCACTCGACGGTCGCCTGGAAGCCCGCCGGCTTCCCGAGGAGTCCATCGAGCCGGCTTTCACCGACTTCACGCCGTTCTGAAGCCATGTCGCCACGAAGGGTGCATCGGCGGGACAATGGGCGCCTGGCGCTCGCCGGGCGCTGGGGAGGTCGTTAGGAGGCCTGCCCTCGGGCCCGTCGCCCGCGGCTTGACCACCGCGTCATCAGGCAGCGCCGAGGTACTGACATGGTCCAACGAATCAGAACGGCCCTGTTCACCGCCGCCCTCCTGGCACTCTCCGGCGGTTCGGCCCGGACCACTAAAGCGCAGACCCCTGTCCTGGAGCTTGATCACGTCTTTATCGTCGTGCCGCGAGGGGCAGCGGAAGCTGTCCACGCCCTCCGCCAGGTGGGCCTCGTGGTTGACACGAGCGTCACTCGGCACACCGGCCAGGGCACCGCATCCGTGGCGGCGTTCTTCGAGAACGCGTATCTCGAGCTGCTGTGGGTCGATCCTTCGGTCGCCGTGGACTCGGCGCACCGTCTCGGCCTGGCCGACTTCGTCCGTGCGGAGGCATGGCGCCGATCCGGTGCGAGCCCCTTCGGCGTCGGACTTCA
The DNA here is from genome assembly GCA_035711365.1 of Gemmatimonadales bacterium. Lineage (GTDB taxonomy): Bacteria > Gemmatimonadota > Gemmatimonadetes > Gemmatimonadales > GWC2-71-9 > DASTCF01. Next base: position 2,498 of record DASTCF010000049.1, read on the forward strand.
CTTCCTGAGCGGTACACCAGCCGACCTGGGGATCCCGACCCGCCTCGATTCGGCGGAGAGGATGCGCCCGGGCACGGCCTACGTCCTTCTGCGCCAGCCGGAGGAGTCGCTGGCGGTGGACCTGTTCATCACTCCCGACTACCTGGCCGTCACCTCGTGGCTCGACCCCTACATGTCCAAGCGGCCAGACCTCTTCAGTCATCCGATGGGTGTTCGGCGTCTCACTCGCGTCCGCATCCGCGGCCAACCCAGCCAGATCCCGCGTGCGGCGCTGCTCGAAACCAGACTCGTGGGCTTCGAGGAAGCAGGCAGCCCCCTTCTGGTCCTGGAGTTCGACGGCGGGCATCGCGGACAGGTGTGGGACCTTCGGCCCGCGCTCCCGCTCGTCCTGCAGCACTAGTGACGCTGCCGAACCAGGACTTGCAGCTGACAGCCGCGCCCTCATGGCGCCAGTCGGCGCGGCCGCCTCTGGCCGCAAGACGCTGGACAGCGGCGGGGCTTCCACTGCCCCCGGAGCCCACATGCCGAGGCACTCCATCAGCACATGAGTGAAGGAGCACATGCCATGAAACACCGGACCCTCGGAAGCCTCTGGATGGCGCTGGTCGCTGCCCTGCCGGCGTGCACGGCCAGGGATGAAGCGCCCCGGCGGGACCCGGCCACCCCCGCACCGAACCTGGTCCGCCTCACCGCCACCGAGTACGCCTTCCAGGCCCCGGATACGATCCCCGCCGGGTGGACCACCTTCCGCCTGGCCAATCACGGCGAGGAGGTCCATTACGGGCACATCGTGCAACTGGAGCCCGGCAGGACGGTCCCGGAGCTGGTGGATGCGTACGCGGAGGCGATCCGCACCTCCGGGCCACGGCCGAAGTGGGTGACCCGGTTCGGCGGCCCGGGCGGCACCGCTCCAGGCGATTCCTCCCGCGTGACGCAGTACCTCGAACCCGGAAGCTATGTGTGGATCTGCCCCATCGAGGACGATGAAGGAGCCCCGCACTTCGCGAAGGGTGAGGTGAGGCCGTTCGTGGTCCACGCCGCAGGCCCGATTGTGGCCAACCGGGCGGCAGCGCCCGAGGCGGACATGGTGGTCCGTCTCATGGACTATTCGTTCGCGCTCGACACCCCGCTCCGGGCCGGACGGCACACGATCCGGGTCGAGAACGCCGGGGTGGAGCCGCACGACCTTGTGCTGATGAAGCTCGCGCCGGGGAAGACGGCCGACGACGTGGAGACATGGCTCAATCCGGAGCGTGCGCGGCGAGCCGACCAGGCAGGGGAGCCGGCACCGTCGCTGGAGAGCCTGGGGACGGGAGCAGGCGGCATCGCGGCGATCGCGCCGGGGATGGAATCCTTCTTCGAGGCAGACTTGAGCCCCGGTGAGTACGTGCTGGTCTGCATGACGACCGCGCCGGATGGGCGGTCGCACATCGAGCACGGGATGATCCGGCAGGTCAATGTCCACTGACGGCTCGGATCCGGGCCGAGGACGAGCGGACCGCACGCAGGGGTCGAGGCTCGGCGAGCACCCCGGCTGCCGCACGCGCGGAGGCGGCTCCGGCACCCTGGCGTGGCTCGCGCTGCGCGAGGGGCAGGCCGCAGATGACGTCGTCGCAGTGGCACCCTGAGCGCCACCCCGATCGGCGCGGGGAGTCGAATCGACTCCGGTTCCAGTCGAGCCCGGCGCTGCACCTGCCCGGGGCCCTGAGTAGGTTTTCCCGGAGGTCACAACGCACCGAGCGGTCCCGGCAAGTGCACGGGGTCGTCGGGCCGCATCCTGCAGTACCCGGAGCCGAGGAAGCGAGAGCCATGAGGATTCACTATCTCGAGATCGTGACGAAGGACGTGGACGCGGTGTGTGCCGCATACGCCGCTGCACACGAGGTGCACTTCGGCCCGCCCGACGCCGGGCTCGGCAACGCGCGAACCGCCCCACTGGCCGGCGGTGGCCTCGTGGGAGTGCGTGCACCCTTGCGGGAGACCGAGGAGCCGGTGGTGCGGCCCTACTGGCTGGTGGACGATATCGCTGCGGCCGTCGCCGCGGCGGTTCAGGCCGGCGGCGAAATCGCCGTCCCGCCGATGGAGATCCTCGGCCACGGCACGTTCGCCATCTATCTCCAGGGTGGGAACGATCACGGCCTCTGGCAGTTGTAGGGCGCTGCGCCATGCAGGGTCAGGGTCCCGGGCCAGCGAGGAAGCAGTCCGTGAAACACACGCGCGTCATCGTCACTCGCTACGGCGGCCCCGATGCACTCCAGGTGGTTGAGGAGGAGTGCCCCGAGCCGAGGGACGGTGAAGTGCGGGTACGCGTGCTGGCCGCGGGCGTCTCCTTGCCCGACGTGATGGCGCGCGAGGGGATCCATCCCGAAACGCCCCCGGTGCCCTTCACACCGGGGTGGGACCTGGTTGGCGTCGTGGATCGACTCGGCGGCGGTGTCTCTGGCATCGAACCCGGGCAGACCGTTGCCGCGCTGCCGATCAGCGGCGCCTACGCGGAGTTCGTCTGCCTGCCGCAACGTGAGCTGGTCCCGGTGCCCCCCGGGTTGGATCCCGCCGAAGCCGTCAGCCTCGGGCTCAACTACGTCACCGCCCACCAGATGATGCATCGTTCGGTCAAGGTCAGGCCGGGCCAGCGCGTGCTGATCCACGGGGCGGCTGGCGGGGTCGGCACCGCACTCCTGCAGCTCGGGCGCCTCGCCGGGCTGGAGATGTACGGCACCTGTTCATCGCGCGGGGCGCCGGCCGTTTCCGACCTGGGCGGCATCCCGATCGACTACAAGCACCAGGACTTCGTGGAGGAAGTTCGCCGCCTCACGGGCGAGGGCGTGGACGTCGTCTTCGACCACATCGGTGGCTCCCACCTCTGGAAGTCCCGCAAGGCGCTCCGTCCGGGCGGGACGGTGGTGGGCTATGGCCTCATTTCCTCGATTCGTGGCGAGGGATTGGCTTCGGGTCGGCCAGGCCGTCGTCAACGCTTTCGCGGGGTCGCCATCTTCGGGCTGTACATCGCCGGCGGTCGGCTTCTCCCGGGCCGGAAGCGGGTGGTTCCCTACAGCATCCAGACGCTCAAACGGTTGAAGCCGGACTGGTTCCGGCAGGATTGGATCGCCCTGCTGGACCTCCTTCAGCAGGGGAAGATCAAGCCGCTCATCGCGCAGCGATTCCCTCTTGCCGAGGCCAGACAGGCGCAGGAACGGCTCGCGAAGGGAGGCGTGATAGGCAAGATCGTGCTGGTGCACAGCGGATCGTCGGTTGGATCGACCGGCGCGCCCGGCAGCCGGTCACCCCGATGACGACCCTCACCATCGCCTCCTCCGACCGCCACCTCCAGGGCATCCTGGACCTCCAGCGACGCTACCTGGCGCGGACCAGCCCGCCGGAACAGCAGGCGCTCGAGGGGTTCGTCTTCGTCGAGCACACGCTGCCCCTGCTCCGGCGCATGGCCGCGAGCTCGCCGCAGGCGATCGCCCTGTCGGGGGAGCGCGTCGTCGGGTACTGCCTGTCGCTCCACCTCTCGCTCCAGGGCGAGGTGCCGAGCCTGGGCCCGATGTTCGAGCAGTTCGGCCGCTGCGTCTACCGGCAGCGCCCCCTGCGCGACTACCGGTTCATCGTCGGCGGGCAGACGTGCGTGGACCGGGACCAGCGGGGCCAGGGGCTCATGGCGCGCCTGTATGACGAGGTCCGCGTGTCCCTCCCCTTCCCCTGCGACCTGTGCGTCACCGAGGTCGCCACCCGGAACCGCCCGTCCATGCGCGCCCACGAGCGGATGGGCTTCGAGCCGGTAGCCACCTATTCCGACGGCCGCGAGGAGTGGGTCGTCGTGGCCTGGGACCTCTCCCGCCCGGCGGTGGCCGCGCCGGGAGGCGAACCACCGGGCGGGGGGTAGCCCCCTTCCCCGAGTGCCGCCGGCTCGCGAAGATGTCCGCGGGGACCGGCAGGGCACGCCGGGCCCGCGCGCCGTCCGTCGGACCCCCGACGCCCGATGCCCCCGATCCATGCCCCGTGACCGACGAGGTGCCTCGTGATCCACCGGCTGCGTCTCCCCGTGCTCCTCGCGATCCTCGCCGGCACCCCCGCCCAGGCGCAGGACCAGCCCGCCGTGCCGCGCGCCATTCCCCTGCCGGACACGCTCGGCGCGAACTTCGACGTGGCGGACACGCTCACGGCGACGAGTGGCCCCGGGGACTACGACTTCCTCGTCGGCACCTGGCGCTTCACCTTCCAGGCCCGGCGCGAGGACGGCTCGTTCACGCCCCCGTTCACCGGGCACTGGGTCTTCAGCCGGAAGCAGACGGGCGGCCAGGGCGTGCTGATCGAGGACCACTGGCGGCCCGACGACCCGTCGGCGACCTGGGACGCCGGCACCTGGACCTACCGCGCCTACAATCCCCGGCGCCGGCTCTGGGAGATGCAGGGGATCAACACCAACGTCGGCGCCTGGCAGCCGGGCCTGATGTGGACCGCCGGCGACAGCCGGCTGCTCACCGAATGGTACGGGTCGATGCTGGTGCGCTTCCGCTATTTCGCCATCCAGCCGGACAGCTTCCTCTGGCGCGCCGATGCCACGTTCGACCGGGGCCGGACCTGGATCCTGGACCACTGGACGATGCAGGCGCACCGCGTGTCGCGCTGAACCGGAGGAGCAGATGACTGCCGGCCCGCAGCTCCGCGGCGTGTTCGCCCCCGTCATCACACCCTTCCGCCCGGACTACGCCCCCGACGCGCCCCGGCTGATCCGCCATTGCCGCTGGCTCCTCGCCCACGGCTGCGACGGGCTGGCGCCGTTCGGCACGACCAGCGAGGCCAACTCCCTCGCGACCGCGGAACGCCGGTCGCTGCTGGATGCGCTCGTCGGCGCCGGGGTGCCGGCGGCGTCGCTCATGCCGGGCACGGGCTGCTGCTCGCTCACCGAGTCG
>DASTCF010000050.1:0-4470 GCA_035711365.1 Gemmatimonadales bacterium
AGCACAATGGCGGTGCCGATCGCGACGAGCCCGATGATCCCGGCCACGCCGAAACCCGGCAGGACGAAGATCTCGATGCCCAGCGCGATGAGGCCGGCGCCCAGCAGGATGACCTCTTCCCACCCGGCGAGCCCGAGCACCAGGTTGGAACCGAAGAAGAGCCCCAGGGCGGCCAGGCTCACCACGCCGCCCAGGCCGAACGCGCCGGCCTTGATCTCGAAGACGAGCCCCAGCAGGCCGAGTGAGAGCAAAAGCGGCTGGACGATCGGATTGGTGAGGAAGCGGACCACCTGCTCGGCCCAATTCACCTCGGCGGTCACGATCCGCGCTCCGGGAACGCCGATCGCAGCCAGCAGCGCCGCCTCGTCGGCGATCTCACCTTTGGCGTAGCCAACCTGGATCGCCTCCTGCGTACTGAGGGTGAGGAGCCGGCCGGGCTCGACGAGCCCAGGGACCCCCACCCGCTCATCCACCATGGCCTCGGCGACCCGTGGGTCGAGGCCCCGCTGCTCGGCCAGGGCACGGAACTCCGCCCGCATGGCGGAGACGTACTTCTCCGGTGCCTTGGTCCCGCCACCATCCACCGGCGTGGCGGCGCCCAGCACGGCGCCCGGCCGCATGTAGATGCCCTGTGTCGAGAGGGCGATCAGTGCACCGGCGCTGTACGCGCGGGGATTGACCCAGGCATACACGGGGACGGGCGAGGCGCGGACCGCATCCGCGATGCGTTCCGCGGCGTCCACGCGCCCCCCGGGCGTGTCGATGTCGAGGTAGACGGCGGCGGCGCCCGCGTCGGCGGCCTCCGAGAGACTGCGCGCCACGTACGGCGCAAGCCCGTTCTCGACCGTGCCCGAGACGACAATACGATGGACGACGCGCCCCTGGGCGGCGAAGGCTGCGGGCAGGAGCGCGACAAGGACCAGCATGGCTGACACCAGGCGACGCATGGCATCCCCGAGAGTCTGAATGCCGGAAGCTAAGGTCGCGCGCGATCAAAGCGAAGGGCCGCGATCTCACCCCCCGCTGCCCTGCGCGCACCCGCCGCAGGCGGTGGATCTCCTCGATCCGGGTCGATGGTGCTAGTGGTAACTAAGGGCGCATTCTGAGGGCTATAGACGCCCGCGATCCGGGGTGTGAAGCCGTTGACCCGAGCGGTTTAGTCGGGTAAACTCCATTCGAACGAACGTTCGGACGGGATGTGGCCGCCTACGACCAGCGATTGGACGCCCTGCTTGCCACCGCCGCGCGGATCTTTGCGGAGCGGGGGTATCATGCCACCTCGATGCGCGATCTGGCGCGATCGAGCGGGCTGAGCCTGGCCGGGATCTACCACTACGTGGAGCGGAAACAGGATCTGCTGTTTCAGATCCAGGATCGCTGTTTCGCCCAGGTGATCGAAGGGGCTCGCGCGGCCGTGGCCCGGGAAACGGAACCGGCCGCGCGGGTTCGGGCCTTCATCAGGCACCACATTGTATTCTTCGCGGGCCACATGGACGAGATGAAGGTACTCGCCCACGAGGAAGAGGAACTGACCGGGACGATGCGGGCCCGGGTGCGGGGACGCAAGAAGGAATACTCGGCCCTGCTCGACTCATTGCTCCGCGACGTTCCCGGTGCGAGGGTCGACCAGCACCTCGCCGCCTTCGCGCTCTTCGGCATGATGAACTGGATCTACACGTGGTATCGCCCGTCGGGCTCCGTTCCACCAGCCGAGCTGGCCGATGCGATGGCCCGACTGTTCCTGGACGGTTACACCGCCACCACCCACGCGACCCCACGACTGGTCGCCACGCACGGAGGATGATTCCCTTGGCCACCACCCTTGCTGCCCCGCGCCCCGGCGCCCCCGCCCCGACCGACAAGGTCCTGGTCGACTACGAGGTGCGGGACGGGCTCGCGATCATCACCCTGAACGATCCGCCGGCAAACACGTATACGTACGAGATGATGCGCCAGCTCGATGCGGCGATCCTCGACGCCCGTATGGCCGAGGAGGCGCACGTCATCATCCTCCGCGGGCAAGGCGAGAAGTTCTTCTCCGCCGGCGCCAACATCTCGATGCTGAACAGCGTCACGCCGCGTTTCAAGTACTTCTTCTGCCTGCACGCCAACGAGACCCTGAACCGTCTCGAGCACACGCCGAAGCTCACCATCGCCGCGCTGAACGGCCACACGGTCGGCGGCGGCCTGGAGATCGCGATGGCGTGCGACATCCGTCTCGCCGCAAGGAACGCGGGCAAGATCGGCCTGCCCGAGGTCAATCTCGGCGTGCTGCCCGGCACGGGCGGAACGCAGCGCCTCTGCCGCCTGATCGGCAAGGCGCGTTCCATCGAGGTGATGGTGACCGGGGAGACGTTCTCCTTCGAGAAGGCCGAGGAGATGGGCCTGGTCAACAAGGTGTTCGACCGGGACGGGTTCTGGGAAAGTGTTCTGCTCTTCGCCAAGCAGTTCTGTCCGCCCAACAAAGCCTCGAAGGCGGTCGGCGCCATCAAGCGATCGGTCCAATCCGGCCTGGAAGTGCCATTCGAGAGCGCGCTCGCGATCGAGCGCGAGCTGCAGCAGCAGCTGTTCCAGTCCGAGGACGCCAAGGAGGGCATCGCGGCGTACGTCGAGAAGCGGATGCCGGCGTTCAAGGCGCGGTGAGCGCGGTGCGCACCGACCTGTTCATCGGCAACACGTGGACGCCGGCCGCGAGCGGCGACCGGTTCGACGTACTCAACCCGGCCACCGAGGAAGTTCTCGCCTCGGTCGCGGAAGGGGACGCGGCGGACGTTGCCCGCGCGGTCGAGGCCGCACGGACCTGTTTTGAGTCCGCGGAGTGGCAGGGCCTCTCAGCCCGGAAGCGGGGCGCGCTGCTCTTCCGGGCAGCCGACCTGCTGGCGGGGCGGCTGCAGGAAATGGCCGAGCTGGAGACGCGCCAGAACGGCAAGCCGCTGTTTGAATCGAAGATCGACGTCAACTCGACGATCGACACGCTTCGGTACTATGCGGGCTGGGCGGACAAGGCCGGCGGTGAGACCATCCCGGTCGAGGGGAATTTCTTCTCGTACATCCGGCACGAGCCGCTGGGAGTCATCGGCGCGATCGTCCCGTGGAACTTCCCGCTCAACCTCGCCAGCTGGAAATTCGCGCCCGCCCTCGCGGCTGGATGCACCGTCGTGCTCAAGCCGGCATCCGAGACACCGCTCACCGCGTTGCTCATGGCGGAGATCATGGCGGAGGCCGGGTTTCCCTCCGGCGCGTTCAACGTGGTGCCCGGCCACGGCAGCACGGCCGGCTCCGCCCTGGTGCGGCACCCTGGCGTGGACAAGATCTCGTTCACGGGCTCGACGGAAACGGGCCGGCGGATCATGCGTGACGCGGCCGACCACGTGAAGCGCATTTCGCTCGAGCTGGGCGGCAAGAGCCCCAATATCATCTTCGCCGACGCGGACCTGCCGTCCGCCATCCGCGGCGCCCAGAACGGGATCTTCTACGGCAAGGGCGAGGTCTGCGCGGCGGGAAGCCGCCTCCTCGTGGAGCGATCCGTCAAGGACCAGGTCGTCGAGCAGCTGGCCGAGCGGGCGAAGAAGCTCGTCCCAGGCGACCCGTTCGAGAAGACGACCCGGCTGGGCGCTGTGGTGTCGAAAAAGCAGCAGGAGCAGGTGCTCGGCTACATCGAGACTGGCCGCCGCGAGGGAGCCGACCTGGTGGCCGGTGGCAAGGCCGCGACAGTCGGTGGGAAGGGGTACTTCGTGGAGGCCACGGTGTTCGACGCCGTGACACCCGAAATGACCATCGCAACCGAAGAGATCTTCGGGCCCGTTCTGGCCGTCCTCCCATTCGATGACGTGGACCACGCCATTCACCTGGCCAACCGGTCGATGTACGGACTCGCGGCCGGCGTCTGGACCCGCGACGTGGCGAAGGCGCACAGGGTGGCGCACGCGATCCGCGCCGGGACCGTCTGGGTCAACACCTACAACATGTACGATCCCGCGGCCCCCTTCGGCGGGTTCAAGCAGTCGGGCTTCGGCCGCGACCTCGGCCGGCAGGCGCTCGACCAGTACACCGAGACCAAGACGGTGTGGATCGCTCTGTGACTGACGCGTTCATCGTCTCCGCAGTCCGCACTCCAATCGGGAGAGCCGGGGGCGTCCTGGCGGGAGTGCGGCCGGATGACCTGGCAGCGGTCGCGATCGCCGCGGCCGTCGAGCGCGGGGGACTCCCGCCCGATCGCATCGACGACGTGATCCTCGGCTGCGCCAACCAGGCCGGGGAAGACAATCGAAATGTGGCGCGGATGGCGCTGCTTCTTGCTGGCCTGCCGATCGAGGTGCCCGGGCAGACCGTGAACCGGCTGTGCGGCTCGGGCCTGCAGGCCGTGGCGAGCGCGGCGCAGGCGATCAAGTCCGGCGAAGGCGACATTTTCGTCGCCGGTGGCGTCGAGAGCATGACCCGGGCGCCGTACATCCTCCTCAAGAGCGACAC
>DASTCF010000051.1:0-10299 GCA_035711365.1 Gemmatimonadales bacterium
AACTCCACCGATGCAACCACCTGACCGCGACACCTGGGGCGAGCGACTTCCCCGCCGGCTCGGCCTCTGGAGTGCCGTGGCCGTGCTCATCGGCTCCACCATCGGCAGCGGCATCTTCCGGGTGCCCGCCAGCGTGGCCGCCCACATCAGTGAGCCGGGTCCGTTCCTCCTCGCGTGGGTTGTCGGCGGATTCATCGCCCTGTGCGGGGCGCTGACCTATGCTGAGCTGGCGGCGATGCTCCCGCGCTCGGGTGGGGTCTTCGCCTACATCCTGGAGGGATTTGGCCCGCTGCCGGCCTTCCTCTTCGGTTGGTCCGAACTCGCCATCATCCGAGCATCGGCCCTCGGGGCCATTTCCACCATCTTCGCCGAGTACCTCGGATACTTCATCGACCTCACTCCAACCCAGGTGCGCCTGATCGCTGCGGCCGGCATTATCGGTGTCGGCCTGCTCAACTACTATGGCGTAAACGTCGTTGCGGTGCTCATGAACTTGACGACGGGGGCCAAGTACGGAGCCCTCGCCATCCTGGGCGTCCTGGCCTTCCTCGTGGGGCAGGGAAGCGCCTCGCACTTCACTCCGTTTTGGACGGGGGGAGTCGGGCTCTCCGTGATGGGCACGACCCTGATCGCGATCATGTGGACGTACGACGGCTGGGCGGATCTCTCGTTCGTCGGCGGGGAAGTGAAGGACCCGGCTCGCAACCTGCCCCGGGCGCTCATCCTGGGCACCTCGGCGATCGTGGTGGTCTACCTGCTGGTGAATCTCGCCTTCATGTATCTGGTCCCGCTGCCCGAAATGGCGCAGTCGGCGCTCATCGCCTCCACGGCCGCGGAACGGATCCCGGCATTCGGCGGCGCCGGTGGCGCCGTGGTGGCCGGGATCGTGATGGTCTCCTGCTTCGGGAGCCTCCTTGCCTCGATGATGACCGGGCCGCGCATTTTCTTCGCGATGGCGGACAGGGGCCTCTTTTTCAAGTCCATCGCGCGCGTCTCCCCAACGCGCCGCAGCCCCTCGGTGGCGATCGCGCTGGCGACCGTGCTCGGCGTGATTTATGTCCTCCTCAACAACTTCCAGCAGCTGGCCGACAAGTTCATCCTGGGGATCTGGCCGTTCTACGCCTTGGCCGTGGGCGCAGTGTTCGTGCTCCGCCGCACCCGTCCCGGGGTCGAGCGTCCCTACAGGACTCTGGGGTATCCGATCACGCCGGTGCTTTTCCTTCTCGCCTCGCTGGCGCTGATCGTGAACGCCCTCGTTACCGACCCGATCAACACCGGGTTCACGTTCGGGATCATCCTCCTCGGCATCCCGGTTTATCTCGCGTGGCGGGCCGTGGAACGAGGGCGCACGAAGGCGTGATCGCTAGGTCCTCACCCTTCGCATGAGGATCAGGGCGCCGGCGAGAAACAGCACGTTCGGGAACCAGGCGGCGACGAGGGGGTTGACCGCTCCGCCCGCGCCGACCGCCTTCGAGAGGTTGATGAGCAGGAGAAATATGACCGTCGTGCCCAGGCTCAGCGCCACGCCGACGGCGGGTCCCGCCCGGGGCGAGGTCTCGCTGAGCGGCGCGCCGAAGAGCGCGATGATGAGGCAGGTGAACGGAATTGCGAGCTTGAGGGCATGCTCCACCTGCAGCTTGCGGACGTCGTTCCCGGAGCGACGGAGCGCCTCGATGTACTCGCCGAGCTCGCCGAACTGCATCTCGGCGGGCGCCTTCGCCTCCGCCAGCAACTGGGCCGGACTCTGAGTGAGGGCCCTGAGGCGCATGCGCTCGAACTCGAAGACCGGTTGCTGCTCTCCCCGCAGGATCACCCGGGTCGCTCCACCCCAGATCCGCCAGACATTTGCCGTGCTGTCATAGGTGGCGCTGTCCGCGCTCACCGCGAGATCCGGATACTCCACCCCGTTGCCCTGCCGGAGGAACACCGGCTCCCGCAGCACCCGATTCGCCACGTCGAGTGTGCGAATGGTATACACCCACCCTGCTTCCGCCCGGTAGACGAAGTTGTAGCGGTACGCCGTCGGGCGGGCTTCCCGCGCCTTCTGCAGTTCGAGCTTTCGCGCCTCCGCCGTGACGGCCACTTCCCCGACGGTGAAGGCGAGGAGCACGGCCGCGGCCGAGGCGCCGATGATTGGCGCGACGAGCCGGAAGAAGCTCCGCCCGCCGGCCTTCGCCGCAATGATCTCGGAGTGGCGTCCCAGCGTCCCGATCGTGAAGACCGTGGCGAAGAGCACCGCGGCGGGCATCACCAGGGCGACTTCGGCAGGGAGGCCGTACACGAGGCTCAGAAGAAGCGCCCGGGGAACGATGCCGCGGTCGAGCAGCTTGCGGATGTTGTCCGTCAGCTCGATCAGGAGCGACACGACCGGAAAGCCGAGGGCCGTCAGTCCGAAGATCCGGAGCCACGCACCCAGCACGTAGCGGTCGAGGAGGTCCAGCCGCATCAGCGCCTCCGCCAGCGTGCGATGCGACGGCGAATGGCGTCCACAATCTCGGCGAAGTCGCCACCACGGGTCGAGCCGAGCTCGCGATTGACGCGCAACAACCCGCCCACTCCGAGCAGGGCGAATACCACGTTGGGACCCCAGATCATCACGGCCGGTGCCACTTTGCCCGCGTCCGCCAGCGGTTCTCCGGCCGTGAGGCTCACGTAGTAGAGCGCGAAGATCCCGAGTCCGCCGCCGAGCACCAGTCCCATCCCCCCGCGCGGAAACCGCAGGGCCAGTGGAATGCCCAGGAGCACGAAGACCATCCCGGCCACGCTGATCGCCCATTTCTTGTGGATCTCGACCGAGAACTTGTCGGTGCTCCGGGTGGCGCTCCGCACCTGTTCGGCGGCATTCGCCACGTCGGCCCATGCGGTGAGCGCCACCAGCCGGTGGGACTCCACCGCGGGTGGCGAGGTGGGTGCGGGGAGCGGTGCCAGCAGCGGGTCCCGGGACGAGCGCGTCTTGGGCGCCGGCTTGCCCAGCGGAGGCAGGCCGGGGCGCCGCGGTTGGGCCGCCCGACCCGGTGCCTGTGCGGGCTCCTGGGCCCCGACCGTCTCCGGAAGGAGATGCCGTCCCAGCCGTTCCAGCCAGCCACAATAGGGGGGGAGCGGGCGCGCCGGAGCCGGGGGAGCCTGCGCCCGGGCGGCGGGTGCCAATCCCAGCAGGTTCTGCAGGTCGCGCTCGAGCAGCTCCCGGCTCCGTTCCCGGGCCGCGCGCACCGCAGCGGACGAATCCCGGACGATCGCCAGCATCTGGCAGGTGGACATCTCGCGGTCGCTCCGCGACACCTCGGTGCCTCCCCGTTCGAGCGCATTGGCAACGTTGCGGACCCGGAGGGTGTTCACGCGGAAGTATGTCAGCTGGAACAGCGTCGCATCCGCCCCCTTGAAGCTCTGAATCGACCCGTCCCACAGCCGGAGGTTGAGGTCGGTCTGACCCGCCTCGAAGGCCATGCGGCCGCTGTCGGCGTAGATGACCCGGCGCGACTGCTGGCCGGACAAGTCGTAGATCGTCACGTCGCGAAGCCGTCCGCTCGAAGCGTCGATCCGCCCGGCCCGCAGGTAGTAGAGTGAGGGCGGTATCTCATTGATCGCCTGCTCCTGGAGGTCGAACGTCGGCTTCTTCCGGCTGATGTCTATCACCAGGGTTTTGAGCCGGAGGTTGGAGGCCGGCAGCACCTGATCCATGAACACGAAGGTCAGGGCGCTGAGCAACAGCGCCGCCGCGAAGACCGGTCGGAGCAGTTGGCCGACGGAGATCCCGCCGGCGCGCATGGCCGTGATCTCGTTCCCCGCGGCGAGGTGGCTGAACGCGTAGAGCACCGCCAGGAGCACCGCCATCGGGAGTGTCATTGCGACGATGAACGGCAGGCTCAGCAGGAAGACCTCCCCGATCACCGACCACGGGAGCCCCTTGCCCACCAGCGCGCCGAACCGCTTGGCGATCTGGTTGAGCAGCATGATGCTGGTGAGCGCGGCCAGGGCGAACACGAACGGCGCCGCAAGCTCCCGGAGGACGTATCTGGTGAGCAGGCGCACTCAGCCGGTCCCGTTGAAGGGGGTATTTCCGTCGGCTATATTGCGGCGGTACCTCTCCATCTGCCCTCCCCCCTCGACACGGATACAAGTGGCGCGCCTTCTCGTCGCCCTAGGCTGCCTGTTGCTGCTGCCCCGTCTCCTGGCGGCCCAGGAGGCGGACACCGGCGTGGGCCTCAGGCTTCACTTCGAGCGGCCCCTGCCCGGCCTCCAGCAACCGGTGGCCATGCGCCTCCCGTGGCTCGGCGCCCCGCGGCGATCCGTGGACGCCGTCGTGGCCGAGTGGGACAGCGGACTCGAGGCCCGGCGGCAGCGGGATCGCGCCACGTGGGCGTCTGCCCGGACCCTCGCCACGCTCTATGGCACCCGCGCCGTCGAGGAAGTGGCCCGGGAGGAGGCGGCCCGCGGCGCCTTTGGTCTCCCCGAAAAGTACGCTGACCTGACGATCGAGGGGACCGCGTTCCTGGAGGTGAGGACCGAGCGCCTGAAGAATGAGCGCTGTACGCCCGCACTGCTGCTCGACCCCAGCTCGGGTTGCAAGGGCGGCTTTCAGGCGCCCCGCATCGACACCGACTTCGACGCCCGGGTGGGGGGCGTGATCGGGCAGCGGCTCCACATCAATGTGGACTATGACTCGAAGCGCGAGTTCAACGCCAACAACGACCTGCAGGTCTATTACGAAGGCCTGCAGGATGAGATCGTCCGCCGGGTGGAAGTCGGCACGGTCACCTTCCGGCCGCCCGCGTCACGCTTTCTGACCTCCGCGATCCCCAACAACAACTTCGGCATCAACGCCACGTTCGAGGTCGGACCGTTCCAGCTGCAGGGCATGGCCGCCACGCAGGAGGGCAGCGTGGTGACGGAGCGGACGTACACCGTCGGTGCCACCACCAGCCAGCCGCAGGACCGGCAGGTGCGCGACCTGGACTTCGAGTCCGGGCGCTTCTTCTGGGCGGTGGATCCCGCTCTCCTGAGCGGCTATCCGTTTCTCGATGCGCTCAGCCTCTCCGACCTCGCCGTCCCCGACGCCGTGCGCCCGGCCCAGCTGCGCGTCTACCGGTATCGGACGGGCGTGGGAAGCGGGCTCAACCCGAACCTGGGAGGCATCGAGGCGATCGCCAACCGGCCGGACAGCCCGCAAACGGTCGACGGAGTCTGGCAGCTGCTCATCCAGGGTACCGACTACTACATCGATCCGTCGGGGCTCTGGTTCGCGCTGGGCACGCGCCTGGATCAGAACGACTACCTGGCGGTCAGCTACATCACCCGCGACGGCACGCAGGTCGGCACCTTTCCGGCCGAAGACGATCCCACCGGCGCCGATACGCTGCGCCTGGTATCGGAGCCGAATCAGGGGGTGGAAGTCCCGACCTTCCGGTATGAGATGCGGCAATTCTACCGGGTGGCGGGCGCCGACCTCGACCGGGGCTCGCTCAGGATTTCCGTCAGCCTGAATCAGTCCGAGCGGCCGTCGACCAATGCCGCTGAAACCTATCTCGCCCTGTTCGGCCTGGCGATCCCGACCGACCCGCACATCTTCGACCTCGACAACCGGCTCTTCCCGCGCACCCGGGATCCGGGGGCCGAGCTCGTCCTCCGGGATGCCTACCTTGCGTTTCCGACGCTGCAGCCGTTCATCGACCCGCGGCTCGCACCCGCCGAGCGGGCAGACTCCCTGTACCGCACCCCGCAGTACCTGATCCTGACCGCCCAGGGGCCGCCGTCGCGGTTCCAGCTTCGGCTCCAGTACAACTCCACCGGCGCCGGCGACCGCGGCACGCTCAATCTCAATGTGCTGCAGATCCGGCGGGGTTCCGAGCAGCTGGTCGTCGGGGGCCGGGTGCTCAGGCAGGGTGAGGATTACGACATCAATTACGACCTCGGGCAGGTGACGTTTCTGAGTCCGGAGACGCTCTTCGGGGCGGGCGCGGGCTTCGTGAGTGCGCGGTTCGAGGAACGCGGGGTGTTCGCGATCGCGCCGACGTCGATCTTCGGCGCCACATTGCGGTATGCGCTGGGCGAAGCCGGCTCAGTCAACCTGATCGGAATGTACCAGAAGGAGCAGACCGTCTATTCGAGGCCGCAGCTCGGGTTCGAGCCGACCGCCAACATGCTGATGGGCGTGACGACCGAACTCACGTTCGCGCCCAGGGGCGTGACCCGGTTCTTCGACCGGCTGTCGCCCCAGACGATCGAAGCGCCGTCGCGGCTCGACCTCCGGGGAGAGTACGGCTTTGCGCGGCCGGACCCGAACCGTTCCGGGCAGGCCTACCTGGAGGACTTCGAGGCGGACGCGTCGATCCCGGTTTCCCTGCGCGAGGTTCGATGGGAGTACGGAAGCGTGCCCCAGTTCCCCGACGGGGCGGAGGCCCTGGGATTCGCCGGCGGCTTCGACTCCGCGTCCGCGGTGCAGGTAACCTGGCAGAACCTGGTGCCCGCGTGTTCCGGCTGCCCGCCCGTGGAACTGCACCCCGAGGACATCGATCCGACGATCATCATCACCGGCACGAGCAGCACCCTCGAGACCGTGCTCTATACGACCATGCACGCGGACACGGCAGGCGGCATGGTGCAGAACAACAACAGCTCGCGGTGGTCGCAGCCGCGCCGGGACTTTCAGCCCCGCTGGCGCTCGATGGTCACGTCGCTCTCCCAGACCGGCCTGGATCTGACCCGGGCGGAGACACTGGAATTCTGGGTCTTTCAGGGATTCGATCGCCCGGCCGATTCGGCGGGCGTCAAGCTGATTTTCGACCTCGGAACGGTCAACGAGGATGCGCTGGCGCTCGCCCCGGACACCCTGACGACCGCCGGAAGCGACAGCCTCTTTACCGGCCGGCAATACACCGGCGCCGGCCGGCTGGATACCGAGCGCTCCGCGACGGGGATCTTCAACGCGTCCACCGATGACATCGGCATTCTCATCGACCGGGTGGATACGATGGTGGTGGACGGGATTCCGATCGACGAAGTTCAGACCTGCGAGCGGATCCTCAGCTCCTCGGTGCCGGTCTATCCCTGGGGTGACCTGAGCAGCCGCTGCACGGTGGGCAACGGATACCTCGACACTGAGGACCTGAACGGCGACAACCGGCTCAATGCCACCGGAGGCGGCGACAATGTCTTCCGCTGGGTGGTCGACCCCGGCAACCTCACCCAGTATTACGTGCGCGACGGGGCATCGATCACCGACCAGCAGGGCCGGGTGGCGAAGTGGAGCCTGTACCGGATTCCCCTTCGATTCCCTGAACACACGCTCGGAACGCCGAACCTCCGGCTCGCGCAGCACCTGCGAATCACACTGGCCGCGCCGCCGGACGACGGCAACGGCGATATCGTAGCCCGCTTCG
Source organism: Gemmatimonadales bacterium (assembly GCA_035711365.1). Lineage (GTDB taxonomy): Bacteria > Gemmatimonadota > Gemmatimonadetes > Gemmatimonadales > GWC2-71-9 > DASTCF01. The sequence goes on from DASTCF010000051.1 coordinate 7,377, forward strand.
CCCTGGCCCGGATGCGGTTCATCGCCGCCCCCTGGGTGCGGCGGACGGAAACGCCGATCGCAGGCATCAGCGGATCCACCGGGGAGCCGAATGGCGCGGTGTTCGCGACCATCATTTCGACCGAGAACACTGAGGCCGGGTACACCTCGCCGCCCGGCGTCGTGGACGAGTCCTCCCGGAACGATGAGGACCAGGGGTCGCAGGGGATCCAGGTCAACGAGAAGTCCCTGCGGATCGTGGGCACCGACCTGCTCCTCGGACAGCGCGCCGAGGCCTACCGCCGATTCCCGTCCGGTGCACAGAATGTGCTCAAGTACCGCACGCTGCGCGTGTGGATGCGGGGCCGGGGCGACGGCTGGGAGTCGGGCGATCTCGAGGCGTTCGTCAAGCTGGGCAGCGATCCGCGGAATTTCTACCTGTATCGCGCGCCCGCGCGGACGAGCACCTGGGAGCCGGAACTTCGCATCGAGCTCGAGACCTGGCGCCGGCTCCGCGCCGAGGTCGAGACCAACTGGCTCCAGGGCCTGCCGCCAAGCGGGGCGGCCGCGTGCGGCATCGGCGATACGACCGCCTACGTCGCCTGCGATGGACCCTACCTGGTGCATGTCGCCGATCCAAACATCAATCCCCCGAACCTGGCCGCGGTCCAGGAGGTGGCGGCCGGGATCTACCGCGTGGCGGACCTCACGGCCTTCACGACGGCCGAACTGTGGGTCGACGATCTCCGCCTCGACGAGCCGATCTCGAACGTCGGGGATGCGATGGCGTTCGACGGGCGCCTGCAGGCCGCGGACGTCGGCGAGCTCTCGGCGAGTTACGTGCGCGAGGACGGACTCTTCCAGCAGATCGGGCGTGACCCGACCTACCGGACGACCGGCGCCTTCCAGCTCGGCACGGGCGTCCGCATCGAAAAATTCCTGCCGTCCTCCCTCGGACTGACCCTGCCGGCCACACTGTCCTACAGCCGGACGAGCGTGGACCCGCTGCTCATCTCCGGCACTGACATCCGGGGCCAGGACCTCGACAACCTCCGGAAGCCGTCGAGCTGGACCGCGACCTACTCGCTCAGTGTGCGACGGATCCGGCGTGGATCGACTTGGATGGCGCGCGGCCTCCTGGACCCGCTCGCCCTGAGCGGCACGTATACCACCGGGAAGAGCCAGACGGAGCTGTCGAAGGGGACTCTCGATGTCTACACGCTCACGGCGGGCTATAACCTCTCGCTCGCGCGCGCGGGACCCTCGTTCTCGCTCTCGGGACTCGTGGACAAGCTGCCGGAGTGGCTCAAGGCCAGCCAGGCCGCGCAGGACGTGCGCAGCTCGACGTTCAGTGTGGTGCCCACGAATTTCCGGTTTTCCAGCGGCCTGACGCGCAACCAGTCCGAGTTCACCTCCTACCTCGTGCCGGTTGAACGCGCATCCGACGCCTCGCTGCGTCCCGCGCTCTCGCTCTCGCATTTGTGGCGCAACGCGGCGGGGCTCACCTGGCAGCCCGTCGGGATGCTCACGCTGAGCGGTGACCTCGCCAGCACCCGGGACCTGCGCGATTACCCCGACTCGACCAGCCTGGGCCGCGTCGTGTCGGAATCGCGGGATGCCTTCCTCGGCATGGATGTCGGTGTGGAACGCGACCGGACCATGGGCACCACGCTGGTGCTTCAGGCACCGCTCACCACCTGGCTCCGCCCGCGCTACGCGACGACCAGCTCCTTCGTCCTGTCCCGCAGCCTGACCAGTCGCGATCCCGTCCGCGAATTCGGGGACAGCGGGGCCTACATCCTGCCGCAGACGCTGAACAACGTGCGCAACCGGGATGTCGGGGCCGCGCTCGATCTGGGTCTCGCGTTCCGCAACCTGATGAAGGACTCGTCCGTCGTGGCCCGGGCGCTCCGGGGCCTCCGGCCGTTCGACATCAGCACCGGGGTGACGCGGCTGTCGACGTACGATCTCGCCACCTTCGACCCCGGACTCGGGTACATGCTCGCGCTTGGCGGGATGGATGACTTCATCAGCCAGGGGGAGGACTCGGCGCTCAGCGTGTCCGAGACCCACCGGACCACGTTCTCCGGCGGCGCCGATTTGCCGTACGGGTTCGTGCTCACGTTATCGTACTCGCAATCGGACGTCGACCGGCTCTCGCGGGTCTCCGATGGATACCTTCCCTCGGCGACGTCCCAGCGCGAATGGCCGATCGGGCAGATCCGGTGGACCCGGGCGATCCGGAGCGGCTTCCTCAGCGCCTTCACCCTGTCCACCGGCATCAGGGAGCGGGAGGGGCGCACCGAGCTTCCGTCCTCCGGAGCGACGGCGCGTACCCTGACGGAGTCTTCGACCTGGCAGAATGATCTCCAGCTCACGTTCCGAAACGGGATATCGATGCGCGTCGGGTATAACGAGACGGACGACGTGCGGGAGAACAACGGCACCCGCACGATCGGCGATGGCAGAGACCTGACCGCCAACCTCATCTACGCGTTTCGACTGCCCGGCAGCGTCAGCCGGGCCCGCAAGCAGCTCCGCTCCTCGCTCTCGGCGGTGCTGAGCAAGTCGCTCAGCTGCCTGAACCGGCAGGACACTTCGGACTGCCTGACCGTCTCCGACGTGCGGCGGCAGGAAATCCGCGGCGGCCTCGATACGGACCTGACCCAGATCGTCACCGGCGGGCTCCACGGGGCCTGGTCGGTCAACGACGCGCGGCACCTCAATCGCAAGACGTCGCAGATCACGATCAGTGCGACCTTCCAGATCTCCCTCTTTGCCGGGGACTATCGATGAACGTCACTACACTCGGCGCGGCCCTCGTCCTGCTGCTTTCCGCCTGTCACCGGGACGTGCCGCGAACGTTCGACGGCGAGGCCGCCCTGGGGTATGCGAAAGCCCAGATGGAGTTCGGTGTCCGCATACCGGGGACCGAAGGACACGCC
>DASTCF010000052.1:0-4139 GCA_035711365.1 Gemmatimonadales bacterium
AGGCCGCGGAAGCGGGACCACCAGCGGTCAGCCAGCTCGACCTTCTCGCCGAACGACACGCCACGGTCGACGTTTCGGACCAGGACGGTTCGCATCAGAAGGTCTTCGACAGGGTCTCGTAGACCTGGATGACCGCCGGCCCCAGAATGACCACGAACATCGCCGGGAAGATGAAGAACACCAGCGGGAAGAGCATCTTGATCGCGGTCTTGGCGCTGGCTTCCTCCGCCCGCTGCCGCCGCTTGGTGCGGAGCACGTCGGCGTGGGTCCGGAGCGCCTGGGCGATGCTGGTCCCGAATCGGTCGGTCTGAATCAGCATCGCGACGAATGAGCGGATGTCCTCGACACCGGTGCGCTCCCCGAAGTTCCGGAGGGCGTCTTCCCGCGGCGTGCCGGCGCGGATCTCGAGGTTGGTGAGCGCGATCTGCTCGCCGAGCACGGGGCTCACGTTGGTGATCTCCTCCGAGACCCGTACCAGCGCCTGATTGAGCGCGAGGCCGGCTTCCACGCAGACGACCAGCAGGTCGAGGGCGTCCGGAAGTGCCTTCACCATCTCCTTCTGCCGCTTCTTGACCCGGCCCCCGACGACGAAGACCGGAAGCGTCCAGCCGAGCAGAAGCCCCCAGACGGCCCCGAACAGCCCGCCGAGCGGCGGGAGCCCAAGCAGCGGGATGAACGTGAGGACAATCCCGGCGAGGATCGCGCCGAGGAGCACGCGGGTGCCCAGGTAGATCGGCACCGCCGTGGGGCTGGTGTAGCCGGCGTGAATGAGGAACTGGCGAACCTCGGGCAGGTCTGACCGCCCGCCTTCGACGCGGGCGCCGAGATTCTCGAGCAGCTCCTGCAGCCGGCGGGACCGCTCCTCACGGCGCCGCTTGGCCTGCACCTCGAGGTGACCCTCCTCCATCTCCTCGAGGCGGCGGATCGGCTCCGATTCGGCCGGCACGAGCTGCACCACGAGCATGATGCTGCCCGTGACCGCCAATCCGACGAGGACCGCGATGAGGTAGAGCATCGTGGCGGCCTAAATCTCGATGTCCACGATCTTCCGGATCCAGAGGTAGCCCAGGATCTGGAGGACGACCGCGGTGACGGCGAGCAGTTTGCCGACGGGATGCCGGAACAGGATCATCACGTACGGGCGATTGATGAGGAAGATCGCGAAGCCGACCGCGATCGGCAGCACGGCGAGGATGTAGCCGGAGAGCCGCCCCTGCGCCGTGATGACCCGGAGCTGGCGGCGGATCTTGAACCGCTCGCGGATGACCGACGACAGGTTGTCGAGCACCTCGGCCAGGTTGCCGCCGACCTCGCGCTGGATGAGGATCGCCGTGATCAGGATGCGGACGTCCACCAGCGGCACCCGGTCGGCGATGCCGTACATCGAGTCCTCGAACGGCAGGCCGAAGCGCTGCTCCTCGAACAGTTGCCGGAATTCGCCCTTGATCGGATCACGCGATTCGTCCGATACCATCTTGAGGCCGGCGGAGAGCGGGTGCCCGGCGCGGATGGCGCGGCCGATAAGGTCAATTGCTTCCGGGAGCTGTTCCTCGAACAGCCGGAGCCGCTTCTCGGAACGGCGCTTGACCGTGAGGTAGGGCAGGGTGGCGCCGAAGACGGCGGCCAGGATGCCGGCCACCCAGAGGCGGCTCGCCAGGAAGGTGGCGAGCCCGAAACCGGCCCCGAAGCCGATTGTGAGCAGGAAGAACGTCGTGAGGCTCCAGGTGGTCCCGCCCTGGCGCATCAGTTTCTGGACGTCGTGCAGCTGGGGGAACTGGGCGAGGATCGGTTCCAGACCCCCGGCTCGGCGGGCCTGCTCCCGGAGCAGGGCGTCGGGCCCCTGCGGGCCGAAACTCTCCCGGGCGAATTCCTCGAGCTGCCGCACCACCTTGCCGGCCCGGCTCCGCTCCCGGAACCACTCGCCGACGAGCACGAAGGAGATCGTTCCCAGGGAGACGGCCAGGAAGACGAAGATCGCGGTGACCAGGGTCTGGCTCATCGGCGGTCAGCGCTCGAAGAGGGGCTTCCCCTCGCCGCCCAGGTTCTCGAACAGCAGCGAGTGGAGTTGGATGCCGTAGGCCTGCAGCCGTTCGGCGAACCTCGGCCGGATGCCGGTGGCCTTGAACCGGCCCTTGACCCGCCCGCCCTCGCCGATGCCCTGGCGCTCGAAGACGAAGATGTCCTGCATCGTGATGACGTCGCCTTCCATGCCGACGATCTCGGAAATCTGGATCAGCTTCCGGGCGCCGTCGGAGAGGCGGCTCACCTGGATCACGACGTTGATGGCGCTCGCGATCTGCTGCCGCATCGCCTTGTCGGGCAGGTTCAGGTTGGCCATCGCGAGCATCGTCTCGAGCCGCGACAGCGAGTCGCGCGGGCTGTTGGAGTGGATCGTGGTGAGCGATCCGTCGTGACCGGTGTTCATCGCCTGCAGCATGTCCACCGCCTCGGCGCCGCGGACCTCGCCGACCACGATGCGGTCCGGCCGCATGCGGAGGGCGTTGATGAGCAGCATCCGCTGCGCCACGCCGCCCTGGCCCTCGATGTTGGGCGGGCGGGTCTCGAGCCGAACGACGTGGGGCTGCCGCAGCTGAAGCTCCGCCGAGTCCTCGATCGTGACGATGCGCTCGTCGGACGGGATGAACGATGACATGATGTTGAGCAGCGTCGTCTTGCCCGCGCCGGTCCCGCCCGAGATCAGCACGTTGAGCCGGGCGCGGACGATGCCGCTCAGCAGTTCGAGCATCGCCTCGGTCAGGCTCTCCGTGCGGAGCAGGTCCTGACCCGAAAGCGCATCCCGCTTGAATTTACGGATTGAGAGGTGCGGTCCGTCGAGCGCCAGCGGCTTGATGATGGCGTTGACGCGCGAGCCGTCCGGCAGGCGGGCGTCCACCATCGGGGAGGAGTCGTCAATCCGGCGGCCGACGGCCGAGACGATGCGGTCGATGACCTGGAGCAGGTGGCGGTCGTCCTGGAACTGCACGTCGGTCGGCTCGAGCTTGCCGTGCCGCTCGATGAAGACCTGGGTCGCGGTGTTGACCAGGATGTCGGACACCTCCGGGTCCTTCATCAGCGGCTCGAGCGGCCCCAGGCCGAAGATCTCGTCCAGCACCTGGCGGACGAGCTCCTCGCGCTCCTCGAAATTGAGCGGGACCTTCTCGCTGGTGAGCAGGTCGTGCACAACGCGGCGGATGGCGTCGGACACCTGCTCCCGCTCCAGCTTGTCCAGGTTGGCGAGGTTCAGCCGCTCGAGCAGCCGCCGGTGGATCCGTCCCTTGAGCAGCGCGCGCTCGTGGGTCCCGTCGGTTGGCGCCCGGGCTCCGCCGCCGGGCAGGCCCGAGGGGGTGGGGGGCTCGATCTTGGGACGGCTGGGCGGGGGAACGGCGGGCGTCTCCCACGGGAGCGGCGCCCGGCCCTGAGGATCAGCCACGGCGTTCCTCCCGGCCGGTCGGACCGGCCTTGCCTTCCTTCGGCGTGCGGAAGGCGGACGTAATGCGATGGATCAGGCTGCTGGACATCTCGTCCTTCTGTGCGCGACCGATGATGAGCTGCACCAGGCGCTTGACGTCCCGGCTGAACACGGACTTCCCGTTCAGGATGACGGGCCGGCCGCTGTTGATGGAGCGGATGACCGCCTCGTAATCATTGCCCAGGGTGCAGAAGACCGGCAGCCCGAGCGTCCGCTCGACGTCCGAGAGCGGAATTTCCTGGTCTTCCTGGTAGCGGTTGACGATCAGGCGTACCTGCTCCGTTGGATGCGGCATCACCCGCCGGATGAGCGGCAGGGCGCGCTGGATGTTCCGCAGATTGGGCAGGTCCACCGTGGCCACGAGGAAGACCTGGTCCGCCTGCTCGAACGCCGCCAGCGAGGTCGGCGCGAACGACTTGGAAGTGTCCACCACGATGTATTCGTACTGCCCCTTCAGGTAGCGCAGGATCTTCCGGATCTGGTCCTCGGAGACCATCGCCGCCCGGTCCGGGTGGTACGGTGCGGAGAGGAGGTGGACGCCGGATTCGTGGCGCTCGATGTACGAGGCCAGGAGCCCGCTGTCCATCCGGTGGAAGTTCTGCACCAGGTCCACGAAGTTGAACTTCGGCTGCACGCCGAGCAGCAGGGAGATCTCCCCCAGCTCGGCGTC
>DASTCF010000053.1:0-10590 GCA_035711365.1 Gemmatimonadales bacterium
GCGGGTAGCGCAGCGGCTGCCGACCCGGCGCTCGAAGCGTTCTTGCCCGCGGGATGGAAGGACTTGGCCGAACGGACGCACGGCGACTTCGACAGCCTGGCCGCTGCAGTGCGCAGGGCGCGCGGACGCCAGGCACTCAAGGACACGGTGTTGGTGCGTCTCGCACGCCTGAGTGGCGGCTGTACGTCCTGCCACGAGACCTACCGCGTGACCATACGCTGAGTGAGCTGGCCGGCTTCCCAACACGATCGCGCGCTGGCCAGCCAGCGCTTGCTGCTGACGAGGGCGCGCTGGCTGTGGCAACGCCCTCGCAGCTGATGCGCGTTTCGTTAGGTTCATGTCGTGACGCATCCCTCTGCCGAGTTCCTCGACCTGCAGGCCGCCCTGGCCGGTGAGTACTCGCTCGAGCGCGAGCTCGGTCGCGGCGGCATGGGGGTGGTCTACCTCGCGCGCGACGTACAGCTCGATCGCGACGTCGCCATCAAAGTCCTCCCGGCGGGGCTCGCCCGCACTGCGGCGGCGCGCGAGCGGTTCGTCCGAGAGGCCCGCATGGCGGCCGGTCTCTCGCACCCGCACATCGTCCCGATCCATCGCGTCGGCGAGGCGGGTGGGTCCGTCTTCTTCGTCATGAGCTACGTGGATGGCGAGACGCTCGGCGAGCGACTCCGCACGCGCGGGCCCCTCCCGCCGGCGGAAGCGACGCGCGTGCTGCGCGAGGTGGCGTGGGCCCTCGCTTACGCGCACGGACGCGGCATCGTGCACCGCGACGTGAAGCCGGACAACATCCTGCTCGAGGCGGGCACCGGCCGGGCGCTGGTCACCGACTTCGGCATCGCCCACGGCAGTGAACACGGCACCGCGACCGAGCCGGGGAAGATCATGGGGACCGCGCACTTCATGAGTCCCGAGCAGGCGGCGGGCGAAGCCATCGATGGACGCAGCGACATCTACGCCCTGGGAGTGGTCGGCTACCTCGCGGTGAGCGGCCGCCTGCCGTTCGAGTCGAACAGCCTGCCCGCGCTGCTGGTGAGCCAGGCGACCGAGGAGCCACCGAGCGTGATGCGCGCCGCGCCCGGGCTGCCTCCCGCTTTCGGCGCGGCGATCGACCGCTGTCTCGCACGCGACCCCGCTGAACGATTCACCGATGGCGAGGCGCTGGCTGAGGCGCTCGCCCCGGCGCCTGACGCGCGGCCCGCACTCCCGCCCACGCTGCGCGCCTGGCTCGGCGCCCGGAATCCGCTTCTCGCCCCCTACATGGCGTGGTCCGGAGTGTTCGGTACGCTGACCACGGTCAACCTCGCCGTCTGGCTGGCAGGCAAGCGGCCGGACGGGCCGGCAGACATCGTGTTCCTCGCCGCGATCACCGCCGCACCCCTTCTGCCCGTCGTCGGTTTCCACCTCAACCAGGCGGTCCGGCAGTTCCGCGCCGGACACACTCTCGCCGATCTTCGGGCCGCGCTCGAGATCGGGCGGCGCGAGCGGGCCGAGACGGAGGCATTGGTCAACGACGAAGGAGAGAGCCGCACCCATCGCGGCCTGCGACTCGCCACGGTCGCCTCGGCGACCTGGCTGGCGGTCACCTTCGTGCTGGTTCTGCTGGAAGTCATCCACGAAAACCGAGGCGGCCTTGCGTTCATCCTCGCGCCACTGCTCAGCACATTGGGGCTGGGAGCCGTGAGCAACGCGCTCGGCGTGCAGTTCATTCCCCCCGAACTCCGGAAGTGGTGGCAGACGGGGATCCGCGAGCGCCTCTGGAACAGCCGCGTGGGAGAGTGGCTCGCCCGCCGACTCGGCGCACCGGAACGCTCGCAACTCGCGGGTGCGTCCGCATTTCGCGCGACCGAGGCAGCGCTCAGCGTCGCCGCCTCGGAGCTCTTCACGGCACTGCCGAAGGAAACCCGGGAGCGGTTCGCCGAGCTGCCGGCGATCGTCGCGGCGCTCGAAGCCCGCGCCGCTGAGGCGCGCGCGGAGATCGAGCTGGTCGCCGCCCTCGTCCCGTCCGGATCGGCGGACTCCGCAGTGCTGGCTGTCCGGAAAAAGGCGGCAGCAGCGCATCTCGCCGAGAGCGTCGCGGCGCTCGAGGAAATCCGTCTCGACCTCCTCCGCCTGCACGCGGGCGCCGTCGATCTCGCGCCACTCACGACGCTGCTGGACGCCGCGCGCCTCATCGGCGAGGACTTGAATCGACTCGCCGAGGCGCAGGGGGAGGTCGAGGACGCCGTAGGTCACAGGCTCGGAGCGGGGCGAACGCCGACGCCCGCGTAGTCCCGGCCCGCCTGACGCAAACGCCGTTCATGGAAATGGAGTTGCGGATTGCCTGCGGCTCGCAGCTGAAACGCAGACTCGTCAGGCCGCCACACCAGACTGGATGAACCGCGGCCCGCCCCCGATAATGGCGCGCCTCAAGTTAACCTTGGCCGTCAGGTACGAACCGCCAGGTCTGACAGGAGCGGTTATGAATTACCCAAGGAGGTCAATAGCGACCGCGATAGCCGGCGCCATCGCGCTGGGATTTGGTTCAATGACACTTGGGGCTCAGGCCACCGTTGATCTCGAGAACAGGTATGCCAACGTCGGGGTGATCATGGTCTGGCGCGTCGATGATACCGGGAAGCCCGTTGAGCTTCGCGGCTTCGCCAGCGGCACCCTGATTCGGGATCGCGTGATGGTGACGGCAGGTCACTTCACCGCCCCGGCGACTGCACTCGGCGCACTGCCGCCGTCGATCCGAATGGTTGCCAGCTTCAGTCCAACCAACGCCAAGGATCCGACGACGTGGATTCCTGTGGTCGGGCAAGCTACCCACCCGTCGATGCCGTACTGCCCTCCGCCACCTCGATGCGACCCGACCGACGACAGCCTGGTTGCCCCGCTGGAGCCAGGGATCGCCGACGTAGGACTGGTATTCCTCGCGTCGGCACCACCCGGAATCACACCAGCGCGATTCGCCGAGCCCGGCACGCTCGACCGATCCGAAGGTGAGCAGATGACGATTGTGGGATACGGCACCACGATGCCCCGGAAGCGGAACTCACCACCGGACACCACGAGGTGGGATGGAAAGCGGCGCATCAGGACGACCACACTGCGCAGAGTCGTCGATGAGACGTGGGCGCTCTGGTCCATACCCAGCTACGTCTGCTCCGGCGACTCCGGTGGCGGCATCTTTCTGGGCCGCAGCCCAACCTTGGCCAATGGGGACGTTCTGGTCGCCAACGTGAGCGATGGCGGCAGGGACTGCCGCCGCCAGAACAACAACAATCGCCTGGACACAAGCAGTATCCAGAACTGGATCAACGACACGTTGCGGCAGCACCCGGGCGGGACCTGACTGATCAGCGGGCGCAGGCTGCGGGTTAGACTTGCGACCGCCTTGCGGCCTGACACGCGCTTGGAGCTGCGTTCGGCTGGAAGGGCCAGGTCATCCAGGCGTGTTGCAGAGCCGAATGCAGCTCAAGCGACAACCGTGAGGTGGCGTTCCTTTCGACCGGACCCAGCATGGCGTGCTCCTGCTCCTCAGTGATCACATCGACTGCCCGCCACTTTGACGAGCGACGGGTTCGCAAGGAACTCGCGGCCTACCGGAGCGCGGGGCCAGCGCCAACCACGCGAGGCCTCCTCCGCCAGCTCAACGGAGTCGATCCGCTGCCAGCATCGGTCCTGGAAATCGGCTCGGGGATCGGGGCCCTGAGCCTCGAGTTGTTGCAGGCCGGGGTGAAGCACGCGATGTGCGTGGACATGTCCGCAGCCGCGCTCGCGGCGAACGCGGAAGAGGCATACCGACGAGGCATGGCCGGCCGCATCACGCGGGTGGAAGCGGATTTTGTTGCCATCGCTCCGACCCTGCCTTCGGCCGACCTCGTCGCGCTCGACCGCGTGGTGTGCTGTTATCCCGCCTACGTCCCGCTGCTGGAACAGGCCACCGCCCACAGCCACCACCTGCTGGCCATGTCGTACCCCAGGGACCGTTGGTGGGTTCGTCTCGTGCTGTGGGTCGAGAATGCGTGGCGGCGGCTCCGCGGCGACCAATTCAGGGCATTCGTGCATTCGCCTGCCGCGATGGAGGATCTGGTTCGTGGCCGCGGGTTCAGGCGGGTCCGTGCCGTCGCGACTTTCGCGTGGCGAATGGAGCTCTATGCCCGGAACGCCACCTAGCCAGCGCTTGCAGTTGCCGACCCGCATGGCCAGGATTCCTGGAGTTCGCCGAGCTGCGAACTCCCCGCGGCTCGCAACCGGAGCGCGATTCGTGAGGCAGTGCATATTCTGGAAGCGGGGGCCTCGTATTCGAACCGCGGCGCCGTTGTCAACACAGGTCAGTATGATGAGGTTGCCATGAGCCCAAAGAAGGAAGCGCGAAAGTCCGCCAAGAGCGCGATCGCGACCGACAAGGCGTCCCAGGGATTCACGGACGTTGAACGGGCTGCGATGAAGGAGCGAGCCCAAGAACTGAAGGCGGGGGCGCGCCGCGCCGCAGGCAAGGCGGACGGGGAAAGCGACCTGCTCGCGAAGATCGCCGAAATGCCGGAACCGGATCGCGGCATGGCCAAGCGGCTCCATGCGATCATCACAGCCAGCGCGCCGGCCCTCTCGCCGAAAACCTGGTACGGGATGCCCGCCTATGCCAGGGACAGCAGGGTCGTCTGCTTCTTCCAGAGCGCGCAGAAGTTCAAATCGAGGTACGCGACGTTCGGCTTCAGCGACGAAGCGCACCTCGACGAAGGCGCCATGTGGCCGACCGGCTTCGCGCTGAAGGAGTTGACCACCGCCGACGAGGCAAAGATCGTCGCGCTCGTGAGGAAAGCGGTGAGCTGAGCACTGAGAGGGAAAGCCACATCATGCGACGTCTACATCTCACCGTCCTCGTGTCGCTCGCCGTGACCGCGCCCGGATCCGCACAAGTCCCGGCGTCGGCGCCGCGCGCGATCCTGCTGCCGGATACAATGGGCGCGAACTTCGCCGCGGCGGACACGCTCACCGGGACAAGCGGGCCCGGGGACTTCGATTTCCTTGTCGGCACGTGGCGCTTCACGTTCCAGGCTCGGCGCCGCGACGGCTCGTTCACTCCAGCTTTCACCGGGCATTGGGTGTTCGCGAAGAAGCAGACCGGAGGCCAAGGTGTACTGTTGGAGGATCACTGGCGGCCGGACGACGAAACCTCCACTTGGGACGCCGGCACCTGGACGTATCGCGCTTACAACCCGGAACGCAAGATCTGGGAGATGCAGGGTATCAATACCAATGTCGGCGCATGGCAGCCGGGATTGATGTGGACCGCGGGGGAAAGTCGATTGCTCACCGAATGGTATGGGCCCATGCTGGTGCGGTTTCGCTACTTCGCCATCCGGCCCGACAAGTTTCTCTGGCGCGCCGATGCCACTTTCGATCGCGGCAAGACCTGGATTGCGGACTACTGGACCATGGAGGCGCACCGCATCTCGCGGTGAAACTCGTCCGGAGAGACCGTCCGCTAGTTCTGCGCCACGCCGAGCTGCTTCAGCATCCGCGTGGCGTTTTCGTCGCCCGGCCGCAGCTCGAGGACCTTGCGGTAGTAGCGAATCGCCAGATCGTTCTGCCCGTCCTCCATGTAGGCTTCGGCCAGGCTGTCCCACGTGTTGTATTCGTTCGGGAACGCTTCCGCGTTCGCCCGGAAGATCTCGATCGCCTCTTTCACATGCTTCTCACGCAGCACACGATAGCCGTATGCATTGATCGCCCGTTCGACCGGCTTTGCGATGGTCTCACGCTCGGCCGAGGAGCGATACACGCCCAGCGCGGCTGCGGCACCGCCTGTTTCCAAGGCATGCATGAATGAGCTCAGCGCAGCCTCCACGGGCGCGTAAGAGCGAGCCAGGCTGTCCAGCAGGGCATCGAGGTCGCCGCGCGGCAGCCAGCGACCCGCGCGAAAGACACCACTGATGCGGCGCGTGTTGCGAATATCGGTGAGCGGATCCGCGTCCAGGAGCACCAGGTCTGCAATGTGGCCGGCCTGGATGCTGCCGACCGAGTCGGCAATCCGCATGACCTGTGCGGGTGTACTGGTCGCGGCTCGCAGTGCTTCGAGCGGCGTCATGCCCAGTGCGACGAATATCTCCAATTCGGTGTGCACCCCAAAGCCGGGTTGTGCCCCGAGGAACTCCGCATCGGTGCCAGTCATCAACGGCACGCCTGCCTGCTGAAATGCCAACGTGACCGCCTTCTCGAGATTGACGACGGCGCCGAGATACGGTGAGATGATGCTGCGGACGTCGCGCCAGCTATTGGCGTAGTTGTTCAGCAGCGGTGACCAGTTCAGTCGCTGGCCGGGCGCTGCGTACGCCAGTTCCGGTGCTCGCAGGAGCACCTGAATACTGTCCGTCGTCATCCAATAGATATTGCGAAAGAAGACAATGTTCGGCGTGACCGCGAGGCCGGCGCGCTTGACTGCTCGCGCCAGCTCGGCGATCTCGGGCTTCAGCTCGCTGGCGAAGTCGGGTACGCGCACGCGAGCGAGCGAGTCGCGCAGCAGTGCACTCGCTCGACCGAACTGCAGATCGACGTACGGCCGCAAGAGCCGCGCAAACGGCCGGTGGGTATACACGATCTCTTCCATGTGGTCGATCGAACTCTGGCGCTCGTCGAGCACGACCTGAAACGGCAGGTTGCGCGGCGCATGCCCGACGACTCGCATGCCCCTGCTCCGGGCGACCGCATTGAGCGTGTGATACGCTTCCCGCGTCATGTCACCGCCCCGGCTGCCGTACATCTTGATTACGTCGTAGCCGAGCGCCTGTTGCTCCTTCACCAGGTGTGCTACTTCCTCGGGAGTGGTCACGCCTGCCTGCGCAGTGGTTGGTCCCGCGGTCACGATGCGCGGCCCCAGTAGCTTCCCGCGATTGACCTGCTCGCGCATCGCGAGGTGAAACGGCTGCCCGGCCATGTTTTGCACGGTCGTGACGCCCGCGGCGAGAAAAAGGAAGAGCGGATCGTCTTCCTTGATGTGCACGTGCGCGTCGGTGAGTCCGGGGATCAGGTACCTGCCCCGGCCGTCGATGACGACGGCGTCAGGCGGTGTGTTGGCGCTGCCCGGTGCGCTGACCTCCAGAATCGTGCGGTCCGCGATCACGACGTCCGCCAGACGGGAAGGCCTCGCGGCCGATGGTTGGATCACGGTGACATTACGAATGACGTATGGCCGTTCTACCGTTTGCGCTTGCGCGACGGGGGCCGATGCAAAGGCCAGCATCGCGACTGGAGTGATTCGCATCATGTGGTCTGCTTGCAGGATCAAGGGTGAGGTCCCGCTCAGCGGGACGAACCTCGGAACTGTTGGATCGCATCGGCGCGCCCAGGAGCCCGCGAACCGGAATGTCGGCAAGCCATGTCCTCGCTGGATGCGCGGGGGTTACGGGTTCCGGGTGAGCACCAGGGATCCGCGCCCCGAAGAGGCATACAGGCGATTGCCGCCGGAGCCGAGCGAAGCACGCATCCGCTGCGGCGAGAACTCGCCGATCGGCATCAGCGGCATTTCGTGCTCGACCGCGCCGTCGGAGAGTCGTGCCTGGAGCGTGCCACCGAAGCCGGGCGGCAGCGCGACCCGCACCTCTCCCGCCCCGGTGTGAAGCTCCAGCGTGCGATCGGCGCGCGCGGTGGCGACGCGCGCGGTGATCGTGCCGCGCCCGGTGCGCGCCTCCACGTCACCGCCCACGCCGTCGAGCACCAGATCGCCGTCGAAACTGGCCGCGGTGATGCTCGCGCCGACCGGGAGCTCCACCATGAGGTCGATGACCGCGCGATGCATCTCGGCCTGGGTGCCGAACCACGTATAGCCCTCGGCGTCGCAGCGCCCGTACACACCGCGCAACGCGCAGACCGTCGGCCCCTCGGCGCCCCGCGTGGGCTCGAAGACGAGGTCTGATAACACCCCGCCGGAGAGCCGTGCGCGAATCGTGGCCCTGTCACCCGCCACCGGCACCACGCGGATGGATCCGACCAGGTTCCGCACGCGGAGCCGCTCGCCGGGACCGACGCCGCCGGCCCAGACGACCGAGAAGCCGTCCGCCAAGTGCTCGACGGCACCGATCCGCGCCGACGCGGGTGTGGCGAGGACCACGAGCGCCACCGCGATCACCAGCACGCCAAGCGAACGCATGGTGTGGAAGCGCCGAGGGGGTCTGGCGGTGGTGAGCAGTCGCTCGATCCGCCTGAGAAGGATGCCACCGGTCGCCGCCGGTGCGAGCGTGCGCGCACTGCGCACCGCGACCAGTTCCTCGAGGGCAACGAGCGCGCTCGCAACTTCGCGCCGGTCACCTGCGACTGACGCGGCCAGCTCGTCGCAGCAGTACTCGCGCTCTTCACGCAAGGTCCGCGAGAGCCAGTGAACCACCGGATGGAAGAAGAGCAGCACCTCCACGACACACTGCGCCAGGTTCACAGGGTAGTCGCGTCGCGCGACGTGGGCGAGCTCGTGCGCCACTACCAGCCGAAGCTGGTCGGGGCGCAAGTCGTCGGCGAGCCGGCGCGGCAGGAGCACCACCGGCCGAAGCGCGCCAAATGTGAGCGGAATGCACACGTCGCCGGAAACGCGAACCCCGGTTCCATTGGTGATTCCCAGCCGGCGGGCGAGCAGTTCGACGTCGCGCGTGACCAACGGAGGTGCGGGCGTCGAGCGCCGGCGGAGTCGGTGCAGCCGTGCGATCCCACCGGCGAGTCTGGCGAAGGACAGCAAGACACCCATCAGCCAGCCGATGAGCAGCCACGGCCTGGCGGCCCGCCAGGAGCGCGCGAGCCGGTCGCCAGGGCCGGCCGGGTTCCCGGCGTTCCCTATCTGTCGCTCCGCCCCCGGTGCATCAATGTGCGGAGCGGAGGCCTCCGGGGCGCGCCGGGTCCCTTCGGGCACCAGGGCCACCAATCCAAGCGAGGTTCGAGCCAGCCAGCCGCCGCGGCGGGCCAAGGTCGCGGCCGGCACGAGCGCCAGCAGCCCCAATGCGGCCATCGCAATGCGACAGCGGGCGACACTGGCGCGGCCCACCAGGCGCAGCGCCAGAAAAGCGGCAAGCCCGACGAGGGCGCCTTGCCAGGTCAGGTGCACGAGGACGGAAGAGAGTCCGGCTCCGGTCGTGCCGTCGAGCCAGCGAAGCAAAGGCTCCGTCATCGCGCCGTTCCCCCGGCACGGTCCAGCAGCTCCCGCATGCGTCGCAGCTCCTCGGGTGTTGCCCGCTTGTCGGAGAGGGCGCGCATCACCAGGCTTATCGTCGAGCCCCCGAACGCCCGGTCAGCGAGGCGCCGGACCAGACGCGCCTCCGTCCTCGCGCGCGGCTCGGCGGCCTCGTACAGATGTGCCCGTCCGGACTCGTCGCGGCGGACGAGGCGTTTCGCCGCCATGAGCTGGAGGAGCTTCAGGACCCCGGTGTATCCGACGGCAGACTCGAGCGCCTGCTGGACCTCGCGCACGGTGCAGGGGCCACGCTCCCAGAGCACCTGGAGGATGGCCAGCTCGCTTTCAGTCGGGAGGGGAAGTGGCATAGCTGGGCTCGGACTGTTGTTCGTACGAAACTCTTCGTACACAATGTCATCGGACGGTGGATCTGTCAAGACGGAGGGCATGGGTGGTCATTCTGGAACGGTTGCGTCATTTAGTCATAGGGCTGGCGCGACGCTACCCGGCGGCGGAGACTCAGTGCGGGCCCGCCTGGTGCCACCTGACAGGCAACTGGAGCCGCCGAGGGTGCGACCATTGGTGCGGCATGGGGCTGCGAGGCGCCCTCGCAGCGCACTTGCGGGTCATAACGCGGACGATGGCCGCGTCAACCTTTCGGCCCTGAGCGGCATCCGATTGATATGAACAGCCGCCCCCTTTCCATCGCCCTCTGCCTGGCGCTCACTGCGCGAGCCCCGTCAAGTCCGTCGCCCATCACGGTGGACTACACCGTCCGTGTGGACCCTGGCGACCTGTCCGGTATCGCCGTTGAGATGCAGATTCGCAACGCGCCCGCCCGCTTTCATGTCGCCATGGTCACGCATACTGAGTACGATGACCAGTACTGGCGCTACCTCACCGAGTTCCGCGGCGAATCCGGGCACGGCATCGTGCAGATAGCGCGGGAAGACAGTTCGCTCTGGCGCGTGGCCGCCCCGGCAGGCCTCATCACGTTACGCTACCGCGTCCGCTTCCCCACGGCACCTCCGATGCAGCAGGCGTCCTGGAAGGCGCATCTGACGCCGGCGGGCGGTCTCCTGGGCGGGCCGCACTCGTTCCTCTATGTCGTTGGCGCCGAGCGATCGCCCGTGCGGGTGACCGTCGTGCTTCCCGACGGGTGGCGGATCGTGACCGGCCTCGACACGGCGGATGCCCCGCGCACATTCACGGCGCCCAATGTGGAAACGCTGGTGGACTCGCCGATGCTCGTGGGGCTGGTCCGCAGCTGGCGATTCGACGTCGGCGGCGTTCCGCACCAGGTCTCCTACCTGGGACACGCGAACGGTACGGCATTCGACACCACGCTCTTCGTCGGGAACGTCGAGCGGCTCGCGCGTGAAGCGATCGCGATGTTCGGACGCATGCCGTACCGCAATTTCCAGTTTCTGTTTGAGGACGGAACGTACGGCGGGCTC
>DASTCF010000054.1:0-2851 GCA_035711365.1 Gemmatimonadales bacterium
GGCGACGGATCCGATCGCTGCGCGATGGCGGCAGACGATTCCGTCGGATCTCGAGTGGCTCCTGGCCGTGGTACCGAAGGAGAACATGAGCTGGAGCACCGACTCAGTCGGGGCCAACCACGGCACCCCGGCCGAGCTGGATGTGCAGGTGCCGATCGTCCTCTGGGGGGCCGGTATTCGGGGCGGTGAGTTCACGCGCCGCGTCAGGACGGTAGATATCGCCCCTACGCTGGCACGGTTGCTGGGCCTCCACTCCACGGAGCGATTGGATGGCTCTCCACTCCGGGAGATCGAATGAGCTTCCCGGCGCTGCCGTGTTTTCCCTGTCCGCATCACTCGGCGTGTTGCGCGTTCGGGACCACCGAGAGCGACGAGGAAGCAGAGGCCATTCAGCGGCATGGCCAGGGAGATAAGATTTACCAGACCCGATGGGGCGAGTGGCGCACGCGGGTGCGGGGCGGCAGGTGCGCTTTTCTCATCGATAACGCATGCGCCCTGCACGACCAGCCGTTCTACCCCGCCGTCTGCCGGGGATTCCCATGGATCGACGCGGAGACCGGTGGTCCCTACGAGTTCGACCGGACAATCTGTCCGGAATTCGAGCGGCGGCCCGCGCTGTTGCAGATTCTTCCCTACGAACGTCGCGTATCAACCATGAAAGGTGCATCGTGACCAAGATCAGGCTCCCATTCGTTCTCCTGGCGGCCCTGTTGCTGCCGGGCTCGGCCGGCGCGCAGGAAGACCAGGCGCTGAAGCATGCGCGCGACCTGCTGCGTTCGACTCCGCTCATCGACGGCCACAACGACCTCGCCTGGGAGATTCGTGCGCAGAAGGAGACCCCCAGGGACGTGGCGGCCTACGACCTCCGTAAGACCACGCCCGGCATGACGGACATCGCGCGGCTGCGCGAGGGGCGTGTGGGGGCGCAGTTCTGGTCGGTCTACATCCCAGGGGAGATCAAGGACAGCGGCTTCGCGCGTGTTCAGCTGGAGCAGATTGACATCGCACGCCGGTTCATCGCTCGATATCCCGAGGCGCTTACCCTGGTCACGACGGCGGACGGGATCGAGGAGGCGTTCAAGCGGGGCAGGATCGGCTCCCTGATCGGCCTGGAGGGTGGACATGCCATCGAGAATTCGCTCGGGGCGCTGCGGGCCTACTACGACCTCGGTGCACGCTATCTGACGCTCACCCACAATGTGACCCTCGACTGGGCGGACGCCGCGCAGGACACGGCAGCCCATAATGGCCTGACCCCGTTCGGCCGCGAGGTTGTCCGCGAGATGAACCGGCTCGGGATGCTGGTGGACCTCTCGCACGTCTCCCCCGCGGTAATGAGCCAGGTGCTCGACGCCTCGGAGGCGCCGGTGATCTTCTCGCATTCCTCGGCGCGGGCCCTGACCGACCACAAGCGCAACGTGCCCGATTCGATCCTGCGGCGGCTCCCGAAGAACGGCGGTGTCGTGATGGTGACGTTCGTGCCGTCGTTTGTCTCGACTCCGATGATGGAGTGGGAGCACCAGGCCGAATCCGCGGGAGACAGCATTCGGGCCTCGGTGACCGACACCGCCGAGGCGCGGACGCAGATGCGGGCGTGGCGGCAGGCGCACCCGCGCCCGAAGGTCACCGTTTCAGATGTGGCCGACCACATCGACCACGTGAGGAAGGTGGCCGGGGTTGACCACGTCGGGATCGGGAGTGACTTCGACGGGATCGGACAGGGCCCGGAGGGCCTGGAGGACGTGGGGGATTTCCCGGCGCTGTTCGCCGAGCTGATCCGGCGAGGCTGGAGCGATGGGGATCTCAGGAAGCTCGCGGGCCAGAACGTGCTTCGTGTCATGCGACAGGCGGAGGCAGTATCTCGACGCCTTCGGGCCGAACGTGAACCGTCCACGAAGACGATTCAGGAGCTCGACCGCTAGCGCTTCCCGCGCCGAGTGACGAGGTAGGCGCCGCTTCCAATCAGCGCGATCGTGGCGAACGCGAACCACTGGATGGCGTAGTTGAGGTGGGGCCCTTCGTCCAGGGAAGGAGGGGGGATCCTGCGTGGAGCGCCTGCAACCCCTGCCGGCGATTCGGCGAGAAGGTAGGCGTCATGAATGGGATAAGGCAACCGGCTCCGGAGCGCGGTCAGGTCGAGCCGGCGCCAGGTCTCCCGGCCGCTCGCAAGGATCGGCGCACTGTCGTCACTCCCTTCCGGAATCGGGAGTGCCAGCCCCTCGACTTCGGCCTCCGGCGACTCCCAGTGCTGGCTTGCGTCGACGGTAGCCGCGTCGGGTGATGCGACGAATCCCCGATGGACCAGCAGGGCCGTGTCCCGCCCCGGCAGTCGCAGTGGGGTGACCAGCTCCACGCCGGGGACGCCTTCGAACGCGCGGCCCCGCAGCACGATCTCCCTCTCAAAATCGAACGTGCCCGACGCACGGATCCGGCGATGCGGCACGAGAGTCCCACCCTGTGCGAGGTCTATCGGCGGCTTGCTCCGCTCGGCGAGTTCCGCGGCATTCCTGGCGAGTCGCTCCTCCCGGCGCTCGAGTTGCCAAACGCCCAGGCGGATGCAAATGGCCGCGGCAGCGAGCGCGAAGGCGACGAATGAGAGGTCGGCGCGAGAAGTCATCGGTGTCTGCCATGGTGGACAGGTGCGGGTATGGAATGGTCATTCCCGCCCGGAATGGGAGGTCCAACCCGCTGAAGAGTAACGACTTGGGGCGGCCGCCGCGCGTGGTATCCCCCTTGCTCATTGAGACCGGCGAAGCGGTTCCCTCATCGCCTGGCCGGAGGGTCGTATGCGGACTGTTTCCCGATCGATTCTGTCATTCATGGTGTTCGCCGGAGCCCTGGGCGCACCGGT
>DASTCF010000055.1:0-2813 GCA_035711365.1 Gemmatimonadales bacterium
CGGCCTCGCCCGCCGATCGCGCCGCGATTGACAAGGTCCACGACGCCTTCCTGGATGCGATGCGGGCCGGCGACTGCAATGCGATGGTGTCGGGACTCGCGCAGAATGTAGTCTTCGCTCCGCCCAACGTGCCCAATGCCAGGGGCGCCGACGGGGTGCGCACGTGGTGCGAGGCGGTCTTTGCCAATTTCAAGACGAAGGCGGTCAGTGTCTCGGACCGCGAGGTGGTCGTGGCGGGGGACTGGGCCATCGAGTCCGGCAACTTTGACTGGACGGTGACGCCGGCCGCAGGCGGGGCGGAAATGCGGGAGCAGGGCGGGTACGTGGCCATCATCCACCGGGAGCAGGATGGCACCTGGAAGGTGGCACGGGATATCTGGAACAGCTCTCAGCCCCTGCCCAAGACCGCCGGGAAGTAACGGGCGCGGCGGGGACGTCTTGGCGCTGGGGCAGGCTGCCGTGGTGATCTCACGTCGCGCCCGCCGAGGTCACCGACTGGCCCTGTTCTCCTCGCCGAGGGCGACTGGCTGATGCCACTTCGGCACCGAGGGCTTATCATGCTTCCCTGATCGCCGCGATTCTGCCACCATCCACCCCGGATCCACCATGCCAGGCCTCCGCCCGCTCCTCGGCGCCGTCGCCCTTGTCATCCTCTCGGGCCCGCTCTCGGCCCAGGCTCCCGACTCCTCTCTCCTCACCCTCGACCGGATATTCGCCTCCGACGAATTCGGCCCGGAGTTCTTCAGCGGTGTCCGCTGGCTCGACGGCGAGGCCGCCTACACCCGGCTGGAACGCGATAGCACGACGCCGAAGGCGCGCGCCCTGGTGCGGTACGACGCCGCGACCGGCCGGCGGGATGTGTGGATCCCCGCCAGCCGCCTCATCCCGGCCGGCGACTCGGTGCCGCTCGCGATCGAGAGCTATGTCGTCTCCCGGGACCGCAAGTCGGTCCTGGTGTTCACCAACTCGCGCAAGGTCTGGCGCCTGAACACCCGGGGCGACTACTGGACCCTCGACCTCTCGTCCTGGCGGCTCCGGAAGCTCGGTGGACCCGATGCCGCACCCTCCACGCTCATGTTCGCCAAGTTCTCGCCCGACGGAAGCCGGGTGGCATACGTCCGGGAGCATGATCTCTATGTCGAGGACGTCGCCGACGGCAGGATCACCCGGCTCACCGACGACGGCTCTCCCACCATTATCAACGGGACCTTCGACTGGGTATACGAGGAGGAATTGAATCTGCGGGACGGATTCCGCTGGAGCCCTGACGGGAAGCGGATCGCCTTCTGGCAGCTCGATGCGTCTGGCGTGCGCGACTTCCTCCTCATCAACAACACCGATTCCCTCTACTCCTTCACGATCCCGGTTCAGTACCCGAAGGCCGGCACGACCAATTCCGCGGGTCGCGTCGGCGTGGTGAGCGCGGAGGGGGGAACTCCGAAGTGGCTGGATGTTCCCGGCGATCCCCGGAACAACTACATCGCGCGCATGGAATGGGCGGCGAGCTCGGACGAGATCGTGCTGGAGCACCTGAACCGCGCGCAGAACACCCTGGCGGTGATGCTGGCCGACGCGCGAACCGGCCAGGTGCGGACGGTGCTCACCGAGCGCGACAGCGCCTGGGTGGATATGGTGGACGACCTGCGATGGATCAATGGCGGGAAGAACTTCACATGGATCAGCGAGCGGGACGGCTGGCGCCACCTGTACGTCGTATCGCGGGACGGCACCAAGGTGCGCCTCGTGACGCCAGGTGCCTTCGACCTCCATAATCCTGCCAGCGCGTTCGGGCAGCCGTTCGTCGTGGGCGTGGACTCGGCGGCGGGATGGATCTACTACACCGCCTCACCCGACGATGCCACGCAGCTCTATCTCTTCCGTACCCGCCTCGACGGTCGCGGCAAGGCCGAGCGGATCACCCCCCGCGATCAGTCGGGGTACCACAGCTACAGGATCTCGGGCGATGGCCGCTGGGCGTTCCATGTCTATTCGACATTCAGCACGCCGCCGGTCGTCGAGCTCGTCCGCCTTCCGAAGCACGAGGTGGTGCGGACGCTGGTGAAAAATGAGCGGCTGAAGGCGGCTCTGGCCCGGCTCCAGCGCGGCACGGCCGGCTTCGCCCAGGTGAAGGCAGCCGACGGCCTCCCGCTCGACGCGTGGATCATGAAGCCGCCCGGGTTCGATTCGACCCGGCGGTACCCGGTCGTGTACTACGTGTACGGCGAGCCCGCCGCCCAGACCGCGCTCGATCAGTGGGGCGGGGAGACGTACCTCTGGCACCTGATGCTCACTCAGCGCGGGTACGTGGTGGCGACCGTGGACAACCGTGGGACGCCCGCCCCGAGGGGCCGAGCCTTCCGGAAGTCGGTCTACAAGAAGGTCGGCCTCGTCAACTCGGCCGATCAGGCCGCGGCGGCCCGGGCAATGCGCCAGTGGGCGTGGGTGGACTCGACCCGGATCGGGGTGTGGGGCTGGAGTGGCGGCGGGTCGATGACGCTGAACCTGATGTTCCGGTATCCTGACATCTACAACACAGGGATGTCAGTGGCGTCGGTGCCCGACGAACGGCTGTACGACACGATCTACCAGGAGCGGTACATGGGCCTCCCGCAGGAGAACGAGGAGGCCTACCGGGAGGCCTCGCCGCTCGAGGTCGCCGGCCAGTTGCGGGGCAACCTCCTGCTGGTCCACGGCACTGGGGACGACAACGTGCACTATCAGGGGGCCGAACGGCTGATCAATGCGCTCGTTGCCGCGAACCGGCCCTTCTCGCTGATGGTGTATCCCAATCGCTCGCACTGCATCTGCGAGGG
>DASTCF010000056.1:0-5907 GCA_035711365.1 Gemmatimonadales bacterium
CGTCCTCGGAACCGGAGGCGCGGTGCTGACCGCCTACTTCGGGAAGACGAGCCCGGTCTACTTCAGTGCGCTGGCTGGCGTGGCCGGCGAGGTCATCGAGGATGCCGCAGGCGCCGGCTTTGGCAGCTCCGCCATACTGGGAGTCGAGCTGCCGGTTTCTGGCTCCGCCGCAGTGGCGCCCTACGTGGGATTCGAGTTCTGGAAGATCGACGATTCGTTTACGGGGATCACGGCGGGCGTGGTATTGCGGTTTCCGTAGGCCACCAGTTCAGCGCGAAGGTTCGTCCTTCCCGCCCATCCGCCCATCCACCCATCTGCCCATCTATCTTCCGTTGTGCACCCCACCCGGAACCACTTCCTTCCGCCCGATCCCGCGGCCTTCAAACGGGCCGTGCCGCTCCACGGACGCGTCATCGTCATCGCCCCCACCCGGGCAGCCTGTGAAACGATCGAGTTGGCTTTCGGCCTGACCACGGTCGAGACGGTCCTCGAGCGGGAGCACGGCCAGGAGCTCCGCGACCTGGCCCGGGCCGGCAAGGGATTCGGGATCGTGGCGGGGACAGGCACGGGGAAGACGCTTGGCATTCGCCCCATCGCCGAGTCGATTCTGCAGGAGCCGCTCAAGGTCGGGGTCGTCAATCGCGAGCGCGAGGCCACCCCCGAGACCCCCACCTGGAATGTCGTGATCGTCACCACGGGCATCGCCCGGCGCTGGTTCCAGGATGAACTCATTACGCTGCGCGACACGATCGTGGTGGACGAGATCCACCAGACCTCCGCCGAGCTGGAGCTCTGCCTGGCACTCGGCAAGCGCGCCGGCTGCCGGTTCATCTGGCTCAGCGCCACCGTGGACCCTGCCTTCTACGCGCGCTATCTCGGCGCCGCGGACGTCCTCGTAACCGAGGCGTTCGATCCCGCGCTCCGGGCCCGGGTGACGGTGGAATCGAAGCAGGCCGAGGAGTTCTTCGACGACCGGTTCGTCCGGCACCTGATTCAGCAGAAGCGCGGCGTCGCGGTGTTCGTGCCGACCCGCCGCGAGGTCGAGAACCTGGCCGCCAGCCTCGGCGCCCGGTGGCCCAGGCTCACCGCCGCGTTCTATCACGGCGGCGAGCCGATCCGGGTCATCCGCGCCTTCCTCGAGGGCGATGCCCAGCGGCCGTTCCTGCTCGCGATGACCGCCGCCGGCCAGTCGGCGCTCAACGTGCGCGGTCTCGACACCGTGGTCATCTACGACGCCCGCTACGGCAACGTCGTCCAGCGCGGACGCAATGTGCTCCAGCGGATGTACCTCGGTGCGAACGAGATCCTGCAGATGGCGGGGCGGGTCCACGGCCGCGTGCCGAACGGCGAAGTCTTCATCCTGAGCGACCGGAAGCTGGTGTTCGAGGATCTCAAGCCGGGCCCGCCGGAGTTCCAGCTGGCCGGCGATGCCGAGCGGGTGGCGATTACGTGCGCCGCCATCGGGGTGGATGCCGGCGACCTCGAGCTGCCGGTGCCGCTGGACCGTAGCGCCTATCGCCGGGCCGTGGCCCTTCTCACCGATCGACACATCATCGAGAACGGCCGGCTGACGACCTACGGCCGCGAGGTGGAGGCGATGCCAGTGGAGCGCCCGTGGGGCGAGCTGCTGGTGCAGGCCGATCCCGAGCTCGTGCCGCTGGTGGCGGTGGCTTCGAACATCGACTCGCTCCACCGGATGACGCGGGAGGAGCGCGACCTCCACGGACTCATCGCCAACGGCAGCGACCACCTCACCGCGGCCAATCTCTTCG
Source organism: Gemmatimonadales bacterium (assembly GCA_035711365.1). Classification (GTDB taxonomy): domain Bacteria; phylum Gemmatimonadota; class Gemmatimonadetes; order Gemmatimonadales; family GWC2-71-9; genus DASTCF01. Next base: position 1,773 of record DASTCF010000056.1, read on the forward strand.
CCGAAGCCGTGAACCAGCACGGGTACCTGGGGCAGGTGTATGGCCTGCCGCGGCATCTCTTCGAGGATGGACTCGAGGAGTGGGCGGAGCGGCGCGGTGTGCTGATCAAGTCGATCGAAGACACCGCCCTCGGCGTGGCCGCCGTCTACCGGGCGCTCGAGCTTCCACTGCCCAAGACGCTTCCCTATGCGTCGAAAGAGCTCCGCAAGCGGTTTGTGGAGCTTGTCGCGAAGGTGATGCCGTTCGATCTGGTGATTGACGAGCACACAGCGGACGGCATGGAAGCGCGGGTGTCCAGGAATTCCGTGGCGGGGAGCTGGGGAGCGGTCGCGGGAACGCTTCGGTTCTTCGGGGACCGGTTCGGGATTCCGCGCGCCGCGATCGAGGGGACGACGATTCCCTACGATCTGGTCCGGGCCAACGCGCGAAAGGGGCCGCCGCGCGTGGTGGTGAGCGGGCCGCGGAAGCACCAGGGTCTTGCCGTGACGCGCCGGCTGACCTACTTCGGATTCGACCTCGAGACGCTGACGGAGGAGATCCGGGGCGAGGTCCCGCCCGAGCTTCGGGACGTCGTACGCGACGCGCTCACCGATGCGCTGCTCGCGGGAGAGACGTCACACCCCGATCAGGGAAAGCTCAGGCGGGCGCTGGAAGAACTGGGTGAGCTGTGGCGGCGATCTGGTGGGAAGCTGCGGGAGCTCGCTACTCCAGCGCTCCGTGAGCGGATTCGGGGGCAACTCGAGGGAGTCACGAGCTGGGAGGCGTTTCTGGGGCGGCGCGTGCGTCTCGATCCCGTCGCGCTGGCACCTGAAGCGGAGCGGGAACGTCTGATGCGCCTGCCTGCAATGGTCCGCCTCCTTGGAGACGCGGTCCCGCTCGACTATCAGGTCGAGGATAGCACCGGCGTAGTGGAGCTGAGACTGCGCGAGGGTCAGCTTCGGCGACTCCAGGAGAAGGACCTTCCGGCACTCGACAGGCCGGTCCGGTTCGTGGTGATGCGAGGCCAGAAGCCTGCGCTACGGGGGACGTCTCTCGAGGAAGTGCGCGAACTGCTGCGCAACGAGCCGCGCGAACGGAGGCAGGCGCGCCGGCAATTCCGCGGACCACGGAAGGGCGGGCGACGGCGGTAAAGAAGCTCGTCAGGGCAGGACCGCAAGCCAGAGGCGATGGTACGCCTCGCGCAGCGGGATCGGGTCACCTCCACGGTGAAGCGCGAGTTGGAGCCCGTCCAATGCAGCCGCGACGAGTCGCATCTCATCCGACGCTCGCCGTGGCAGGTCGAGCGCCGCCGCGAGGCTCGCGGAGAATCGCTCGAGTGCCAGTGCGTCGCCCGTGGACGCGGGAGTGAATTCCGGGTCGCTTCGAAGCGACAGCACGGCCTCCCACTCGCCTGACGCGACCTCCGCCACCAGGGCCTGCCAGAGGGCGTCCAGTGCGTCGGCGCCCTGAGAACCTGCGAGGCTGTCGAGCCGACGTTGCCAGTGCGCGGACTCGAGTCGGGCAGCCACCGCCTGAAGCAGGGCCCGCTTCGTCCCGTGGTGGTAATGGACCAGCCCCTTGGCACACCCGGCCGCGCGGGCCACCCGATCGACACTCCAATCACGCAGTCCATCGCGCACCAGGACCCTGGCGGCCGCGTCAGAGATCTCGTCCTTCAAGTTGTTGCTCCAATGGTGTATGCAAACTGACTGGTTAGTCAGTCAGAATATGATAAGGCGCTCCTGATCGCGCAACTCATAGCAGACTGTCCGGCTGGGGCGGCGGCACTTAATCTTACGGCCTGCCCATCTGCCCATCTGCCCATCTGCCCATCTGCCCGTTTGCCCATCCGTCTCCTATTGAAACCTTTCTCCCGGTCCTCCCGTAGCTTTCAGCATGAATGCATCAAACCCCGGTTCCCCGACTCCGCTTCCGTCCGTCTTCTCGCCTCTCGCGAAGGCCTTGCTCGATGGCTTCAGCGAGGGGGTCGTCGTCTTTGATCCGCACGGCAAGGTCGTTTACGCGAACAGCCAGGCGAAGCACCAGCTCGAAGGGGTCATCGACCTGGGCGTCGAGTCCGCGGATGATCTCGAGCCACGCCTTGCGGCCATCGGAGGGCGGCTGCGGCCCCTGCGCGTCGGTGCGCTCGAGCTGGGCGAGGCGATGTTCCTCCCCGCCATCGAGGGTCCGACAACGCTCGCCGAGCGGGAGAAGGAAGCGATCGTGAAGTCGCTCGACGCGCACAGCTGGCGGCTGGCCGAGACCGCCAAGAGCCTCGGCATAAGCCGCACGACCCTGTGGCGGCGGCTCAAGGCCTACGGGCTTCACCGTGATGGGCGCAGCCGATGGGCCTCGGCGTCGTAGCGCTCGCTGCACTCCTCGCGCTCCATTCGCAGGACCCCGACAGCACCACTCCCTTCTCCGACGAGGCCACTCGGGCTCTCATCTCTCGGGCCCAGGCCCGGCATGCGTCGCAGGACACCTCTGTCACCGATTACACCGCCAGGATTCGGTACCGGGTTTCGTTTTCGCTCGGGAGACGCCGATGGGCCTGGGCGCCTACGTACGCCGTCGAGGAACAGGAAGGAATTGTCCAGTGGCACCGGCCCAACGATCTCCGGCTCGACATCACCGGCCGGCGGAGTGCCTCCCGGTCCACCGAGGTACAGATCCGCAGCGACATGGCCCGCCCGTGGTTCGTCCCACGCGGACTCGGCGATTCGGTACGGATCTTCGGAAACGACTTTCCGTCGCGCGCGGCCCTTCACCCGCTCGCCGCGGACGGCCCTGCCTGGTACCGCTACAAACTCACCGATTCGATGGGCCTCACGACCCCGCGCGGCACGTTGTTACGGCTCTATGCTGTGGAGATCGTCCCGCAGCGACCGGGTCCTTCACTGGTGGCCGGGACACTCTGGCTGGATGGCGCGAATGCGGATGTCGTCCGCTTCACGTTCCGCTACGTCGGGACCGAACTTTGGGCGGATGAAGATGAACAGGACGATCCCAAGGAACGGCGGCGCGTCAACAATCTCGTCAACCGGATTCTGACGGTAGACTCGGATCTCGAGTACGGGCTCCAGGACGAGAAGTACTGGATGCCCTTCCGCCAGGTGCTGTCGGGCAAGGTGCAGATTCCGCTGATCAGCGACATCGTGATCCCCTTCGAAGCGATCACCACGTTCCGCGACTACGCGATCAACACCGGCGAGCCGGTGACCTTCGCGCTCGCCGTGCCGGACAGCGGCAAGGATGAGGATTCCCACGAGGTGGGGGGGCCTGATTCTCTGGGCGCCGCGATTCGCGTGGGCAAATGGCAGAACGGGCGATATGAAATCCACCGGCCGGCGGCCGATTCCCTGCGGGCCTATCAGGGCTGGGGCGATACCCTGCAGCTCGACCTGGCGACGGAGGATGATCAACGGATCCGGGAGGCACAGGCCGAGCTCGCGCATCTCGCCGAGACACTTCCGTCCGACGTTACCGGCATCCCGTCCGCCGGATTCGAATACGAACGGTTTGCCGACATCCTTCGGTTCAACCGGGTGCAGGGGCTCTCGGTCGGAGCAGGCTATGGGCTCAAGGTGCCGGGCTGGGACTTCACGCGCCTGAACGGTACGGCTCGGTTCGGCTTGTCCGACGAGCGCGTCACCGCCCGGCTCTCGCTCGTCCGGGACGCCCCGGGTGGCCGGTGGACACTGGCCGGCTATCGGGAGGTGGCTCAGGTGGATCCCTATTTCCGGGTGCCGATCTTCGGGAACACGCTCAACGGCATCTTCGCCGCACACGATGACGCCGATTACTACCTCGCCGAGGGCGGCTCAATTGGCTACGAGACTTCCATTGGCCGCGGGCTCGAGCTCTCGGTCACCGGACGGGTTGAGCATCACGGGAGCGTGACGACGGAGGCCACCTCCGGCGTGAATGACTTCCTCGGTGGAAGCGGCGAATTCCCGGAGAATTCGGCGGTCGCGGAGGGATGGTTCGGTGGTCTAGGCGTGACCTTCCGGGGATTCACGGGGCGGGGAAGCTGGCTCGTCGCGATCGACGGCCTCGCCGGCGAATCCGACGCGACGGGACGCGTGGTTGGCGAGCTTCGGCAGCGGATTCTTGGCCGGCGGGGCATCACGCTCACCGGCCGCGCCGGCGTTGCCAC
>DASTCF010000057.1:0-3804 GCA_035711365.1 Gemmatimonadales bacterium
ACGATCCGCGCGGTCTGTCCGTACGACGTGCCGTAGACGATCAGGACCCGTTTCATGGGCACACTCCTCCGAAGATCACGGATCGCACGATAGCGAATCGACATTTTCATGGGGGTGAATCTGAAGTGAGACTCTCCTCATTGGGGGAGGCCTTGCCCTATGGGAACACCCTCCTCCCGACTACATTCCGCAGGTACAAGGAGGGTCACAACCATGACTCCCACGCTACGGCTCGGCCAACTCCGCACCATCGGCCTCCTCGCCCTCGTCGCCTGTGCCGGCGGCTCGACGCCGGACGGCGCGCCCGGTTCCGCCTCCAAGTCCTCCACGTCCGGTGGCACGCAGGGCTACACCGTGCCTCAGGGCACGGCGGTGGAAGCGGCGATCACCGATACCATCACCACCCGGCGCAGCAAGGCGGGTGACAGCTTCACCGCAAGCGTGGTGGGGGACGTCCGCAGCGGCGGACGGGTCGTCATTCCGGCGGGCTCGACGGTGCACGGCACCGTCGTCGAAGTGAAGGAGGCCCCGAACCGGAACACGCCAGGCACCCTGACGATCGCCGTCCAGAGCATCACGGTGCGCGGCGAGAGCTATCCGATCAGTGCCTCAATCGACTCGCTCGACACCGTCCGGAAGGCGCGGGGCATCGAGCCCGTGGACGCCGCGCGGGTCGGTGGCGGTGCCGCGGCCGGCGCCATCCTCGGCCGGGTCATTGGTGGCGACTCGAAGGGCACCATCATCGGCGGCGTGGTGGGTGCGGCGGCCGGTGCCGCGGTGTCCAACGAGATGAAGGACGTGGACGTCATACTCCCGGCCGGCTCTCACATGTATTTCTCGCTGCGTAAGTCAGTGGCGATTAAATAGGTCGGTCAGGCGGTCAGGCGGTCAGGCGGACAGTCGGAAGAGACGGAAGCGACGGAAGCGGGGAGCAATCCGATCCGTCATCCTGGTAGCCAGCCATGAAACGAGGGAGGTTCGGAGTAGTCTTCCGCGCCTCCCTCGTTCCTTACCGATCTGACCCGCTCAAAGTTCATCCGTGCTTCCCTGATTCCTCATCCCGGCGCACTAGCTTCACGCCCGGCGGATGATCCCGTCCGCCGGTGAAGCGATCGTGCCTCAATTCGAGGAATCAGGAGTGCCGTATGGCGTCGCGCAGATGGAACCCGGTCCTGGTGTTCGTCGCCTCCACGCTCTTGAGCGGGGCGTGCGGGGATAGCAGCACCGAACCCGAGCTGTCGCTGGTAGGCACCTGGGATCTCATCGGATTCAGCGATGACGGGATCGAGGCCACGACGACCGGCACGTGGGTCTTCCGCGCCGACGGCACCTTTTCGGTGGACGGCATCGTCACCTTCCCCGGCGAGCCGCCCGATCCGCTCACCGTGGAGGGCGAATATGTCTTCGACGGTGAGATCGTCACCCTCACGAGCGGCCTCAGCTCGTCGGACTGGGCGCTCACCTCGAGCGGCGATGAAATCACGCTGACCGAGGACGAACCGGCGCCGGCGAATACGATCACGCTTAAGCGGCAGTAACCTGCCGGGGTTTCTTCGCCTATCAAGCTTGATAGGGAATTGACGGCTGCGCTCCGAACCTCCAATGTTGCGCCCGAATGGCAGGCGCCCCCCTGCCGCCCGCCTCGCTCGACGGAATTGTCCCCGCACTCCTGAAACGTGGTGAGTGCCAACGGGCAGTCTGGATCGCAGGACCTACCCAGGGGCTCTTATGACACCATGGCTCTCGATCGCCCGGGCGGCGATGATGGGTCTCCTCGCTGGGGCGGCACCGCTGCTTGCCCAGTCCGATCAAGCCAGGAAACCGGCGCCCGCGCCGGCCCCAAAGACCGGTAACCTGATCATCTCGGCGGCACTCGTCGATCGCGACATGCAGGTGCGGCCGGTTCCACTTCACGCGCTCACGCTCGTCGGCGCCACCGCCGACACGTTCACGACCCGAACGGACGTCTCGGGGAAGTCGACCGTCAGCGTCCCGGGGGGCCCGTACACACTCACGAGCGTCGCACCGATTCTCTTCCAGGGTCAGCGCTACGCGTGGAGCGTGTCCGTCTCAGTGGTCGCCGGGAGTTCGGGAGAGGTCGCGCTCACCAATGACAACGCCACCGTGAGCGAGGGCGTGGAAGCGGGGACGCCACTCTCGGCCGATCGGGTCGACGCCGCGGTCGCACTGTTTGACCGCCTGAGTCACAGCGTGTTCCGAATCGAGGCAGGCCTGGCCCATGGGTCGGGGTTCCTGGCCGATACGCTCGGCGGCGTGGTTATCACCAACTCTCACGTCGTCGAGAGTGCAGAATCCGACCAGGTCGCGGTAGTGCTCGATTCGACCACGAAGGTGCGTGCCGCGCTTCTTGCGCGCGATCCCGATGCTGACATCGCGATCCTGCGAATTCACCCGGATCATCTCGTCGGGCGCGTCCACATCCCGATTCAGGCGCCAGCGGGGCAGCCCGCCGTCGTCGCCGGCGAGCGGCTGATTGCCATGGGTTTTCCCCTCCATCAGGGGCTCACGATCACCGCGGGTATCGCGTCGAGTGTGCGCGCGGGAGCGATCATTTCAGACGTCAATATCAATCCCGGGAACTCCGGTGGGCCGCTCCTCAACCTCGGTGGCGAAATCGTAGCCGTGAATACGTTTGGTGATTTCAGCGCCCAGGGTGGACCCGGCGTCTCGGGCTCGGTGCTGATCGCACGGGCCGGGCCGGCATTGGCCCGCGCCGGGACCGAGATGGCGCGAATCGGGCCGCCCGCGGCCTCATTGCTGCCGACGCTTCCGACCGACCGTATCGAGATTGCCACACTGAGGGCATTCGCCGACACGGCGGATCCCAAACGCTATCGAGGGTTCACGGACATCCATATCGGCGGTTTCGACGTGGCGCTTCAGTCTCCAGCGCAAACGTTCGTGGCCATCAAGGCGTACGAGAACGAAATTGCGAAGGATCGAAAGAAGCGGGAGGCCGTTTCCGGCCTGCCTGAGGCGGAACGCTACTCGGAAGTGCGGGAGTACCGGGACTGGGTCGAATACATTGGCACGCAGGCGACGCCCGTGGTCGCGTTCTCCATCGTTCCCCGCGTGGGTGAGACGGGTGGCTCGTTGTTCGGCCGGATGATGCTCGGCTCCCTGGTCAAGGCCACATTCAAGTTCAAAGGCGATGTTCGCGGTGCCCAGCTGTTCGCCAACCAGGTCCGGGTCGAGCCGATCAAGGGCGGGCACGCGCCAGTCAAGATGTACATCGACAACCAATGGGTGTCGCTCAAGGATGTCGCGGATCAGGGTTACTACATCTACGACATCGAGGCGCTGCGGCCGGACAGTGCCGGGGTCCCGCCGAGCATCGTGGTCGCAATTCGTGACTTGAAGGACCCCGCCAAGTTGAAGTGCAAGGAGCTGGCGCCTGCAGTGGTGTCGCAGGCGTGGAATGATTTCGAGGATTTCTTTGCACAGAAACGGCCGGCTGCAGGGTTCCGTCGTGCCAACCCCAATGCTGCCAAGGACCGCAAGGCGGCGTCCCACACCGACTTCATGAAGCAGGACTGCAGCTGGCAAATCTGAGCCGCTCGAGGAAACCCTGGACGGGAGGGGCATCCGATACCTTGTGAGCCGGAGGAAGAATGTGCCGGAACGGCGTCGACTGGCTCTACAAGCTCGAGAAGAGCTACTCGTGGAAGTCGAACCATCCGATTGCCGAGGATCTCGTCTTCCGGGACAAGAAGGAGAAAGTGCGCCTGATCGTCGGGAAGGACGGAACGATCACGGTGACGCGCGGCTATTCGTGGGACGGCT
>DASTCF010000058.1:0-44243 GCA_035711365.1 Gemmatimonadales bacterium
CGGTGTCCCGGGCGCAGTGGATGGTCACCCGAAATCCTGGGGACCGCACGCCCATCGAGCTGGCCGATCTATTCGCCCGGAATTCCCGCCGGCGGATCGAGGACCGGTTCGCGGCAATCTTCGACAACGACGACCGCGCCAACTACACCGTGGCACAGCACGTCGTGGGTAAGCAGTATGCGTGGCTGGAAGAGGGGATTGTCCGGGGGATGTAAGGAGGGCGGATGGGCAAATGGGCAGATGGCCAGATGGGCAGATGGGCAAATGGGCAGTCCGATCGGATGGGGGGTTAGATTCCCCGACCGACCCACGCGGTGCCGGCCGGGACACTCGCTGCCCCGCTGCCCATCCGCCCATCCGCCCATCCAGACCCCATGCCAACACCCGAAGGCCGCCACCTGCCGTTCGTCGGACCCGAGCGCGTCGACACCGGGGTGCTCGAGACGTTCCCGTATGACGGTCCGGAACAGCAGATCCTCACCGAGACGGAGGAGTTCTCCGCCGTCTGCCCGTACAGCGGGCTTCCCGACTTCGCCCGGCTGACGATCCGATATGTTCCGGCCGGCCGGTGCGTCGAGCTCAGGAGCCTGAAATACTACGTGGTGAGCTATCGCAATGTCGGGATTTACCAGGAGCACGCGACGGCGAAGGTCGCCGAGGACCTGCAGCGGGTGCTCGCCGCGAAATGGCTCGAAGTGACCACCGTCTACAACATTCGCGGCGGGTTCCTGACTACCTGCACCGTACGCCTTCCGGCCGACTGACGCCTCGCTCGAGCCGATTCCTCCGAATCCCGGAGGGGCCGCCGCCATGGCGGTGTCGACATACAATCGAGCCGGGAAGCGAGAAGGGGGCCCCTTAACCGGAGCCCCCTTCTCAGCGTTCAGGTGTGGCGGGTTACTTCACCTTCTCCAGCCCCGGGCTTGGCTTCGCCACGGTCGGCGGCGTCACCGGCCGCTTGGCGCCCCTTGGCAGAAGCTCCGGCAGGTTCGCCAGCTCGAGCGCCGTCACCGCCATCACCGCCGACGCCTGCATCAGGTCGCTGCCGACGGCGTGATCGTACGTGTCCACCTGGGAGTGATGCGTGTGATTGTACCCACGCGTTTCCTGGTCGAAATTCCAGCCCGGCACGCCGTAGGGAATGAACGACAGGTGGTCGGTTCCCCCCTTGTTCGCATCCCGTACGGTCGCGGCACCGAGGGAGGCGACGGGGACCAGCAAGTCCTTCCAGAGCTGCTCGTCCTCCTTGCGGCCCTGCAGCGCCTGACCCTTGATCATCCCGGTTCCGTTGTCGAGCACGAGCACGGCCTGGATGCTGTCCGCCTCGGCGGCATGCGCGGCGGCGTACGCGCGCGATCCGAGCAGGCCCTGTTCCTCGCCACTGAACAGGATGAAGCGGATCGTGCGCCTGGGCTTGATCCCGCTCTGGGCGATAACGCGAGCGGCCTCCAGCACGACCATCGAGCCGGTGCCATTGTCGGTGACCCCGGTACCGAGGTCCCAGCTGTCGAGATGCGCGCCGAGGATGACCACCTGCCCCGGCAGCTCGCTGCCCCGGATTTCTCCGATGGTATTCCACTGGGTCACCGGCTTGGTGCCCAGGGAGTTCTCCACCCGCCCCTCCAGCCGCGGTGTGGCACCCCTGCGGATGAGCCGGTCGAACAGCGCGTAGTCCTCGTGTGCGATGACGATATTGGGCAGCGGCGAGACGTTATTGGCCGAGCCGCTCATCGTCAGCAGCGCGTGTTCTTTCCCGCCATCCGTCAGGATGCCGAGCGCGCCCGCCTGTTTGAGGAGGTAGGGACGGTCGGTGTTGAACTGCTGTCTCGCCTTCCGGGCCGCCTCGCTGGTATCCGCATTGGCGGCACGGAACGCGGCAGTGCGCCGTTCCTGCTCCGCCCGCTGAGCGGCCGAGTCCGCCGCCGTCATCGTGGGCCCGTCGGGATTCCAGATCGAGATGGCCGGCCGCAGCAGGAGCCAGGCCCCTTTCACCTTCGGGAGGTTGGCGGTGAGGCTCTCGGGCGAGGAGACATCCACCAGCACCACCGGACCGGCCAGGTTCTTGCCGCCGGTCCCCGCGGTCCAGGCCCAGCTGTATCCCACGAGGTTTCGCTGAAACGGTTCCGTGATGCGGAAAGCGGCAGGACCCCGCTCCCACGTCACGCCGTACTGCCAGGGCTCGAGCGTCGCGGAGAGCCCGTAGGCCTTGAATCGCTCGGCGGTCCAGTCGTTGGCCCGCTTCATCGCGGGCGAACCGGTGAGCCGCGGACCGATCATGTCAGCGAGGTACTCGAGGTTCTGCATCACCTCGGAATGGTTCATCGCCTGGTCGATGAGGACCCCTGCGCCCGCGGTGTCCACCGCGGTCTGCGAGGCGGTCTGAACGGCGGTCTGAGCGGCGGCAGGCGCCGCGGCCAGGATGACGAGGAGGAATAGGGTGCGCTTCATTTGAACGTGACCTTCCGACTGGGTGAGAGAGGGGATCGAGGATCAAGAATCAAGCGCATGACGGCGGCGGTGGATGGACACGTGGAAGCGAACTCCCGGGATGCCCGGATCCCTGCCGGGACTTCGTCCCGCCCGATCGGGAGGAAGCCCACCCGGGGGAAATAACCGGCCGCAGTCGTGGTCAGCAAATAGACCGCACGCACGCCCCGGCGGCCGGCCCAGCTCAGGCGCTCCTCGGTGAGCCGCCGGCCGATCCCGTGGCCCTGCCATTCCGGAGCGACGATCGCAGAACGGAGGAGGCCGTCTTCGTCGTGGATTTCCATGCCGGTCGCACCGACGACGCGGCCCTCCGCCTCCGCTACCACATAGCCATCCGGGAAGAAGTCTTCCAGGCCCTCCAGTGGGAGTGCCGCGTTCGTGAGCAGTTCCCGCACGGGACCCTCATCGGCCTGCGTGGCCGGCCGAAGCGTCGTCACGCGGCCTGCCCCACGAGCCGGGTGGCCAGTTCACGCAACCGCTCCACCTGAGGCAGCGCGGCAATCCACCGGGCGGGGATCGCCGCCTCGCCATCCCGCGCGCCCATCAGGGCACCGGCCACCGCGGCATTCGTATCGGTATCGCCTCCGGCGTTCGCCAGCCAGATGAGGCCGCGCTCGAGATTGGGCTCGTGCCAGGCGAACCAGAGGCCGATCTCGACACAATGCACCACGTACCCAGGCTCCGGACCGGTCAAGGGCAGCTCTTCGCGCCGCTCGAGGGGCACGCGTCGGACCGCGTCCAACAGCACCGGAGGGGCCTCATTGATGCGAAGCACTTCAAGCACGTCGGCGAGGAAGTCGCGCCGGCCCTTGAGCAGCTCCGCGGCAGCCACGTTCACGGCCACGGCGCCCCAGGTGCACCGGTCGTCGGGATGAGTGATGGCGGCGGTGTGATAACTGCCGCTCACGAGATTCGCAGGCGACCCCAGGGTGGCGAGCGCCACCGGGAGGCAGCGCATCACGGCACCGTTCCCCGCGATTCCACCCGAGCCGGCCGGCGGCGAGCCGTGGGTCCGGATGTGATTCAGGGCGGACCGGGTCTGGACGCCGATGCCCCGTCCATCCGAATCCATCCACCCGATCCAGCGGCCGGCCAGCCGCTCAAGGCTCAGCTGGGGCTCCAGCAGTTCCTCGGCGAGCAACAGCGTCATCGCCGTGTCGTCGTCGAACGGCGAATCCGCCTGGCGCACCGGCGGAATGTCGCGGACGCCATCGGGAAAGGCCGCCCGGATGGCGTCGGAGGAACCCAGGAATTCCGTTGGCACTCCCAGCGCGTTGCCGGCGGCGAGCCCGAGGAGGGCGCCGCGCGCGCGCTCGCCGAGAGTTGGAGAGGGACGCGTCATCGCTGGCGAACGATACCGGGGATTGAGCGCAAGGAAAAGGCGGCTATTATCCTCCCCGACATCCAGCCGCCTTCTCCCGCATGAGGACCGCGTCGTGTCCAAAGAGTCCCTCACGGTTACCGATAACCGGACCGGCAAGAATTATGAGATTCCCGTCGCCGACGGCACGATCCGCGCGATGGATCTCCGCCAGATCAAGACCTCCGACGACGACTTCGGCCTGATGACGTATGATCCGGCCTTCATGAATACGGCGGCCTGCCGGAGCGCCATCACCTTCATCGACGGTGACCGGGGCATCCTGCGCTACCGCGGCTACCCCATCGAGGAGCTGGCGGATCGGGCGAGCTTCCTCGAGGTCGCGTACCTGCTCTGCGAAGGCGAGCTCCCCACGGCGGCGCAGCTCGACAAGTGGACGCACGACATCATGTACCATACCTACGTTCACACCAATATCATCAAGTTCCTCGAGGGGTTCCGCTACGACGCCCACCCGATGGGCATGCTGCTCGGCGTCGCCGGCGCCCTCTCCACCTTCTACCCCGACGCCAAGAACGTGCACGACCCGGCCAACCGTTACATCCAGCGGGTGCGCCTGATGGCCAAGCTGCCGACGCTCGCCGCATTCTGCTTCCGGCATTCGCGCGGCCTCCCGTACGAATTCCCGCGGAACGACCTGGACTACATCGGCAATTACGTCAACATGACGTTCAGCATCGGCGGCCAGCACAAGCCGAATGCGGTCCTGCAGCGGGCGCTCGAGATCCTCCTCATCCTCCACGCCGATCACGAGCAGAACTGCTCGACCAGCGCGGTGCGGGCCGTGGGATCGTCGGGCGTGGACCCCTTCAGCGCCATATCCGCCGGCATCGCGGCGCTCTACGGCCCGCTTCACGGTGGCGCCAACGAAGCTGTGCTCCATATGCTGGACGAGATCGGCGACAAGAAGCACATCCCCGCATTCATCGAGAAGGTCAAGGCGGGTGAGGGCCGGCTGATGGGCTTCGGGCACCGGGTCTACAAGTCGTATGATCCGCGGGCCAAGCTGATCAAGCGGGTGGCGGATGGGGTGTTTGCGGAGACCGGGCTCAATCCGAAGCTCGAGATCGCCGTCGAGCTGGAGCGCATCGCCCTGTCCGACGAGTACTTCATCAAGCGGAAGCTGTATCCCAACGTGGACTTCTATTCGGGACTGATCTACCAGGCGATGGGGTATCCGACCGAGTACTTCACCGTCCTCTTCACGCTCGGACGGACCCCCGGCTGGCTGGCGCAGTGGGAGGAGATGATCTCCGACAAGGATCAGAAGATCGCCCGGCCCCGCCAGATCTTCACGGGGAAGGACGCGCGGCCGTTCGTACCGATCAACGAGCGGAAGTGAATCGTTCCTGAGTCGGCTCGCCGGTTACTCCGGGACCTGCCCCTCGAGGTAGGTGTACCCCTCCAGCCCGGCGACGTACTCGGCGATGAACATGTTCGCCTCCTGCCGGCTCAGGTCCTTGGCCGCTCCGACCTTGCGGCGCCAGGTGGCCAGCAGGTCGGTCGCGTGGAACTGGACGTAGTTCAGCACCTCGGTCACAGTGTCCCCGTGCACGAGGTCAGTCACTTCGTATCCCTGCTCGGTCATCCGCACGTGGACGGCGTTCGTGTCGCCGAAGAGATTGTGCAGGTCCCCCAGGATTTCCTGGTACGCCCCCGTCAGGAAGATCCCGACAATGTAGGGCTCGTTCTCGAGATACGGATGCAGCTCGAGGGAGGGCTTGCCCTTCCGGCCGCCCGCGAAGCGGTCAATCACGCCGTCCGAGTCGCAGGTCACGTCCTGCATCGTGCCCCGGCGCGACGGACGTTCGTTGAGCCGGTGGATCGGCATGATGGGAAAGAGCTGGTCGATCGCCCAGTTGTCGGGGAGCGACTGAAAGAGGGAGAAATTGCAGAAGTAGCGGTCCACGAGCGTCGAGTCGATGTGGGCCATGATCTCGGGGTTCCCGGCCCGGTCCTCTCCAAGCAGCTCCTGGATGGCGGTCAGGGTGCACAGGTAGAGCTGCTCCGCGTCCGCCTTGTCGCGCAGGCTGAAGGCACCGCTGGCGAAGTATTCGTTGGTCCGCTCCTTGGCGAAGAGGGCGTCGTGGAAGGCCTCGTCCACCCGGTCCGGGGTGAGCGACTCGAGGTTTTCCGCCATTTCGCGCAGGAGGGGATGCGGATCCAGCCCGAGCGTCGGCGGCACCGGCTCGACCTGGCTCTCGACATCGATCACGTTGACGAGCAGCAGTGAGTGGTGCGCCGTGAGCGCACGCCCGGATTCCGAGATCAGGTGCGGCATCGGCAGGTCATGTTCGCGACACACATTGCCGATCGTGTAGACCACGTCGTTGGCGTATTCCCGCATGGTGTAGTTCACACTCGCCGGCCGGGTCGAGCGCGAGCCGTCGTAGTCCACCCCCAGCCCGCCGCCGACGTCCACGTGGGTCAGGCCGAAGCCCATCCCGCGAAGCTCCGCGTAATACCGGCCGATCTCCTCGAGCGCCGCCTTCACGTGGCGGATATCGGTGATCTGGCTCCCGAGATGAAAGTGAACCAGCCGGAGCATGTCCTTCCGGCCGAGCCGCTCGAGCTTGTCGAGCAGGCGCATCAGCTCCACCGCGTTGAGCCCGAACTTCGACTTTTCTCCCCCGCTCTTCGCCCACCGGCCCGAGCCTTCCGTGGCCAGCTTGATCCGCACGCCGATCGTCGGCTCCACACCCATGTCCTCGGCCACCGCGAGCAGGACATCGAGCTCGTGCAGTTGCTCCATCACGAGGAATACCTGGTGTCCGAGCTTCTGGCCCATGAGGGCCAGCCGCATGAACTCTTCGTCTTTGTATCCATTGCAGACGATGACGTGCTTCGTGCTTTCGTGCAGGCCCAGCACGGCCTGAAGCTCCGGCTTGCTCCCGCACTCGAGCCCCACATCGTGATCGGCGCCGAACTCCACGATCTCCTGCACCACGTGCCGCTGCTGGTTGACCTTGATCGGATAGACCGTCGTGTACGCACCGGTGTAGCCGAACTCCCCGATCGCCTCCCGGAAGACCCCGGCGAGGTTGTTGATGCGGGCGCGCAGAATATCCGAGAACCGGAGGAGCAGCGGCAGGCCGACACCCTGGGCATGCAGGTCCATCGCGAGCTGGTAGAGATCCAGGCCCCGCTTGGGATCGCCGTCGGCGTGGACGGTGACATGCCCTTCCGGATTGACACGGAAGAAGCCGAGGCCCCAGCCGTGCATGTTGTACAGCTTTTCGGCGTCCTTGACCGTCCAGGCGGGAGGCGCGCTCGGGGGAGTGACTGTGGTGATGTCGTGACTCCGGCAGAGGTTGACGGCGTCAATGTTAACCGATCCCTGAGGCGCCCGAAAGACGGCGATGCCCTGCCCCCGGGCGCCCGACCAGTCCAGATTACCGGTATCCCCCGTCGGGACGGGTCCCAATGAAGTGGTCGTATCGCATCGGTCGGGTGGGCGAGACCGACATCAAGGTGCACGCCACCTTTGTGCTGCTCCTCGTCTGGTACGCCTGGGAAGCCTGGTCGCGCGGAGGGGCCTCGCTGGCGCTCCGCGGCACCGTATTCCTCCTGGCGCTCTTCACCTGCGTCGTGCTCCACGAATTCGGGCACATCCTGATGGCCCGGCGCTTCGGCGTGCGCACGCCCGACGTCATCCTCCTGCCCATCGGCGGCCTCGCCCGGCTGGAGCGCATCCCCGAGGAGCCGAAGCAGGAACTGCTCATCGCGCTCGCCGGTCCGGCGGTGACCCTCGCCATCGCACTCGGATTGTACGGCGCGCTCCGGCTGACGGGAACGCCCCTCTCGCCCGAACAGCTCGACCCGGCCGCCAGCGGGCTCCTGCAGAAGATCATGTGGGTGAACGTCGTCCTGCTGCTCTTCAATATGCTCCCAGCGTTCCCGATGGATGGCGGACGGGTGCTTCGTGCGCTCCTCGCCATGCGGCTGGGCCTCGCCCGGGCCACCCGGCTGGCCGCCAACATCGGCCAGCTTGCGGCCGTAGGCTTGGGGCTCTGGGGTCTCGGATTCTTCTCGGCGTGGGGGCTCCCACCGAACGCTTTCCTGGTGCTGATCGCCGTCTTCGTGTTTTTCGGGGCCGGCGGGGAGGCCGCCGCGGTCGAGACGAAGCTGGCGGGCCGGGGCCTCGACGTCAGCAGGATGATGATCACCCGGTTCCGCTCGCTCCCAACCCATGCGACGCTGCAGGAGGCGGTCAACGCACTGCTCGAGGGGGAGCAGCGCGAGTTTCCGGTGGTGGACAACTGGGGGAAGGTCGAAGGGATTCTGACACGCGAAAATCTGATCCGGGGCCTCGCCGAGCGCGGGCCGGGATCGATCGTGGATCAGGCGGTGACGCGCCCGGTGACGCCCGTCGCGCCGGGCCTCCCGTTCGCCGATGCGCTGGAGCGGCTCCGCCTGAGCGGCCTTCCCGCGCTACCCGTCGTGGATGGGTCCGGCACGCTCGTCGGCTTGCTCACGACGGACAACATATCCGACCTGCTGCTCGTCCGGCGGGCGCAGGTCGCCTCCCGCCAGCCCTAGTCCCGGCCGAACTCCTCCAGGAACGCCGGCGTTCCTCGTCTGGGGCGCGCGTAGTACCACCAGTTCCGTTCGGGCGTCCAGCCCTCTTCCTCCTCCACGATGTGGCCCCAGACGCAGCGACGGACCGGCTCCACCGCCGCCCGCATCCGCTCATCGAGCGCCGCGAGCCGGGCGGCAACCTGGGCCGCCTGGTCGGCGGAGGCGACTTCGAGGGCCTGTGCCAGCAGTTGCCGGCCGTCCACATCGCTCAGGTAATCGTCGAACGTCAGCGCGTATCCGGCCTCCACGGCCGTCACGGTCTGTTCCCAACCCCGGAGCAGCACCTCCAGGCCTCCCGCCACCACACGGGGGGAAGCGCCGTGTCGCGCGAGGAAGTCTCGCAGACGGTCGGACTCAGCCATGACGGCTCCGGGACGGTGACTGCATCGCGTCAGAGTCTCAGGGCATTGTTGGAGCGGTCCACGTCGGGCAGTGCCCGGCGGGGATCGAGCTCTGCCGCCACGACGGGCCGCCCGCTCCGCACCCGGTAGGTGAAGCGAGGGCCCTGGTTCCACATCTCGACCGGGAGCCGGATCGTGTCGGCCTTGCCGTCACGATACTCCAGCCGGAGCTCGGCCGGCATCACCATCGTGCCCCGGTTGACGAGCACGATTGCGGTGACACCCCCGGACTCCATGCCGATCCGTTCGACGGCCTGATCCAGACGGTCAGAACCCAGCACCCAGCTGCGCCAGAACCAGTCGAGGTCCATCCCCGAAGCGTCCCGCATGAGCCGGAAGAAGTCTGCGGGGCCCGGATGCCTGAACGCCCACGCGGAGAGATACTCCCGGAACGCATGATCGAACCGCTCCTGGCCGAGGACTTCGTAGCGGAGCAACTGCATCATCAGCGCGGGCTTCTGATACCCGACCCAGAACAGATCCTTGACCTCGACGGGCGCGGTGATCAGCGGTTGCTCGGTGCCGGCCGCGGCGTGGTCCGGGTAGAGGTGGAGCGGGTGGACCTCGATCGAGTCGCCGTACGCGGTGCCCTTGAAGTAGAGCGCTGCATTCGCGAGGTCAATGAACGTGTTGAATCCTTCGTCCATCCACGGATACAGTCGCTCGTTGGACCCCACGAGCATCGGAACCCACTGGTGGCCCAGCTCGTGGGCAAGGACCCAGTGCAGGTCCTCCCGGGCCGGCCCGGCAGGATCGAAGGTGATCATCGGGTACTCCATCCCCTCGATCGGACCCTCGACGCTCGTGAATTGGGTGTAGGGATACCGATGCCATTTTTCGCTGTAGTAGCGCATCGCGTCCCGGGTCATCCTGGCAGCCTCGGCCCAGAGCGTCGCCTGCGGGCGGTACAGGGTCTGCACCAGGATCCCGTCCCACCCCACCGCATCCCATTGAAAGTCCGGACTCGCCGCAAACGCGAAATCGCGGACGCTGTCCGCGCTCCAGCGCCAGGTAAGCGTTCCGCTGGCGGTCGGCCGCGTCTGCGACGCCCTGCCTGCTTCATTCCGCCGGATCACCGCGATCGGATCGCTGGATGTCCGTGCCCGTGAGAGGCGCTCCCGCTGGGCGGCCGTCAGCACCTCGGCCGGATTCTCCAGCGTTCCCGTGGCGCCGGCTATGTACGCCGCCGGAAGGGTGAGGGACACGTCGAACCGGCCGTACTCGAGGTAGAACTCGCCTGCCCCGATGTAGGGCTCGTGATTCCAGCCCCGCAGGTCGTCGTAGACCGCAAGTCGCGGATACCACTGTGCAACCTGATAGAGGGAGCCGTCGTGACCCATCCGGCCCCCGCCGTAGGGCGGGACGGGGAACCGCCAGCCCACCTCAAATTCGAATGTGGCCCCTGGCGGAATTGGCCGGGGCAGGTCCACCCGCATCGTCGTGCCGTAGATAGTGTGCTCGAGTGGGGCGCCACCCGCCGCGATCCGCTCCAGCACGAGCCCACCGGCGAATCCCTTGCAGGAGAAGTCGAAGGTGGACCCCAGGAATACGAGCGGCGGCTGATCGAGCTGGTTGGTGATGCTCCCCGGAGCGCACATGTTCTGCTCGAGGTGCATCCAGAGATACGGCAGAGAGTCGGGCGACCGATTGCGGTAGGTGATGCGCGCGGTGCCCCGCAGGATGTCCGTCGCCGGATCAAGCGCCGCCTCGATGCGATAGTCCACTTCCTGCTGCCAGTAGCCCGCACCCGGGCGGCCCGCTCCGTTTCGGACGCTGTTGGGCCCCGGGAGGTCGAGTGGCCGGAACGGCGATTCGGTCCAGCCTTGTGCCCGTAATTCAACGGGCAGGAGGGTGAGCCAGGCCAGAAGCAGGCCGGCACGGTGCGTTCGGACCATCAGGATCGCTCCTGAGTGCAGTTGACGGCCGTAACATACGCCCGCAATGGGCCGCCGGTAAGAATGCGGCTGGCGCGGGCGTCCCTCCGGTGCGAGAATTGTGTCGCCGTTGATTCCAACCCCCGCGGAGATTCCCATGCGCCGGTTCGTCCCTGCACTTCTGCTCGTGCTCCTCGCCGTGCTTGCCTGCCGCCCCGCCGAGAAACCCGCGGCGGCCGCTTCAACCGAAGCCAGCCCCAACGTGTTCTCCGTCGTCGCCGAGGAGTATGGGTTCAGGCTGACTTCAACCTCCATCCCGGCCGGCCTGACCACGGTCAGAATGGTCAATGCCGGCAAGGAAATGCATCATATCCAACTCTTCCGGCTTGAGGGCGGAAAGACCTTCGCCGATTTCACATCGGCATTGCAGGCCGGCGGCCCGCTTCCAGCGTGGGCCATCGCTGCCGGTGGGCCGAATCCGTCGGCATCGGGATTGCCGGATGCATCGGTAACGCTCCGGCTCGAGCCCGGCCCGCACGCGATGGTCTGCTTCATCCCGGGCTCGGATGGCCTGCCCCACCTGGCCAAGGGGATGATCGCGAGCTTCGACGTGGTTCCAGAAGGCGCCGTGGCGGGAAATCCGACCGGTGACGTCGAGATGGTCCTGACCGATTACGCCTTTGGGCTCTCCGCTCCGCTGACCGCCGGCCCGCACCAGATCCATGTGGTGAATCAGGCAGGCCAACCCCATGAGGTGGTGCTGGTACGCCTCGTCGAGGGCGCCACCGCCCTCTCGTTCCCCGAGTGGGCCGAAGGCGGGATGAAGGGCCCACCGCCCGCGACTCCGATCGGCGGCGTCTCCGCCATTGCCACAGGGACGAGCGCGTCCTTCCCCGTGGACCTGTCGCCGGGCAAGTACGCCCTGATCTGCTTCGTTCCTGATGCGGTGGACGGCAGGCCGCATTTCCTTCACGGGATGGTAGAGGAGTTCACGGTCAGCTGACCCGCTCCCCCGAGATCTTCGCCCGGGCAACCGACCTGCCGGTCGGCTCCGAGGCTGCCTTCGAGTGGCACGCCCGGGAAGGCGCGCTCGAGCGGCTCCTGCCGCCATGGTCCCAGATTCGCCTGCTCGAGCGCCCCGGCCCCCTCGCCGAAGGCGGGCGGGTCGTGCTTGAGGTGCCCATCGGCCCCGTGCGCGTGAAGTGGGTGCTGGTTTATCGCGGCGTCGTGCCGGGACAGGCGTTCGTGGACGAGCAGGTCGACGGGCCCTTCGCCCAGTGGCGCCACCACCATCAGTTCGAGACCCTCGGTCCGGATCGATCCTCGATGCGGGATCGAGTCGAATACGTGCCTCCGTTCGGCGAGGCCGGGGCCATGCTCGGGGGCGGCTACCTCGGCCGCGAGCTCGAGCGCACCTTCCGGTACCGCCACGACGTCACGACGGCGGATCTGTATTCCCATGAACGGCACGCCAGCAGTCCGCGGCGAACCGTGGCCCTCTCCGGCGCCGGCGGTCTCATCGGGACTCAGGCAAGCGCATTCCTGCGGTCAGGCGGCCACACCGTGCGGCCGTTGGTGCGACGCGCCGCCGCCGTGGGAGAGATCGGCTGGGATCCTTCAACGGGCCGCGTGGACCTGGCCGCGATGGAAGGAGTGGACGCGGTGGTCCACCTGGCGGGGGAGAACATCGCAGGTGGGCGATGGACCGCGGAACGCAAACGCCGGATCCGCGAGAGCCGGACGCGCGGGAGCCGGGCGATCGCCGAAGCGGTCGCCCGCCTGCGCCAGCGCCCGGAGGTCCTGATTACCGCCTCGGCGGTCGGCATCTATGGCGACAGGGGCGACCAGCTCCTCGACGAGGACAGCCCCGCCAGGGACGGGTTTCTCGCGGAGGTCGGTCGCGAGTGGGAGGGCGCCACGGCGCCGGCCGCGGAGGCAGGCCTCCGGATCGTGCATCTCCGATTCGGCATCGTGCTGAGCCCGGCGGGCGGTGCGCTCGCCCGGATGCTGCCGCCGTTTCTCCTCGGTGCCGGCGGCCCCATCGGATCCGGCCGGCAGTGGATGAGCTGGATTTCGATCGACGACGCGGTCGATGCAATCCACGAGGCACTCTTCGATCACCGGCTGGCCGGGCCGGTGAACGCGACGGCACCGGAGCCGGTCCAGAACCGGGAATTCGTCGCGACGCTGGGCCGCGTGTTGAACCGTCCCTCGGTCGTGCCGGCGCCCGCCTTCGCGCTCCGGGCCCTCTTCGGGGAGCTCGCCGATGAGACCCTGCTCGCAAGCCAGCGTGTCCTCCCCTCACGGCTGCAGCGCCTGGGCTTCCGGTTCCGCCATCCAACGGTCGAGAGTGCATTCCGGCACGTGCTCGGACGCTGAGCCGCCATGTATGTTTCCCGCATGACGGACAGGCCGGCCGTTATTCTGCTGAGCGGTGGGCTCGACTCCGCGACGACCCTGGCGATCGCGAGGGACGAGGGGTTTGCGCCATACGCGCTGAGCTTCCGGTATGGACAGCGCCACGAAGGTGAGCTCGCGGCGGCGGCCGCGGTGGCGCAACGCCTCGGCGCGGTCCGGCATCTCGTTGCGGAGATCGACCTCCGCGCGTTCGGGGGCTCGGCGCTGACGGCCGACCTTCCGGTCCCCAAGGGGCGGAGTGCGGAAGCCCTCGCGGAGGGCATCCCCATCACCTACGTGCCGGCGCGGAATACCATCTTCCTGGCGTACGCGCTCGCATGGGCGGAGGTGCTCGGCGCGCAGGACGTCTTCATCGGCGTCAACGCGCTCGACTTCAGCGGCTACCCCGATTGCCGGCCGGAGTACATCGAAGCCTTCGAACGAATGGCGAATCTCGCCACCAAGGCATCGGCCGAGGGGCGCCCCCTGCGGATCCATGCCCCATTGATTCAGATGACCAAGCGGGAGATCATCGCGCGCGGCCTCGCACTCGGGGTCGATTACGGCGCCACCCGCAGTTGCTACGATCCCGCCGGGGACGGGGCGGCGTGCGGCGAGTGTGACGCCTGCCAGCTTCGGCTCAGGGGATTCCGCGAGCTCGGGCTCGACGATCCGGCGAGGTACGTCGCGCGATGATCTACGCGGTCAAGGAGATCTACTACACTCTGCAGGGCGAGGGCGCCCAGACCGGTCGTCCGGCGGTGTTCTGCCGCTTCGCCGGCTGCAACCTGTGGACTGGACGCGAAGCGGATCGGGCCGGCGCGATCTGTCAGTTCTGCGATACGGAGTTCGTGGGGACCGACGGCCCGGGAGGCGGCAAGTTCCGGTCGGCGGCGGAACTGGCCCGTGCAATTCGCGCCGCGTGGCCGGCGTCGATGCCCGGACGGCCCCTCGTGGTCTGCACCGGGGGCGAGCCGCTGCTTCAGCTCGATGCCCCGCTGGTTGCGGCGCTGCACGGCGAAGGCTTCGAGGTCGCCGTGGAAACCAACGGCACGCAGGTGGCGCCGTCCGGGCTGGACTGGATCTGCGTGAGCCCGAAGGCGGGCGCGCCGCTCGTCCTTTGCCACGGTCACGAGCTCAAGCTGGTGTACCCGCAGGGAGGCGCGGAGCCGGAGCGATTCACCGAGCTCGACTTCCAGCACTTCTTTCTGCAGCCGATGGACGGCCCCGAGCGCGAGCGCAATACGCGACTGGCAATCGACTACTGCCTGACCCACCCCCGCTGGCGCCTGAGCCTCCAGACGCACAAGCTCCTCGGGCTTCCGTGAGGACTGCATGACGGTGCACGGCTACAGCGACCGGATCAACCACGCCCTCGCATTCGCCGCCAAGTATTATGGGACGGTCGATCGCCCGGGCATGACGATGGCTTACCTGGCTCATCCCGCCAACATCGCGATCATCCTCGCCCGCTATGGGTGCGATGACGTCACGATCGTCGCCGGCATTCTGCATCGCGTGCTCGAGGAGACGCCGCCGGGACCGAGGCGGGGGTTGGAGGCCAAGGTATCGGAGAAATTCGGCCCGATCGTGCTGGCCACCGCGCGCGAGGTCCTGGAGCCGAGACATGACCCGTTGGGGCGGGTGCGCTCATGGCGGGCGTGCAAGCAGGAGTTCCTCGTGCAGCTCGCCGAGGCCGATCCGCGCGCGCTCGACATTTGCGCCGCCGATGAGATCCACGCTTGTGGGGCTGCCATCCGTATCGTCAGGCGCCTGGGTGCCGAATACCTCCACGCCGACCCGGCCGGAACGCCCGCGGACACGCTTTGGTGGTTCGGGACGGTCACCGAGCACCTCACCGGTCGCCCCGAATGGCCCCGCAAGGAGATGCTGCGAGAGCTTCAGCTTCTCAACGCCGAATTGCGGGCGGTTCTCCACGGCGACTGAGCCTCCCGACCCTCCTGTCGCGAGCGTGCAACGCGTTGGCAAGAAAGCCGTTGGCCACTATCTTGGGGGATGGGTCTCTCCCCTGGTCCCGTGACGCTGCACACCCTGCCGAGCGCCTTCGCCGCAGCGTGTAGACTCTCCCGGACGGACGCCGAGCTCTTTGAGCGGTGCCGTGACGCGCTGGTCGGCCGGTTCCAATCCGAACAGATCTGGTTCACGATCCACTCCCCGACGGGGGTCATCCCCCGGGTGGGGCCGGCCGGGGGCTTCACGGAAGCCATCGAGATCGCACGCCTCAAGAGCGGCCAGACCGAAGTCATCATCTCGACTGAGCCGACGATCGCGCCGCGGCTTCGAGAGGTGGCGCTTCCGCTGGCGCATGGGCTCTCGGTGGTCCTCGAGTTGCGCAGCATCCTGCTCGAGCGCCAGGCCGCCCTGGATGATGCCGCCTTCCAGCTCCGGGCACTGCGCCAGGTGGCGCGGCTGCTCTCCTCGGTGCACTCCTCCGAGGAGACCGAGCAGCTCATCCTCGATTTCATGGCCGAAGTGTTCTTCGCCTGGTGGGCGTGCCTCTTCCGGCCGGCGGAGGCGACCTACGAGCCGAAGGTGTTCCGCTCGCTGGATGACCGCATCCGGCCGGGGCCGATGCCGCGGGCCGAGCTCGATGCCGCACTACCCTTGGGCAGCGCTGCCAGTGGCTGCGAGGACGTCGCGCTCGCCTCCGTGGTCATGCCGCTGACGGAGGTCGTCGTGCCGCTTGACGCGGGCCCGGAACGGATGGCGACGCTGCTGCTCGGCCCCCGCATCAGCGGCAAGGCGTACGGACCCGCCGAGCTCGATCTGGCCGGCACGCTCTCCTTCGCCGCGGCGATCGCCCTGAAGAACGCGCACCTCGTGGAACAGCTGCAGAGCGCCGCCAATACCGACGAGCTCACACAGCTCTACAATCGAAGGGCGCTCGAGGAGCGCCTGGCCGCGGAACTCTCCCGTGCGACCCGGCACAAGCTTCATACGTCCATCGTGCTGCTCGACCTCGATCGGTTCAAGCAGGTGAATGACTCGATGGGTCATCCCTCGGGCGACCGCCTGCTCGTGATCCTGGCGAACATTCTCCGGCAGCAGTGCCGTACCCTCGACGTCGTCGGACGGCTGGGCGGCGATGAGTTCCTCGTCGTCCTCCCGATGACGACGCCGCAGGAGGCGATGGTCTTCGTGGGCCGGGTCCAGGCCAGCATCGCCGAGTTGGAGCGGTCGCATCCGGATTTCGGGCGCCAGACGCTCAGTTTCGGCGTGGCGGAGGCACCTCGTCACGGCACCACCGTGAGCAGCCTGCTCGCCGCGGCCGATGCCGCGCTTTACAAGGCCAAGCGTGGCGGCCGCGACCTTGCCGAGATCGCCGGCGACTTCTAGCAGCGGGGGCCGCAATGGGTGATCCTGAATTCCTCCTGCTCGGCGATGCGGTCTGGATCGACTTCATCAATACCGCGCGCGACCGCGTCACCACCGTGACGGACCGGCTGGTGGACGGCCCGGCCTACCACCGCTGGACCAAGGCGGAGAAGATCGCCTCGGATGCGGACAACATCGCGTTCACCGACGTGGTGGCCCTGCGAGTCATGCTGCTCAGCCTGGCGGAGGCGCTCGCCGCCGGACGCCAACCCCCTTCCTCGTGCATTCAGGACATCAACCGGGTCCTCGCGACGGCCGACGGCCACCACCAGCTCACGCGGGTGGGCGGAGACTGGCGGCTGGTCTTTGCTCCGAGTCACGCCCCGACGGCCACCGACGCGATCGTCCGGAGCGCGGCCAAGACCCTCGCCGACCCCGCCGCCCACGTACGGCGATGCGCCGCGCCCACGTGCTCGCTGTACTTCGTGGATACCACCCCCGGCCACGTGCGACGCTGGTGCAGCGACGACACCTGCGGCCAGCCCATTCTCGTCGAGCGCCGGCGGGCGCTGCGCTGATTCCACCGCCCCTCCCACGATGACCGCCACCGATCCCGGCCTGTACGCCGAGCGCGCCGCCCAGGCGCTGGGCGCGCGCTACCGCATCGACCGGACCGTGGCCTCCTCACGCGAGCGCGTGCTGTTCCAGGCGTGGGATCTCGTCCTCCGACGCCGGGTGAGCCTCCGCGTCAACTTCTACCCCGACAGCACCGTCCGCGCATGGTTCCTGCGCGAGGCCGAGGCCCTCGGCCAGCTGGATCACCCTGCCATCCGGCATGTGTACGACGCCGGCGTCATCGGCGATCTCGCCTACCGGGTCGGGAGCTGGATCGAGGGGGAGAGCGCGGCCGACGCCGTCCAGCGTGGGCCGCGCCCCATTCCAACCGTCCATGCCCTGGCGCGGGATATCCTCACCGCCCTGGACCACGCACACGCCCGCGGAATTATCGTCCGGCGCATCGTTCCGCAGTCGCTGCTGCTTGGCCCTTCCGGGCGCGGGACGATCACCGACCTCCGGTTCTGCAGCTACACCCTCCCGGCCATCCCCTCCACGGAGATCCCCGTGGGTCTGGAGTTCCTCGCGCCGGAGGTTCGAGGAGGCGAGCCGGGCGATCCCGCGAGCGATGTCTACACGGCGGGTGCCATCCTGTATTTCTCCGTCACGGGACAGGCGCCACCGCTGGACTCGACGCTCGTCCGGCGGCCTTCCGAGCTTCGGCCAAACTGCCCGCGCGCGCTCGATCGCATCCTCCTCCGGGCGCTGCAGCGTGTCGCGGATGACAGGTACCTGACCCCCGGAGAGATGCTGGAAGACTTCACGTCGGATGCCGGCACCTACGAGACGCCAGGCATTACCCCCGGACAGGATGCCCCGTTCGAAGCGAGCGAGCATTGGGAAAAGCGGCTCCGGCGCGCGCTCGGCGATGACTACGAGCTGCTCGGGCCGCTGGGCACCGGCGGCTTCGGCCGGGTGTACCGTGTGCGGGACCTGCACCTGGAGCGCGAGGTCGCCCTCAAGATCCTGCACCCGCAGCTTACGACAGAGCCGTCCGTGGTCGAGCGCTTCCGCCGCGAGGCGCAGATGGCTGCCCGCCTTCGCCACCCGAACATCGTGGACATCTACGACATCGCCGGACGGGCCGGACTGCTGTGGTACACGATGGCCTTCGTGAACGGGCCGAACCTGGCGCAGCTCGTTGAACGGGACGGGCCCCTGCCCCTCGAGGTCGTACTCCGCATCCTCCGCGAGGCATTGTCGGCGCTGACCCACGCCCACGGCATGGGCCTCGTCCACCGCGACATCAAGCCGGAAAACCTGCTATTGGAGCCTGACGGCACGCTGCGCATCACCGACTTCGGGCTGGCCCTGGCCCTGCGTGGGGAGGGCCGTTTCGGCGGCGCCACGAGCCAGAGCGGAACCCCGCAGTTTGCCAGCCCGGAGCAGCTCCTCGGCGAGCGGGTGGACCAGCGCTCGGATCTCTACAGCCTGGCGGCCGTGGCGTACTTCGCGCTGCTCGGTGAACGCCCGTTTCCGGGCGCGACCGTGGAGCAGGTCTTGGCGCGCCAGACGGCGGATCGCCACCCTGCCCTGCTGGCCCGGCGTCCGGAGGTGGGCCCGGAGCTGAACGCCGTCCTGGAGCGAGCCCTCCGGAACGAAGTGGAGGCCCGGTACCCCTCGGCCGCCGAATTCCTCCAGGCCCTCAACCGGGCGACGGGGCGGCGACTCCGGGAACGAAGCGGGGAGTGGGCCAAGGCGGCCGCCCGGTGGTGGCGGAAGGGGGGCTCTGGGGGGTCCTCTTGACTTAACTGACTGCGAGTGCAACATTTGCCGCGCGATTTGAGCAAATATCCCGGGCAGCTCGTTCCGGGTCTTGGTTTGTCATGGCGCGAGATGGGCTCGCTCCCATGACGGAGTCGGTGGGGCGGCCAGACCGAACCCCGACGTATGCACACAACAACGGAGTTTGGTTCCATGGCACGCACGACCGGCACGGTGAAGTGGTTCAACGACGCGAAGGGCTTTGGGTTCATCACCCCCGAAAACGGTGAGAAGGACTGCTTCGTCCATCACACCGCCATCAAGGCCGATGGGTTCCGCAGCCTTTCCGAGGGCGACAAGGTCGAGTTCGACATCGTGCAGGGTGCCAAGGGCCCGGCCGCTGAGAACGTCACCAAGGTCAAGTAAGACCGCCTCACGTCGGAACGCGAACGGGCCGCTCCAAAGAGCGGCCCGTTTTCGTTGCCGGGCCCCGGACGGGGTCCCGTGGAACGGCTTGAAGCAGCCTACTTGTGGCGGTAGATGACCCGACCCCGGGTGAGATCATAGGGCGAAAGCACGACACTCACCCGATCGCCCTCGAGCACACGGATCTTGAACTTGCTCATCTTTCCGGCGGCGTACGCCAGGATCGAGTGACCGTTCTCGAGCAGCACCCGGTAGTTCCGGTCGGGGAGGACTTCGGTAACCACCCCTTCCATCTCAATGCCTTCTTCTTTCGCCATCCACGAACTCCGCCGAGGAGACCTGCTCGCCTCGCGGCCCAACCGGCCGGCGGCGCGGGAACCGGGGGAATCTTGCCCGGCGGGTCCCGTTATGCAACCACGGGTGCGCCGGCGTGCAGGCGTTCGAGCTCCTCCTCCACCAGGGCGACGAGGTCCGCCACGACGTCGGCATCGACCGTGAACCGGGCCCCGGCCACGCCGAACATCTCCGGCAACGAGGTGGTGGAACCGAGGGCCAGCGCCGCGCGATACGAGCGCACTGCAGCAGGGTGATCGTCGCGGCTCCGCCGCCAAATCTGCAGCGCCCCGAGCTGCGCCAGTCCGTACTCGATGTAGTAGAACGGGTACAGGAAGACGTGGAGCTGCCGGTACCACCGGGCCACCCGCTCCCGCTCCAGCCCGCTCCAGTCGACCACCGCCTCGAATCGCCGGCGAATCCGGAGCCACGCCTGGTCGCGCGCCTCCGGGTCATGCCCTTCTCCGCTGGTATAAATCCAGCGCTGAAACGCGTCCACAGAGGCCACGTGCGTGAGGGTCACCAGCACGTCCTCCAGGTGCTCGATGCGTGCGAGGCGAAGCGCTTCGGGGGTGAACAGCCCGCCCGGCCCATCCAGTCTCGGCGCCGCGAGCAATTCCATCGTCATCGACGCCAGCTCCGCGGCCTCGGAGCCGACGTAGCGCTGCCAGATGAACGGCTGAGGATGAGCCGCGAACGCGTGGAAGGCGTGCCCCGCCTCGTGCAGCAGCGTCATGACGTCATCCACGAGCCCCACGGCGTTCATGTGGATGTAGGGTCGCCCCCTCGCGTGCAGTGTCTCGCAGTAGCCGCCCGGTGCCTTGCCCTTCCGGCTCTCGAGGTCGAGCAGGCGCTCCGAGCGCATCGTGTCGAACTGGTCGCCGAGCTCCGGAGCGACGGCTCGGAAGACCTCGGCACTCTTGCGCGCCAGTTCATCCGCCGTCGTGAAAGGGCGGATCGGCGGTCGGCCCGAGGGATCCACGTCCAGGTCCCACGGCCGAAGCCGCTCGAGGCCGAGCCGCTCGCGCCGCCGCTCGTGGATGCGGGCCACAGCGGGGACGACGGCGGCCTCCACCGCCTCGTGGAACCGGGTGCAGTCCGCCGGGGTGTAGTCGAACCGGCACTTGGCTCGGAAGGCATACGCCTCGAAATCGGCCAGGCCGGCCTGGGCCGCGACGCGCTGCCGCCGCGTGTACATCTCGTCGAAGAGGCCAGCGAGGTCGGCGCGAAGTTCGACATACGGCGCGCTGATGGCCCGAAAAGCCCGCTCCCGCACCACGCGGTCCGGGTGCTTGAGGTAGGGCAGCAGCTGCGGCACCGTCTTCCGCTCCCCATCCCACTCCACCGTGATGCCGCCCGTGAGTCGCTGATAACGCGCCGACAACTCCTCCAGTTCGGCGAACAACGGGACGCTCTCCTCCCGGAAGATCTCGATCTGGGTCCTGAACCGGCGCAGGACAACGTCCAGGTCGGCCCGCGTGTAGCCGAATTCCAGCAGCCGGCGCGCGAGGCGGACGCCCTGCTCCTCCATGACGGGGAAGATTTCCGACGAGAAGCGGAGGTGGGCCGCTTCCTTGGCGGCATCCCCGGTGTCTGCGGTGTAGGCGATCATCGCCAGCCCGGCCGCTTCCGTCACCAGCTCCTCGAGGCGAGACCACTCGCCGAGCCATGCCTCGACCTCGCCCTCCGCCACCGGCATCGTGACGAGGGTATCGAAGTACGGACGCAGGTCATCCCAGGTGGCTTCGGCGAAGCCGGCCGGGCTGTCGGGGAGCTCGAGTCTCAGCACGGGGATTCCTTGCTAGGCGGCCGTCGGCACGGCCTCGGTCACGTGGCCCAGGCGGAATGCGAGGACACTGACCAGGGCGACCGTGGCCGCTGCAAGATAAAAGGGCCAGGCGTGACCGTAGTCCTGGAAGGCCCGCGTCGCCAAGATTGGCGCCGCGACCCGGGCCAGCCCCGCGAAGGTCTGGGCGACTCCCATGGTGGTGCCCAATTCTGTTTTCTGCGAGGCCTTCGACATCAGCGCCGTGGTCGAGGGAAAGAGCAGTGCCGTCCCGATCGGGACAAACGGGATGACGATCGCGAGCGACAACAAGGTCGGCGCGAAGGGGTAGGCGGCGAGACCCAGGATCAGGAAGGCGCACCCCGCGCGCATCGCCCAGAGCTCGCCGATCCGGTCGACGATCGGCCCGAGCAGAAGCGACCGCATCACGAGCGAGAGCGCACCCACGTAGAGGAAGAAGTACCCGATGGTCTTCTCGTTCACCCCGAATTCGGCGCCCAGGAACAATGGCAGCACGGCGGTCAGGCAGGTGAAGCCGAGCATCCCGACGCCGTAGATCCAGATGAGCTTCGAGACGTCGCTGCCCGGCGTCCGCACGACGGTCCACGCCGCGTGCCAGACCGGACGGCGGGCGGGCGCCGGTCCCTGGCTCCCCGGCTTGCGGGACTCCGGCAGGTACCGCCAGGCGTACACGACGTTGGACAGACAGAGCGCGGCGGCGACGAAGCCCGGCGCCGCGCGGCCCCAGTGGGCGGCGAGCGATCCGATGACGGGGCCGATCATCACGCCGAGCGAGGTCGCGGCGGACAGCCAGCCCAGGGCCCGCGCCCGGCCGGCGGCCGGAATCGTATCCGCCACGTACGCCTGGGCCACGCCCGTGGTGCCGCCACCCGCGCCCTGCACGATACGGGAGAGAAACAGCAGCCAGACGCTCTCGGCCAGCCCGAAGACCACATACGCGGCGGCCGAGGCGGTAAGGCCGATCAGCAATGCCGGCCGCCGGCCGTAGCGGTCGGAGACCCGCCCCCACAGCGGCGCCGACACCAGCTGCGCGATCGAAAAGGAAGCGATGATCCAGCCGATCGTCCGTGGGCTCGCCTGCAGGTTCAACGCATAGAAGGGCAGCAGCGGGAGCACCATCGCGAAGCCGATCATGTCCACGCAATTGGCGGTGATGAGCGCGAACAGGCGATGGAAGTCATCGCGGGAGGCCTGGGCCGGGGCGCTCACCCGCGTACCTCCCGCCGCGCACCCAGCGCGAAGACCACCGCGCTCGCCAGCATGAGGAAGACTCCGTTCGCGGCGGCCACGCCGACATCACCCTGGCGGAGGCTCGCGAGGATTTCGAGGGAGATGGGCCGGGTCTCGTAGGTGTAGAGCATGATGGACGTGACGAAGTCTCCCAGCGCGGTGACAAATGCGAGCGTCGCGCCGGCCGCGAGCGCGGGCCGGAGCGCCGGCAGCACGACGCGGCGGAGCGTGCGCCGCCGATCGCCCCCGAGCGAGGCCGCGGCTTCCTCGAGAGAAGGATCGAGTTGCCGGAACCCGGCGAATATGGCGCGTCCCGTTATCGGCAGGATCCTTACGAGATAGGCCAGAGGCAGGATCCAGAGCGTGCCCACGAGGACGACACGCAGCCGGAGCGGGTCGTGGACGCTGAAGAGTGCGGCGAGGGCGATCGCGAACACCGTTCCGGGTACCGCCCAGGGCAGCCCGATGAGCGCCTCGATCAGCCGGCCGGTGGCAACTCGCCGGCGGACCACCAGGAATGCGGCACCCAGGGCGACTGCCGCCGCGACGCCGGTGGCAAGGGTCGCCATCCAGAGACTGTTGGCCAGCGGACGGAATCGCTCGGGTTCCTGAAACAGTGCAAGATAGTTGGCCAGTGAGTACGCCGGGGGAATCGGTTCCGTGGTCCACGTGCCCGTCGGAACGAACGACACGACCAGCAGCGTCAGGTGCGGCAGCAGCAGGACGCCGGCGAGCACCCAGGCGAGGGCCGCGATAGCGCGCCGCGTTCCCGTGCTTCCCACCCGCGCCAGCGCCGGAGCCGTCCCTTTGCCGACCGCCGCGAGCGCGCCGCCAGGATCGGCCCGGCGGAATACCCAGAGTGCGCCGAGAGCGAGGAGCGACAGCGCCGCGGTTTCGACCATGGCCAGGCGGTCGTCGCCGTTCAGGCGGGTGAAGACGATCTGCGTCGTCATCACCTTGTAGCCGCCTCCGAAGATGTATGGCGCGCTGAAGGAGGCGAGGGAGGTCATGAATGTGAGCAGAGAGGCGCCCGCCAGCGCGGGCCGCAGGTGAGGCAGCACGACGCTTCGGAGAGACCGCCACCGGCCCGCGCCCAGCGCCTGGGCCGCCTCGAGCATCGATCCGTCGAGCCGCGCGAGGCCCGCCCGGCAGAAGAGGAAGAAATAGACGTACATCGAGTACGCGTGGACGAGGAGGATCGCCCCGGGTCCGGCCAGCCGCCACGGTGGCTCGTCCAGTCGCAGCAGCCACTGCACGAACCGGGCGGTGAAGCCGGTCTCGCCGTACAGGAACAGAAAGGCGATGACGCCTACCAGCGGCGGCAGGACCGCCGGGAGCGCGACGAGAATCCCCAGGAACACGCGTCCCGGGAAGTCGACCCGCTCAAAGAGGAAGGCCAGCGGCACGCCGATGGCCGCCGACAGCACGACGCTGGCGAGTGAAAGCCAAAGGCTGGCCCAGAGCGCCTGCCATTCGCCAGGCTGGCTGGCGAACCGGCCCACGTGCTGCAGCGTCCATCCCCCGGGCTCCCGGAGGCCGTCCACCATGACCAGCATCAGCGGGTAAACCACCAGCCAGGCGAGTCCGGCGACAAGGAGCCAGGCCCAGAGCCGCGCGCTGCCCTTCACATGGCGTCCGCGGGAAAGAGGTGCAGGCCGGAACCGGCCGGTTCGATCCCCACCCGGTCACCTTCGCGCGCGGCGCCGGCGAGCGCCGCGACCTCCACGACGGCCCCGCCATCGGTCCGCACCGTAAAATGCGCGGTCGGGCCGATGAAGCGGCGGCCGGTCACGACTCCGCGCACCCGCCCGTTGTCCTCCGGGCCGAGCCTGAGCGACTCCGGCCGCGCCAGCACGAGAACCGACTGGCCGGCCCGGACGACCTCCGGGCCCGGCCACGGCACGGGCCACCGGATCCCCTCCACCTCGACGGCGTCCGCCGAGAGGACGCGCGCGGGAATCTCGCTGGCCCGCCCGATGAACGCCGCCACGAAGGCCGTTCGGGGATTGGCGTAGAGCTCATCGGGGGTGCCGACCTGGATCAGCCGGCCTCCGCGGAGCACCGCCACCCGGTCCCCGACATCGAACGCGTCCTCCTGCTCGTGGGTGACGATCACGGCGGTGATTCCCACCCGGCGAATCAGTCCGCGCAATTCCCGGCGGGTTCGCTCGCGGAGTGCCGGATCCAGGTTGGAGAGAGGCTCATCGAGCAGCAGCACGCGGGGCTCCGGGGCCAGCGCGCGCGCGAGAGCCACACGCTGCTGCTGACCGCCGGAGAGCTGGTCAACCCGCCGGCGCTCGAATCCGGTGAGGTCGACGAGTGCGAGCGCGGCGGCGACTCGCGCCGCCAGGGCGGCCCCGCGCACTCCGAGGCTCTCAAGACCGAACGCGACATTCTCGCCGACGTCGAGATGAGGGAAGAGCGCGTAGTGCTGGAAGACCATCCCGAACCTGCGACGGACCGGAGGCGTCCCCGTCACATCCTCGCCGTCCACGATCACCCGGCCGGCGTCGGGCGCCTCGAATCCCGCCAGGAGCCGCAGGGTCGTCGTCTTTCCGCTCCCGCTTGGCCCGAGCAGGGCGAGCACCTCTCCGCGCGCGAGGGAGAGCGAGAGCCCGTCCACCGCGCGATGTCCGGGGAAGGTCTTGGTCAGCCCGTCCAGCTGGAGAAAGGGCATAAAACCTCAGCGGGCCGGTAGTCGGACGGACAGGCGGACAGGCGGACAGGCGGAAGGCGTCCTACGGTGGGGGCAAACGTTGTGCTTGCCCTCGACCTGGCCGTCCGACCGCCTGACCGCCTGACCGCACTCAGTCATCAGGCCACCTCTTGCCCGTCCCGCGCACATGCTGGTCCCAGTACCCCATCCACGCCGCCCCTTCCCGCGCGAGCAGCTCCCAGTCCATCGGTGCGACGACCAGGGTGCGCTCGACCTCCCCCACCCACGCCGGCAGGGAATCGTCCGGAAGGTCCAGCCGCGCCGGCAAGCGGTACACCCGACGCGCCGCAAGCAGGAGCGCCGGCGGTTCCCCGACGAAGTCGATGAACGCCTTCGCGGCCTCGACGTGGGGCGCGTCGCGCACGAGCCCGATCGCATCATCGATGACGACCGTGCCACTCCTCGGGAACAGCCAGCCGAAGGGCATGCCCTTCCCCTGGCTGATCAGGATGTCCGGCAGATCCCAGAGCGTCACCAGCCCTTCCTGCCGCGCGAGCTTCTGGTCGAGGATGGCCGGGTTGAGGGCATAGGTCTTCGTGCCGCCATCGAGGCGCCGGAGCCAGGCCATCGCCTCCGTCGTGTCTCCGGTGGCCCGGAGGCTGCGCTCGATGATGAATCCCCAGATCGCGCGCATAGTGCCGCTCGCCATCGGATCCCGGATCAGGATCTTGCCGTGCCACCGCGGGGCGAGCACATCGTCCCAGTCGGCCGGGGCCTCGGAATCGGGCACCGCCACGTTGTTGTACGCGATGACCGCCGGGGTGCGGTAGACCGGCCAGTACATGTCGTCCGGCCCGACGCCGTCCGGGCCGACGGCCCCTGCCCAGGAGGGCCGATACGGCTGCAGCAGAGAATCGTGCAGGCTCCGCGCGAAGATGGTGGTCGGGCCGCCGAACCACACGTCCGCCTGCGTATTCACGCGCTCGAAGCGAAGCCGGTCCAGGATCTCCTGGCTCCCCATGTCGAGCCATCTGACGTCCACATCCGGATGCTCGGCCTCGAAGGCCGCCTCAAGCAGCTTCAGCTGGTCCCGCCCGTGCGGCGAATAGACGACAACCGGCGTGCGTCGATCCACCACGCACCCCGCGCCGTGGAGCAGGAGACCTGCGAGTGCCGTCAGAACGCAGCGGCGAAATAGCCGAGGCATCAGGGAGCGGGAGCCGCGCCCAGGCCGAGCAGGTTGGCAAACAGCCGGAAGGCCCCCGGCACGCCGGCGGGAAGCTCGCGGAAGAAGCTCAAGCCGGTGTAGACATAGGTCCCCTTGCCGTACCGCGCGACCAGCAGCCCGCCCTGAAGGGGCGGCTCTCCCGGATCGTGCATCTCGAGCATCGGACGGAACGAGGCATCCCACTCCCTGGCGAAATAGAGCCCGCGCTCCTGCACCCAGCCGTCCCAATCCGCTGACGCGATGGCATTCGGGCTCCGCACGACTGGATTGGCCGGATCGGTCATCCGGACCGGCGCCAGTTCGTCCGCCACTCGGTCGTGCCGGTCCGGCAACGGGCTGCCCCGGGTTGTGCCCGCCTGGGGCAGCCTGGCAAGGTCGGTGGGCAGGGGCTGCCCGCCCACCGCCAGTGCGTACGGTGCGAACTGTCCCTGGAAATAGGTGTACTGCTGGTATTGAACGAGTACCAGGCCGCCACGCCTGGCGAACTCGAGTATGCGATCGTTCTGGGCCGTCAGGGCCGGCATCGTCTCGTAGGCGCGCGGTCCGATCACGATGGCGGAGTAGCGGCCGAGATCGCCCCGCTCGAGAGAATCGGCCGACAATTCGACCAGCGGAATGCGCAGGTCGCGCAGGGCCTCGGGGACGCGATCCGCCGCGCCACGCACGTAGCCGACCAACGACAAGGCGGGGAGCGTGAGCGGTAGCAGGCGGACGGTCGCAACCGCAGGCCGCGTGATCGCGCGCCGCCGGATGTGCTCGTACGCGATCTCCTGCAGCCCGGTGTCATAGTGGGTCCCGGCAGTGGTGACCGCGACGGCGCGGACTTCTGCGGTGCCCGCGTGAAGTCCCGCCGGCACGACCAGGCGGAACGTGAACGTGGCACGCTCGTCTTCCCGCGTCAGCCGGAAGCGCTGCGGAGCCGGTGCCGGCCACCCTGCAGGCACCTCCAGGCGGAGCTCGCCCTCGGTCGTGTCGCGTGCCCCGTGCATCAGCGTCACAGTCAGGGAGTGCGGATCGTGTGAGTCGAGAGGGTGGACAATCAGGTCGCGGTCGAGCGCTACGCCCACCCGGGGAACGACGAGCAACGGCTCCCGCTTCTCGCCGCTCGCCTGGTCGTTCCACCGGTACGACACCTCCCGCCGCACGATGATCCCGCCGTCGACCCTGGCAACGGCGGTCAGCAGCGGCGGCTCGGTGGCGGCGCCGCGATCGGCCGCACCGTTCCAGCGATAGAGCCATCCGGCGCGAGGGAGTCGAAGGTGGTACGGCTCGGTCGAGGCGTCGGCCGGGATGGCGACGGCGAGCGTCCGCGTCACCATTTCCCCCGGTGCAACGTGCACCGGCTCAGCCGAGGCGGTCGCCACGCCCTCCAGGCCGAAGCGGGCGTCGACCGGCGCGTCCCCCGCATTCCAGAGCGAGACGGCGACCTCGAGTTCCTGGCCCGTCGTCACCCGGCCGTCCACGGCGACCGCATCCAGCACCAGCCGTCGCTCCAATACGAGGGCGTCGTTCACTCGCGCGCGATAATCGAGAATCGACGCGGGCGGGCGCCGTCCCGCCGCGCGAGCACGGGTGATGGCGCTGTCGAGCGTCAGGAGGGCTGCCGGTGCCGCGGCGACGGCCTGTACGTCCCGGGCCACGAGCGTGTCGATTCCGTCCCATAGCCTTCCCCCACCGCGCCCGGTCCGGTCCGCGACCAGGGCGAGCCGCGTGACTGAAGGGCCCGGCCGCTGCAGCACGCCCATGTCCTGCGAGCGATGGCGGCTCCGCCCCCGCATGGCGACCTGGTGGTACGACTGGCCGACAGCGGGGTCCAGCACGCCCGACTGCAGGGTGAGGGTGGTCGCCGCGGTGTCGAAGCGAGTGGTCCGATAGAGCTTTAGTGGCCGCCAGGGCGTGAGCCCTTCCTCGCGGGCCAGCTCGGGATACCGCGAGGAATCGGCCGCGGCCTCGAAGGCGTTGAGCGCGGCCCACCCCGCCGCCTGGTGCTGGCCGTGCCCGTCCCGGGGTGTCCCGGTGAAGATCGACACGACGATCTGCGGCTGAAACGCCCGGATGACGCGCACGACATCCTTGAGCACGGAATCCCTGGGCCAGTGGGCCCAGGTGTCATCGAGCGTCTTGGAATACCCGAAGTCGAACGCGCGGGTGAAGAACTGACGGGCGCCGTCCAGGCGGCGGGCGCTCAGCAGTTCCTCGGTCCGAAGCACACCGAGTGCGTCGCCGAGCTCAGGGCCGATGAGATTCTGGCCCCCTTCCCCGCGATTGAGGGACAGGTACGCCGTCTCGGTGCCCATCCCCCGGACGAGCAGGGTGATGAGCTCGGTGTCCTCGTCATCCGGATGGGCGCCGATCACCAGCACCCGCTTGGTATGGCCGAGCATGCGGAGGGCGTGCTCCATCGCAGCCGCGCCACCCGTGGAAGGCGGCTCGAGCTGCGCGCGGAGCGGCGCGGCGACAAACAGGAGTGTGGCGGCAAGCGCCGCGCTGGCTGGGAGTCTGGGCACCGAGACCGTGGGTCAGGGAGTGGGGAAAAAGTAACCCCGGCAGGGCCGGGGCGTGAATCGGGGCAGGTGGCGCGTCAGTGTTGCCCGCCGGA
The DNA here is from genome assembly GCA_035711365.1 of Gemmatimonadales bacterium. Lineage (GTDB taxonomy): Bacteria > Gemmatimonadota > Gemmatimonadetes > Gemmatimonadales > GWC2-71-9 > DASTCF01. Next base: position 29,053 of record DASTCF010000058.1, read on the forward strand.
TGTCCCCATGCCGAAGGGGTCACGCCGGACCGCGCGGCGCAGCGCCGGGTGGTGACGCCAGAGGTAGGTCATCATGACGATCGCGGCTACCAGGTTCGCGAAGAGCACCAGTCCGAGCGGGAACAGGGCCCGGGTGGATTCGTGCAGCATGTAGGCAAGCCCGGCGAAGAAGAACTCGAAGAAAATGAAGAGCACGACCATCGCGAACCGGAATGAGGGTTGCGTCGTCGCGACCCGCACGAAACCCGCCAGCAGGAGTCCGAACACGATGAACACGACGAGGTGCAGGCCGGTGTAGGCCAGCACCGCGCCAGGCAACGCACGGTCGGTGACCGGTGTCGAGACGCCGAGCGTGATGACCTGGCCGAGCACGCTGGGAGTCAAAAACGGGACGCCCTGGATCACGTCGCGAATAAGGAACAGCAGCGCCACGGCACCGGCGCCCAGCAGCCCGGCGATGACGCCTTCCTTGGGACTAGAGTGGTGATGATGAGTCATCGGTGGCCGTCCGGAGGATTCATTCCGAGAGGATCGCGCCGCATCGCCCGGCGCAGGGCGGGGTGGTGCCGCCACATGTAGAGGCCCATGACCACCGCAGCCATGGCGTTCGCCAGGAGGATGAGGCCCAGCGGAAAAAGCTCCCGCGTGGATTCGTGCAGCATGAACGCCACGCCGGCGAAGAACACTTCGAACGCGACGAACAGGATCATCAGGGCGAAGCGGAACGCCGGCTGCGTGACCGCGAGCCGGACGAGTCCCGCGAGCAGCAGCCCGAACAGGACGAATGCGATGATGTGTATGCCGGTGTAGGCGAGCGCGGGGCCGATCCGGGCCTGGTCCGTCACAGGATACGACTCGCCGAGCGCGATGACCTGACCCAGCACGCTGGGGGTCAACAGGGGAACGCCCCGCACCACATCGCGGACCAGGAAGACCAGGGCGACCGTTGCGGCGCCGAGGAGACCGGCCGTGACACCTTCCCGCGGGCTGGAATGGTGGTGGTGGATCATCAGGCCTGGATCCGTCCGGTTCCCGGCAACTTCGGCACTGCCAGGGACCGGCGCAAGGGGCCCGCTAGTGGGCAGGCGCGGCCGGAGGTGGGCCGCGCTTCCTCCGGCCATAGACGAACGCGCTGACAAACAGTCCAAGCGCGAGAATCAGCAGCACCTGCCCCAGCCGCGTGGCCAGGCCGTACAGGAGGAGAAGCATCCCGGTGGCCACCGCCGCCGTGCCGATGGCACGGAAGAGCTCATCCAGGTGCCGCCAGCGCACCTGAATGTTGTCGTGGATGGACCACGCCACGCCGAGGAGACCCACGAGGAGAAAGCCGTACCAGATCAGGATCCAGTAACGGAGGCCAGGAATCATCCGGGATGAACCTCGGGGGAACACCGGCCCCCCGGGGGTGGGGCGCCGTGAAGGACGGACCCGACAATACCACCTGCCCGGCCGCCGCGCCATCCCCGCCGGTGATCCACTTGAGAACTCATTCCGCGAGGAGCCGGAGCCGCTCGAAGGGGTAGATCCCGGTCCCGTGGCCATCGCTCCAGGTGATCCGGAGTCCGTAGGCGCCCACGAGGGACGCCTGCACCGGCCGGATATCCGCCGGCACCGTGGCGGGGTCGAGCAGGGCTCGGCCGCTCATTTCCTCCACGCAGGCGGCGCAGGGGCACGCTAGCCGGAGCCGGCGAGCTGGGATATGTCGTTCGCCCTGGCCTCGCTCCCATTCGATCCAGATCCCATCGTCGCGCCGCGTGATCGCGTAGGGTGCGCGTCTCTCGCCACCAGCGCTGGAGGATGTATTATTCACGCTTCCGCCGATCTGCTCTCGTCTCCGGTGAACGCATCATGACTTCCGCATCCCTGAATCCCTTCGGCGCCCGCGGCGCGATCACGCTGGAGCGCCGGCCGGTTACCATCTATCGCCTGCCGGAGCTGGCGAAGCAAGGGCTCGCCGACCTCGAGCGGTTGCCGTTTTCCATCCGTGTGCTGCTGGAGAATGCCCTGCGGTTCGCGGGTCGCGGGATCGTGACGGAAGACCACGTCCGGAATCTCGCGGGCTGGAAAGCCGTGGACGCGGAGCGCGCCGAATTCCCGTTCATGCCGGCCCGGGTGGTGCTGCAGGATTTCACCGGCGTCCCGTGTGTCGTGGACCTCGCCGCCATGCGCGACGCGATGGCCCGGATGAAGGGCGACCCTGACCGGATCAATCCCGTCGTGCCGTGCGACCTCGTGATCGATCACTCGGTTCAGGTCGATTACTACGGCACCCCGCGGGCGTTCCGGCAGAATGTCGACCTCGAATTCGAGCGCAACCGGGAGCGCTACCAGCTGCTCAAGTTCGCCCAGGGCGCATTCCGGAACTTCCGGGTCGTGCCGCCGGGCATGGGCATCGTCCACCAGGTGAACCTCGAATACCTCTCCCCGGGCGTGCAGCTCCGCGAACAGCACGGCGAGGTGACCGCCTATCCCGACACGCTGGTGGGCACCGATTCCCACACGACGATGATCAATGGGCTTGGCGTGGTGGGTTGGGGCGTCGGCGGCATCGAAGCGGAGGCGGTGATGTTGGGGCAGCCGTATTTCATGCTCGCCCCGGACGTCGTCGGCATGAAACTGACCGGCACGCTGCCCGTCGGCACCACGGCCACCGACCTCGTGCTGCGCACCACGCAGATGCTCCGGAAGAAGGGCGTGGTGGACAAGTTCGTGGAATTCTACGGCCCGGGCCTCTCGAGCCTGAGCCTCGCCGACCGCGCCACGATCGGCAACATGGCCCCGGAGTACGGCGCCACGATCGGTTTCTTCCCCGTCGACCAGGAGACGCTTCGGTACCTCGAGCGCACCGGCCGCGATCGCGCCACGGTCGACCGGGTCGAGCGCTACTGCAAGGAGCAGGGACTCTTCCGCACCGATGCGACCCCGGACCCGGAATTCACCAGCACGCTCGAGCTCGACCTCGCGACCATCGAGCCGAGCCTGGCCGGCCCGAAGCGGCCGCAGGATCTCGTGCCGCTTCGGGAGCTCAAACGGAACTTCGCCGTGAGTCTGCCGGAGCTCATGCAGCCGACCGTGCCTTCGGCCCGACGCGAACTGGCCCAGGCCGATTATTCCCGGTGGATGGACGAGGGCGGACAGACCGCGACGACGGTCGCACCGGCGCCGACCGTCCCGATCACGCTGAACGGCGAACACCACGAGATCCATGACGGTGCGGCCGTCATCGCCGCCATCACCTCGTGCACCAACACCTCGAATCCGTCCGTCATGATCGGGGCAGGACTCCTGGCGAAGAAGGCGGTCGAACGGGGCCTGAAAACCCGTCCCTGGGTCAAGACCAGCCTGGCGCCAGGCTCACGGGTCGTCACCGACTACCTCAACACGTCGGGGCTGACGGCGTACCTCGACCGGCTGGGGTTCCAGACCGTCGGCTACGGCTGCACGACTTGCATCGGCAACAGCGGGCCATTGCCCGACGAGGTGGCCCGCGCCATCGACGAGCACTCCCTGGTCGTGGCGGCGGTACTTTCGGGCAACCGGAATTTCGAGGCGCGCATTCACCCCCAGGTCCGCGCCAATTACCTGGCTTCTCCGATGCTCGTGGTGGCCTTCGCGCTCATCGGGCGTGTCAACGCTGACCTGGCCACCGAGCCGCTCGGCATCTCGGACCAGGGCGAACCGGTGTTCCTCAAGGACATCTGGCCGAGCCCACAGGAAATCGCCGCGACGATGGCGAGCGCGCTCAAGCCGGAGAAGTTCACGGAGCAGTACGGGAAGGTGTTCGATGGCGATGAGGCCTGGCAGGCGCTTCGGGTCCCGAAGGACAGCCGGTACGCCTGGGATGCTGCGAGCACCTACGTGCAGGAGCCGCCGTTCTTCCAGTCGCTGGCCCCCAGCCCGGCTCCGCTCGCCGACATCACCGGCGCCCGTGTGCTCGCCGCCCTGGGGGATTCGGTCACCACCGACCACATCTCGCCCGCCGGAGCCATCCCCAAGAACGGCCCCGCCGCCCGGTACCTCAAGGAGCATGGCGTAGAGCAGCCCGACTGGAATACGTTCGGCGCCCGGCGCGGCAATCACGAGGTGATGATGCGGGGGACGTTCGGAAACGTGCGAATCAAGAACGCCCTCGTGCCCGACAAGGAAGGCAACTGGACCGTCCACTTCCCGACCGGGGAGGTCCTCTCCATCTACGATGCGGCCATGAGGTACATCGCCGGAGGCACGCCGTTGGTCGTCCTGGCGGGCAAGGAGTATGGGACCGGATCCAGCCGGGACTGGGCCGCGAAGGGCACCGTTCTGCTCGGCGTGAAGGCCGTCATCGCGGAGAGCTTCGAGCGGATTCACCGGAGCAACCTGGTCGGCATGGGCGTGCTGCCGCTGGCCTACATGCCCGGCCAGAACCGCGCGTCCCTCGGCCTGACCGGCCGGGAGACGTTCACCCTCACAGGGATTGCGGACGGGCTGACGCCGGGCGGTCGGGTGCAGGTCGTCGCGACCGGCGAGGACGGCACCATCAAGCGCTTTGAGGCGATCGCCCGGCTCAATAGCCAGGTCGAGTTGGACTACTACCGGCACGGCGGGATTCTGCAGCGCGTCCTGAGGATGTTCGCCGGCACGGCCTGACGGGCCCGCCGATTCCGGCGATCACCTTGCCCCTCCGGCAGCCAGCCGGAGGGTTTTCATTTTGAAACATCGGGGACTTCTCCACCGCCGCCCGGTCTGCCAACCCCAATTGAATCGTCGTCCAGGGCGACGACGACATCACACGGGCCCGGATGGCGCTCAACGCCATAAGCAAAGCGACCCCCCGGTAGGACTACCGGAGGGTCGCTTCCCTGCCCGGCCTCGATAGCCGGTCGATGGACGCCGCTAGGCGACCAGGTCCCGCAGCCGCTCGCCGGTCTCGCCCTCACGCAGGCGAAGCAGCGCACGATCCCGCAGCTGGCGGATCCGCTCGCGGGTGACGCCCATCATGCGGCCGATCTCCTCCAGCGTGCGGCTGTTTCCGTCATCCAGCCCGAAGTAGAGGCGCAGCACCTTGGCGTCCCGCGGCGGGAGGACCGACAACGCCGCCTCGATGTCGCTGGTCTGGCTGTTCATCATCGTGGCGGAATCCGTGCCCTCCTGCTCGGCCATGGCGAAGCGCTCCATCCGCTCGTTGCCATCGCCATCCCGCGTGGGGTGATCGAGCCGGACCGCCTCGGTATTCAGCGCGCTCAGGCTCCGCACGGCCTCCACGGTGAGCCCGGTCGCCCGGGCCAGCTCCTCGGTGGTTGGCATCCGGCCGAGTCGCTCCTTGAGGAGCGTCGTGGTACGGCCCAGACGGCTGAGGTCGGCGGTCCGGTTGAGCGGCACGCGCACCGGACGGCCGTGGCGCGCGATAGCCGCCTGGACCGCCTGCCGGATCCACCAGACCGCATACGAGATGAACTTGACGCCACGGTCCGGATCGAACTTCCGGGCGGCGGTCATCAGGCCGAGGTTGCCTTCACCGATGAGATCGACCAGCGGCACGCCGCGGTTCTGGAACTTCTTTGCGACGGAAACGACGAACCGCACGTTATGACGCGCCAGCTTTTCCTGGGCCGCCACGCTGCCGCGGAAGGCCTTCCGGGCAAGCTCCATCTCCTCCTCACGGTTGAGGAGGGGGACGCGGCTGATCTCGTCGAGGTAGAGGTCGAGAGACTCGCGTCCCTCGTCGACCGCCTTCGCAATCTGTGCGGGACGAACCGCACGACGCTTCTGGCGAGGCTTGACAGTCACCGTTCAGACCTCCTCAGGAAACCCCGTCACTGTATACCTGCTGCGGTCGCGGGGACCGCCCCAAAAACAGTCGAGAAACATAACCGCTAAGCTACCGAAAATCAACGGCTTAGCTAACATCATCGGTTCGAACGAGTTGCGATAATGTCGGCGAATCGGTTCCCGTTCGACCCCCAGACTCAACCAGATGCCTGTCATTCTGGCAACGTCGCACCCGGCAACAACTTGCCCGTGGGACGTCCCGGACGTCCCATAGCCCAGATAACCTCTTGACCCTCTCGTTCGTTCCCCAGTAACCGAGAGACGCCGCAGCACCCCCGAATTGCACCCTCAGGTTGGCCGGATTCCCGGCTGCCGCGTACATTCCGGCCCATGCTCACCTCCACCGCGTACGAGCTGCTGCGTCGGCTCGCCGGCCCCCTCGTGGCCGTGACCTCCGCCCACGGAGGGCGGACCAACGGCATGATTCTCGACAGCGCCATCCGGGCCTCGATTTCCCCAGAACACCCGCGGCTGTCGATGTACGTCCACAAGTGGCACCTGAGCCATGACTTGATCTGGAAGAGCGGCCGCTTCGGCGCCCACCTGCTCCATCGGGGCCAGTTTGACCTGGTCCATCGCCTCGGCTTCGTGAGCGGTCGGGACATTCCGGACAAGCTGACGGGAGTTCCGCACCAGATCGGCGGCCTTGGGGTGCCGATCCTGACGGACTGCTTCGCGGCGTTCGAATGCCGGGTACTCAACACGATGGACGCCGGCCCCTCGACCCTCTTCCTCGGGGAAATCGTCGAGACTCACGAGCGGCCGGACGGGGAGGTCATGAACGCGGAGTACTTCCGGGCGAATATGCCCGAGGCATGGCAGAAGGATTTCTTGCGCAACTACCGGGAGGCGCAGGAGCGGATCAGCCGGACGGCGGAGATCCGGGACGTCCGGCAGTGGGGAGAGTCATAGGCTCTTCACCTCCGCCACCAGCTTCGTGAGCGACTGCTTTGCGTCCCCGAACAACATCGAGGTCTTTTCGTTGTAGAACAGCTGGTTCTCGATGCCGGCAAAGCCGGGATTCATGCTCCGCTTGAGCACGATGATACCCTTCGCCTGATCGACGTTCAGGATCGGCATGCCATAGATCGGGCTCGACGTGTCGCTCCGTGCGGCGGGATTCACGACGTCGTTCGCCCCCACCACCAGCGCGACATCGGCTTGCGGGAACTGGCTGTTGATCTCGTCCATCTCCACCAACCGGTCATACGGGACATTCGCCTCGGCGAGCAGGACGTTCATGTGACCGGGCATGCGTCCCGCGACAGGGTGGATCGCATACTTCACCTCCCCACCGCGCTTCTCGATCAGATCGGCCAGCTCCCGCACGACATGCTGGGCCTGCGCCACGGCCAGCCCGTACCCGGGCACGACGATGACCACGCGGGCATACGCCAGCTGCATGGCCGCGTCCTCGACCGAGATCGCCTTGACCGAGAGTCCCTCCACGCTCTGAGCCGACCCCGCGGTGGCTGCGCTTCCGAACGCGCCGAACAGCACGTTGCCGAAGGAGCGGTTCATCGCCTTGCTCATCACCATGGACAGGATGAAGCCGGAGGCGCCATCCAGCGCGCCAGCGATGATCAGCACGTTGTTGCCGATCGCGAACCCCGTGGCGGAGGACGCGAGTCCCGCGTAGGAATTCATGAGTGAGATGACAACCGGCATGTCCGCACCCCCGATGGGAAGCACGAGCAGGAATCCGAACAGGAACGACATGCCGACCATCAGGTAGAACAGCCGGGCGTCACCGGGGTTGACCAGGAGGTAGCCGAAGACCGCGAGGGTCGCGGCGAACAGGGAGATGTTCATCACGTTCTGGCCGCGATAGGTGTGTGGCCGGCCGCTGATGAGTTCCTGGAGCTTGCTGAACGCCATGAAGCTTCCGCTCACGGTCAGCGCACCGAAGACCACTTCGAAGCCAAGCGCAGCCATCAGCGGAGTCGAGATCGCGACCCCGTCGCGGAGGTGGGTGTAATACTCCGCGATCCCGACGAGGGTGGCGGCCAGGGCGCCGAACACGTGCGAAATCGCGATCCGTTGCGGCATCGCGGTCATCGGCACCATCGTGCCCAGCGGGTAGCCGATGATCGACCCGATGACCAGGCCCGCGAGGATCCAGCGGTAGGACACGATGTCGTGGTGGAGGAGGGTCCCGCAGACGGCGATCACCATCCCGAGCGCGGCCTGCTGCATGCCACGCCGCGCGCTATCCGCGCGCGTCAGGCTGCGGAGTCCAAGAATGAAGAGGATTGAAGCTGTGAGGTAGGTGGCCTGGACCAACAGCTCACGGGGGGTCATCTGGCCTGGTCCTCCGCCCCCGGCCCCGGCTTCCGGCGGAACATCTTCAGCATCCGGTCAGTAATGATGAATCCACCGACCGCGTTGATGGTGGCCGATATGACGGCGACGAAGCCCAGGATCGTGCTGACCTGGTTCCGGTCGGCCCCGGCCGCCACCAGCGACCCCACCAGGGAGATGGCGGAGATCGCGTTGGTGGCGGACATGAGCGGGGTGTGAAGCAGGGGCGGGACGCGGGTGATGACCATGAACCCCACGAATCCAGCCAGGATGAAGACGTAGACCTCGATTAGACCCAGGTACGTCATCTGCGACCTCCTTGCGCTACACGACTTTGACCTCCGCTACCAGCTTCGTCAGCGTCTGTTTGGCGTCGCCGAACAGCATCGCGGTCTTCGGGCTGTAGAAAAGCTCGTTCTCGATCCCGGCGAAGCCCGCGTTCATGCTCCGCTTCAGAACAATCGTGCTCTTCGCCTGATCGGCATTGAGGATCGGCATCCCGTAGATGGGGCTGCCGGCATCGGTCCGTGCCGCGGGGTTGACGACATCATTGGCGCCGACCACCAGCGCCACGTCGGCCCGCTGGAACTCGTCGTTGATCTGGTCCATCTCGCAGAGCTTGTCATAGGGCACGTTGGCCTCGGCGAGCAGCACGTTCATGTGCCCGGGCATTCGCCCCGCCACGGGATGGATCGCGTACTTCACTTCTCCACCCCGGCGCTCGACCAGGTCGGCGAGCTCCCGCACCGCGTGCTGGGCCTGGGCCACCGCGAGTCCGTAGCCAGGGACCACCACCATGAACTGGGCGTAGGCGATCTGCATGGCGGCGTCCTCGACCGTCACCTGGCGCACGGTCAGGCCGGCGGCGGACTTGCCCGAAGCCGTGCCGCCACCGAACGCCCCGAACAGCACGTTGGTTAACGAGCGATTCATCGCCTTGCACATGATCTGGCTGAGGATGATTCCGGACGAGCCGACCAGCGCGCCCGCAATGATCAGCACGTCGTTGTGGATGACGAACCCGGTCATCGCCGCGGCGATACCGGAATAGGAGTTGAGGAGCGAGATGACGACCGGCATGTCGGCGCCGCCGATCGGAATCACCAGCAATACACCCAGCACGAGCGAGAGGCCGATCACGAGGTAGAACGGCCACAGGAGCTGTTCCGGCGTGCGAATCTGGTAAATCGCGAGCACGGCGATCGCCAGGAACCAGACGGCATTCACGACCTTCTGCATCGGGAAAGTGATCGGCCGGCCGGTCATGACCTCCTGCAGCTTGGCCCACGCGATGATGCTCCCGGTCAGGGTGACGGCGCCGATGAGCAGGCTCAATTGCGTCGTGATGGCCACGTCCATGGGCGCAGTTCCGCCGGCGAGTTCCACCTTGAGGAACTCCGCACCCCCGACGAAGAGCGACGCGCCTCCGCCGAATCCGTTGAGGAGCGCGACCATCTGGGGCATCGCGGTCATGTGGACCGTGCGCGCCATCCACCAGCCGAGCGCGGAGCCGACCACCACGCCGGCCAGGATCACCTCGAAGGACAGGATGTGGCGGTTCAGGAGAGTGACAGCGATAGCGATCAGCATCCCGACGCCGGACACGAGATTCCCGCGCCGGGCAGTGAGCGGGCTGGAGAGCCGCTTGAGGCCGATGATGAAGAGGACGGCAGCAACGAGGTAGAGCAGTTCGGTGAGACCGGATGGCATTACTTCGCCTCCGGCTTCTTCGTGAACATCTGCAGCATGCGATCGGTAACCGCGTACCCTCCGACGACATTCATCATGGCGAGCACCACCGCCCCGAAGCCCAACGCCCACGAGATCCAGCCGTGCCCGCCACCGGCCACGACGAGCGCGCCCACAATGGTGATGCCGCTGATCGCATTGGCACCCGACATGAGGGGCGTATGCAGCGTGGTCGGAACCCGGTTGATCAGCTCGACGCCGAGGAACGTGGCGAGCGTGAAGATGACGATGCTCAACATCAGGGCTTCCATGTTCAGGCCACCTTCTGCGTGCGGAGTTCGCCCGCGTGCGTGACGCACATCGGGCCGGTAATTGCGTCGGCCAGGTCCACGTTGAGCGCGCCGTCCTTGAGGGCGTACTGGACGAACGTCAGGACATTCCGGCTGTACATCTGGCTGGCGTGCTGCGGAACGCTCGCTGAGAGGTTGATCGGGCCCAGCACCGTAACGCCATTGACGACAACCGGCTCCCCCGCGCGGGTGAGCTCACAGTTGCCGCCGGACTCCGCCGCAAGATCCACGATCACGGAGCCGGGCTTCATGGCGCGGACGGCGTCGCCCGAGAGCAGGCGCGGCGCGGGCCGGCCGGGAATCTGTGCCGTGGTGATCACCAGGTCCTGGCCGGCGGCGTGCGCCCCGACCGCTTCGAGCACCCGTCGCTGTTGCTCCTCCGCCAGCTCCTTCGCGTAACCACCTGCTCCCTCACCCTCAACGGCGGCAAGCTCCACGAAGCTGGCGCCGAGGCTCTGGACCTGCTCCTTCACGACGGACCGCACATCGAACGCCGAGACAAGACCACCGAGCCGACGCGCGGTCGCGATGGCCTGGAGGCCGGCGACTCCTGCGCCCACGACGAAGACCCGGGCCGGAGGCAGGGTGCCGGCGGCGGTGGTCAGCATCGGCAGAATGCGGCCCATGGCCGCGGCACCGAGCAGAACCGCCTTGTAGCCGGCGATGGTGGCTTGAGACGAGAGCACGTCCATCGACTGGGCCTTGGTAGTCCGCGGCACCAGCTCCATGGCGAACGCCGTCACCCGGCGGCGCGCCAGCAGGTCGAAGAGATCACCACCCGCCGCGGGCGAGAGGAGTGCGATGAGCGCCGCGCCTTCGCGGAGCTGGGCCGCCTCCTCGAGAGAGGGCCGCTGCACCTTGAGGACGAGGTCCGCGCCCAGCGCTTCGGGCGCGCCAACCAGGGTCGCGCCGGCCGACGCGTACGCCGCATCCGGGAAGAATGCGGAGTCGCCCGCGCCGCGCTGCACGAGGATGTCGCAACCGGCCGCCCTGAGCTTCGTGACGGCGTCCGGGATGAGGGCCACACGGCGCTCGTGCGCCGCCGTTTCCGCCGGTACTCCGATTCGCATTACGCCTCGACTGGAGAAGTGGAAGACCCGTCAATCTACGCCGGGCAAGGGCCCTTGCGAAGGGACCGTTACGGCAGGCCCGGCAACTTGAACTGGCCACCCAGGCCAACGGTGAGAGTTTTCAGCCGGTCCTCGAGGAGCGCCTTGACCTGATCGAGCTGACCCTGAGCCGCGGGGACCCGCCGCTCCGCCTCGGCGGTGATTGTGCCGACCTGCGCGAGCACCGGCTGAACCTGGGCATTTACAACACTGTCTACCTTGGCGCGGGCCATCCGCTCGCCGGCGGCGACCGCCTCCCCGAGCAGGCTGCGCAGGCGGGCTGCAACGGCATCGTCGAGATTGGAACGCACCGACAGCCTCGGATGCGCCAGCGGCCCGATGAGCCGTGCCTCGACCTCGAGCGTACCAAGCCCCTCCAGCACCCGGCCAACGAGGGATTCCATATCGGTCAGTGTGCGGGCGCGGGAGGAGTCCACCGGCCAGTGGACCTCCGTGGAGCGGATATTCCAGCGGGCGTCGACGTCACGCCCCACGAGCGTGAAGTCGAAGCGCATGCTGCCCTGCCCCGGCTCGACCCGGAAGGGAAGGCCCGGCAGGTCGAACGCCGGGAGCGGAACCCGGGCCAGTGCCGCGCGCACCTGGTCGCGTGGCGTCGCGCGGGTATGATCGAGCAGGCCCCGCACGTCGATCAACGGCAATGAGGTTCCTGGAGCGGAACGGGATGCTGTGAACGTGGTCGGGCGGCCGAGGAGGGCCGGCGTCGTAGTTACGTTGCGGACCTCGAGCGCGTATGAACCCTTTGCCACGCCGCTGGCGAGGCTGAAACTCAGGTCGCCGGCCTGGAGGAGGAAGGGCGGCCAGTGCTTCTCGAGGGGGAAGCGAACCGTCGTGCCGTCCATGCGCAGCCGTTTCGGTCCGGACTGGGACTGTGGCTTCAAGCCGGGCGGCAGGTATTTCTGTGCCAACTCGGCCCAGTACACCGCGCGCTGGAAGCGATCGATGCTAACCTGTCCGAAGAGCGCACCGCCGATCGCCGGACCCTCGAGCGAGGGCAGCTTCATCAGCCCCCGGACGAAGGCGTAGTCCCGCTGCCGGGCCTCGTTGACGGATGCCACGCCGGCGGCGAGACCGCTGACGCCCCGTTGCACGCCGTCGGCGAGCCCCTTCACCTGCTTCTCGGTACCGTCCACCAGCGCGATCGCGCGTTGCACGTCCGCCACCGCCCTGCGCGTTCCGTCGAGACCGAGCTGGGTCGTCGTGACCCCTTCGAGTCGCTTTGCGATGGCGTTCGCACTGTCCACGACCCCGGTGATGTCGATCGCGGCCCACTGGGTCTCGAGCGCCTGTTTCGTGGAATCCGCCCGGGTGCGGAGCGCCTCCGCGGCGGACACAGTGGACAACTGGGAAGGGTCGAGGACAATCGCCTTGATCGTGTCGATCGGCGTCAGGGAAAGCAACGGCACATCGAACTGCTCCCGCCACTCATTGAGCGCGCGGAGCGTCTGCGGGGCAAAGCCCCCGCCCTTGACGGGCCGCGCGGCCTTCCGCCGGGCGGTGCCGAACCGGAGATCGTCCAGGCTGAGGTGGCGGATGACCAGCTTCTTCTCGAGCAGGGGTTCGGGCTCGAGCGCGAGCCGGATGCCGCGGGCCTCGATGAGGTTGCGCATCGGGTTGAACGGATCAGCAATCTCGAGCCCGCCGATATCCACGGCGGACTGGGTCTCACGAATGTGCAGCGAGGCGACATCCACCTGTGTGCCGAGGAGCTCCGTGGACGCTTCCTCGCTGGTCTGCTCCACGATGAAATCACCGAAGAGGAGCCAGCCGATTCCGAGCAGCACGAAGAATCCGAGGAGCGGGAGCAGGCCGGACCAGCGCACCAGGCGGACACGCATCGCTTACTCCGGCCGGAACAGGCGATACATGTTGTACGCCTTGGAGGCGGTGATCGCCTTGTAGAACTTCGATTGCCGGACCCGCTCGCCGATCGTCTCCCGGTACCTGGTTACACCGATCCGGGCCAGGATGAAAATCGGGAGCGCCAAGAGCATCCACGACACGAAACTCCCGAGCACCACGGTGTTATTGAAGTTCGTGTACGGCGCGCCCGGGGTGTTGTACCACGCCGTCCAAAGAGGAGTAAGCGACGGTGACTCGAGAAGGAGCTTCCTTCCGATGACATCGAACAGCGGATCGAGCATGAATCCGAACGGGGTGAAGAACAGCCACCCCAGCATCGCGCCGCCGAAAGAGACGTTCAGGACCAGGATCAACGCGAAGATCAGCACGTTGTGGACATTGATGAGCGGGGTGAGTCCGAGCGCCGCGCCGAGGGCCATCCCGGCCGCGACCTGCCCGGGCGTGCCCTCGGAATGGAGCGCCTTGACGAGCGCCTGCAGGAGCTTGAGCAGCGCAAGCATCGGCGGAAGCTAGACGGGGCCGCCCGGCGGCGGAATGGGGTCAGTGATTGGCAGCGAGGCCATCGATCGCCGCGTCGAGGTCCTTGTATGCCTGGGGATCGACTTCCCGAAACGGGATCGCCCGGTAGGCAATTTTCCCATCGGGCCCCACGACGAACAGGTTCCGGTTGTCGAGGCTGTAGGTCGCATTGAAGGCGCCGTATGCCTGCCCGACCTTCCCGCCGGGATCACTCAGGAACCGGAACGGATAGCCCGAGTCGCTGGCCCACGAATGCAACGCCTCGGGACTGTCGGCGCTGATCGCGAGGAGGACGACCTTCTCGCCGCTGTTGAAGACCGTCGCGTACTGATCACGGTACGCGTTCATTTGGACCGTTCAGCCCTTGGTCCGCGCCTTGAAGAAGAAGGCCAGGACGACCGTTTCGCCGCGGAAGTCGCTGAGGCGGACGGAGTCCTTGATCACGCCATCCTTCGTCGCACCGATCAGCGAGAAATCGGGAGCGACGGCACCGACGTCGAGCGGCTCCTGGGCCCCCGCACTCCCGGCAACCGCGGGCGCGAGGAGGGCCAGCACAAACGCCCCCCGCTTCCAGTGTTGCATCGGACCTCCTTGATGAGTGGCGCGCGGCCTCAGGGCCGGCGCACGATACGTGTGATGGTGCCCGCGTTCTCGTCTGAAATGTACAGCGAGCCGTCCGGACCGATCGCCACGCCGGCCGCCCGAAGGCCCTGCGGATTGTCCCGCCGCGCAGCGAAGGTCGCATACTCCCCGGTCGGCTTGCCGTCCCGGAAGGGGACGAACACGACCCGGAACCCGGCCTGCGGCAGCGGCGCGCGGTTCCACGAGCCGTGGAACGCGATGAACGCGCCACCAAGATACTCCCTGCCGAAAGCCTCCGAAGTCTGGAACGCGATCGCCATCGGGGCCCAGTGCCCAGGGAATCCGATCGCCGGCTGCTTGGCCTTCGCGCATCGCCCTACCGTCTTGCCGTCGCCGCCGTACTCCGGCGCCAGCACCTTCAGGCGCCTGAGGTGATCGTTGTAGCAGTAGGGCCATCCGAAGTCGTCGCCGTTGCGAACGGCCACGAACTCCTCCGACGGAAGTTCGGCATTGAGCGAGTCCGAGTATCCCCAGTTGTCGCTCAGCTGGTCCCTGCCGAGAGGCGCCGCATAAAGTACCCCGCCGGCCGGTTGGATCGCGATTGCGGTCGGATTCCTGAGGCCGGTGGCGAACCGCACACCATCCTCTTGGCGCTGGCCTACCTTCGCGGCGTCGAACCGCCAGATCCCGGCGCGGGTTGCGAGCTCCGGGCACGGGTCCTGGCCCGGGGAACTGTCCGCACGATTCTCCCGCTGGCAGCTGTTCGAGGCGGAACCGACGCCGAGGTACAGCGCATCGTCCTGGCCCAGCGCGATCGACTTTGCGCCGTGATTGCCGGCGGTCGGCAGGTTCCCCAAGATGGTCACCGGCTCACCGGACGGCTCCAGTTGCCCCGGAGCCCAGGTCCACCGCACCACGCGGTCGTTCAATGCGAAGTAGAGGGCGTCGGGCC